>DASRRQ010000108.1:0-85954 GCA_035695505.1 Marmoricola sp. | reverse complement strand
TATCCGGGCTTCGGGTAGTAGTAGATGTCGCCGAGGAACCAGTACTTGCCCAGCACGGTGACCGGGTCGGTGACCCAGTCGATGACGAGCATCAAGAACGCGCCGAGGACCAGGACCGTCGCGCCGTTGCGGATCTTGCGGGTGCTCAGCCGCTGCACGTCGAACCGGCGGCGTACCAGCGGCGCGACGAAGAACTGCGCGAACGAGAACGCCACGTAGGACAGGAAGGCGAACGACAGCGAGTCGAAGAACGGCACCCCGTCGATGATCAGGTCCTTGTGCAGCGCCCCGTAGTTGTACTGGTAGTTGCCCATCGGGAAGTGGTGGTTGATGCTCATCCACTCTGCGCAGAAGGTGATCCCGTAGCCGGTGACCGCCCAGAACACGGTCCGCTTGAGACCCTGCTCGAGCGTGCTGTAGATCAGGAACGCGACCAGGAAGAGCGTCACGTACCAACGGTGGGTCATGCTGTACCAGAGGTCCTCCACCCGCCAGTTATAGCGGGATCAGTGGCCTCGGCGCTGCGAATGAGCTCCACGCTCACGAGAAGAGGACAGCATGACCGACCTGGTGATCCGGAAGATGCCGTTCGACTTCTCCGAGCCCGTCGACTTCAACTGGCAGCCGCACAACCCGGAGTTCAGCGTCTTCACCAACGCGTTCACGTTCGTCGCGGTCCCGTTCGAGAAGTTCATCATCAAGGTCGTGCGGCAGGCCGAGAGCCGGTTCACCGATCCCGAGGTCGCCGAGGAGGCAGAGGCGTTCCTGCGCCAGGAGGCCCAGCACTCCAGCGCGCACCGGCGGCACATGCTCGCCCTGATCGAGAAGTACCCCGGGCTCGAGGCCGTCTACGACCGGGCTCTCGCGCGGTTCGAGGAGCTTGTCGAGACCGAGTCGGTCGAGTTCAACGCGGCGTACATCGCGAACCTGGAGGCGACCTTCACGCCGCTGTTCACGATGCTGCTCAACAACAGCGACTCGCTGCTCGTCGGCGGTGACGACCGCGTCGCCGGTCTGATGACCTGGCACTTCGTGGAGGAGATCGAGCACCGCAGCTCGGGGCTGGTCATCTTCAACGCGCTGGTCGACAACCCGTGGAAGCGGACCCAGTGGATGCCACGAACCTTCCGGCACATCTACTCGGTGATGATGGAGATCGTCGCCGGGTTCGACGAGCACGTCCCGCAGGCCGACCGAGCGGTCAGCGCAGCGACGACGCTCTCGTTCGCGCTGGCGCGGGCCGAGCTCCGCTCGCCGGCCAAGCGCCAGGGCGCCGACGGAACTCCGCCGTCGATGCTCGGCCGGGTGCCGCGCGCCGACCTCCGCTCGATGCTCTGGCACCTGCTGCTCTCCCAGACGCCGAAGCACGACCCGGCGCACCAGCCGCTGCCCGATCTGGCATTCGCGTGGATGGACGCCTACGAGTCCGGCGCCGACCTGACCCGGTTCAGTGGTCCGGACTCGTTCGGCGGCACCGCTTCCTGAGCGCATCGAAACCTGTTAGGCCACCTCGGTAGGCGGCCTCTACTCTTTCTTCTCGTCCGGCCAGAGCGGCCGGCGAGACCGATACGGAAGACCGACCCGTGAGAACCAGGAATCACCAGATGAACGTGAGCTGCTTGTCGGCCCGCGCGCTGGATGCTGCCTGCTCGCTGTCCGTCGACGCGACCAAGCCCGTCGACCTCCGAGGTTACGAGCCGAGCCGGCTGGAGCCGCGCTTGGAGTCGCCCGTGTAGGTGCCACGAAGCACCGGAACAACCGGGCCGCTCCAGCAGGCGACGTCCAGGTCAACACGACCGAGGGCCTCAGCCAGCAGGGGCGGCCCTTCTGCGTGCTGCCCGGAGAAGACGCCCGAACACAGACCTGTGCCACCCGAGACGAAGGAGGTGACGGCACATGACCACGAACTACATCTCGAGCGACCGCGACTTCCTCGACACCAAGGGCGTCACTGTGGCGTTCGCATTCCCGACGCCCCAGGTCGCCTGGACCTGTGCCGGGTACGACGATCCCGACGTGTTCGACCCGGTCGACGCGGAGACCCTGGCGCTGGCCCAGACAGTCTGCGGCACCTGCGAGGTGCGGGACGTGTGCCTGGACCTGGGCACGAGCCGGTCGGAGTGGGGCGTCTGGGGCGGCGTCCTGCTGGAGGCCGGCAAGCCGGTCGACCGGGTGCGGCAGACCGGTCGGCCCAAGAAGGTGACCGCTGCCTGAGACCACACGGTCGTACGGGGGCCCGCAGCCGTCGGAGCTGCGGGCCCCGGAACCACGAATTGACTGAGACCCACCACGCCGAGGAGGCGACCATGACCACCACCACGCACGAGTTCCCGGTGCCCCTTCCGGGCGCCGGCGCCGAGACCCTGATGTGGGCGCACCCGCGCGACATCGAGGACGAGGCGCTCGACCAGTTCCGCAACATCTCCCGGCTGCCGTGGGTGCACGGCGTCCGGGTGATGCCAGACGTCCACCTCGGCAAGGGCGCGACCGTCGGGTCCGTCGTCGCGATGCGCGACGCGGTGTCTCCTGCCGCGGTCGGCGTCGACATCGGCTGCGGGATGCAGGCCGTGCGGACCAGCCTGACGGTCGACGACCTGCCCGAGAACCTGCTCCGGCTGCGGCACGCCGTCGAGAACACGATCCCAGTCGGGTTCTCGGCGCACAAGGCGGCGCCGGACGTAGCACGGCTCGGCGTCGACCAGGGCCAGTACGCCGGCTGGGCGGCGTTCTGGTCCGGCTTCGGCGACCTGCACACCGGGGTTCAGGACCGGGAGTCGAAGGCGATGAAGCAGATGGGCTCACTGGGTGGCGGCAACCACTTCCTCGAGCTGACCTCGGACGAGGACGGCCAGGTGTGGCTGATGCTGCACTCCGGGTCGCGCAACATCGGCAAGGAGATCGCCGAGCGGCACATCAACGAGGCGAAGGGGCTCGAGCACAACCTCGAGCTGCCCGATCGCGACCTCGCGGTGTTCCTCGCCGGGACACCGATGATGGACGCCTACCTCCGCGACCTGCACTGGGCCCAGGAGTACGCCGCGCGGAACCGTGCCGTGATGATGGCGCTGTTCTGCGAGGTCGTCTCCGCCGATTTCGCGCACCGTGGTCTTGACGTGGTCTACGGCGAGCAGATCTCTGCCCATCACAACTACGTCGCAGTCGAGATGCTGTCCGACGGCACCGAGCTGATCGTCACCCGCAAGGGCGCGATCCGCGCCGGCGCCGGCGACTTGGGGCTGATCCCGGGCTCGATGGGCACCGGCTCGTACCTCGTGAAGGGCCTCGGCAACGAGGCGTCGTACTGGTCGGCCTCGCACGGGGCCGGCCGGCGGATGTCGCGCAACAAGGCCAGGAAGACCTTCACTGTGGCGGACCTCGCGGCCCAGACCGCCGGGGTCGGGTGCCGCAAGGACGCCGGCGTTCTCGACGAGATTCCCGGCGCGTACAAGGACCTCGGTGCCGTCATCGAGGCCCAGACTGACCTCGTCGAGGTCGTCGCCCGGCTCACCACGCTGATGTGCGTGAAGGGCTGACCAACCCCACCGACACGAACAACTCAGGAAGCGACTCGGAAAGGAGGTGCCAGTGGTGGAGACAACGACATCGGTGCTGCTGCTGAACGCCTCCTACGAGCCGCTCGGCAAGGTGACGTTCCAGCACGCCGTCCGGATGCTGTTCCGGCAGGTCGCGACCGTCGAGGACGGCCATGAGGACTGGCGGGCCGGGCCGCACCTGCGCCAACGGGTGTGGCCGGTCGCGCCGGGCCATCTCAAGGTGATCCGGCTGGTCCGGTACGTCGCAGCGAAGTGGATGTACCGGCCGGCCGGGTACACCCGGGACGGCGTCTTGCGCCGGGACCGGCACCGGTGCGCGTACTGCGGCGCGCGTGGCACCACCGTCGACCACATCCTCCCCACCAGCCGTGGCGGGGAGGACTCGTGGCTCAACACGGTCGCGTGCTGCGGACGGTGCAACTCCCGCAAGGCGGCCCGTACGCCGGCCGAGGCCGGGATGGTGCTGTGGGTGACGCCGTACGTGCCGACGCGGGCGCAGCTCGTCGGCGGCTGAGACGGACCACGTCAGGGGGTCGCGTGATATTCATGGGACAGCTCCTGGCGTGGTCCGGCGTACAGCGTGGGTGATGACTCGTTGACGTCCGGTGATCGCGAAAGGTGACCCATGAGCCAACCCCCGCACCCGCATCAGTCCGACCAGGCCGCGCTGGCCGCGGTCTTCGAGGAGACGCGCCCGCATCTGCGCGCGGTCGCCTATCGGCTGCTGGGCTCGGTCGACGACGCTGACGACGCCGTGCAGACGGCCTGGTTGAAGGCGAGCGCCGCCGATACCGCGGTCGTCGCGAACCTGCCCGGCTGGCTGACCACGATCACAGCGCGCACCTGCCTCGACCAGCTCCGGGCGCGCAAACGGCGCGGCGAGGTGTCCGAGGACGACCTCGCCCGCCTCCGCGAGGAGGTCCTGCTCGACACTCCTGAGGACGAGGCGGTGCTCGTCGACGAGGTCGGGCGGGCGATGCTCGTCGTGCTGGACCGGCTCTCGCCGAGCCAGCGGGTCGCCTACGTGCTGCACGACCTGTTCGCGGTCCCGTTCGACGAGATCGCGCCGCTCGTGGAGCGGTCGGTTCCGGCCGCCAAGAAGCTCGCCAGCCGGGCTCGCGAGCGGCTGCACGGGCCGGTCGAGCCGGCTCGGGCGATCAACGCCGAGCACCTCGCCGTCGCGGAAGCGTTCCTCGGGGCCTCGCGTGGCGGCGATCTGTCCGACCTGCTCGCGCTCCTCTCCCCGGACGTCGTACGCCGCATCGACCCGGCCCTGGTCTCCGATCCGTCGCAGGTCGAGCTGCGTGGCGCCCGTCAGATCGCCGAGGGGGCGCAGTCGGTGGCCCACCGGGTGGCGATCGCCGCGGTGCTGCTCGTCGACGGCGAGCCGGCGATCGCGATCGCTCCGCACGGCCGGCTGCAGCTCCTCGTCAGATTCACCGTGGCGGCCGGACGGATCGAGGTGCTGGAGTTCGTCGGCGACCCGCGCCGGCTGGCCGAGCTGGAGCTGAGCCTGGCCTACCCGTGAGGGATGGTCACCTTCCGCCGTCGTCGTTCGTCAGAGAGCTGAATCAACAGCCCTGCGAAGGAGAACACGATGAACGCCGTCCCCACCCTGCTCCGCGTCGACGCGAGCTTCCGGACGACTGGGTCTGCGAGCCGCGAGCTCGCCGACATCGTCGAGGCACAGTGGAGCGAGGAGCACCCCGACGGGACCGTCGTACGCCGCGACGTCGGCGCCGTGCCACTGCCGTCGGACGCACTCGGCCCGCTGGTCGCGGGCAGGCCGCTCCCGGCGACCGAGCGCACGCCTGCGCAGCAGGCCGCCGTCGCGCTCGGCGCTGAACTGGTCGCCGAGCTCGCCAGCGCCGACGCGGTCCTGGTGGCCGTGCCGCTGCACAACTTCGGCGTCTCGCAGCACGTGAAGATCTGGATCGACCTGGTGCTCGCGTCCCTGCAGCTCGGGTCGGCCCCCCTGCTCGAGGGCACGCCGGTCGCATTGGTGGCGGTCCGCGGAGGCGCTTACGGCGAGGGCACGCCGCGGGAGGGCTGGGACCACTCGACGCCGTACCTGCGGCGGATCCTGGGCGAGGTCTGGGGAGCCGACGTGACCCTGGTCGAGCGCGATTTCACGCTGGTCGGGGTGAACCCGGCGCTGGATGAGTTCAAGGAGCTGGCCGCTCTGATGTACGGCGTCGCGCTGTCCTCGGCGATGGAGGCCGGGCGCGTGCTCGCGAAGGCATGAGCTGCCTGCGGCATCCTTGGTGCCATGCGTCTAACCGAAGCCGAGCTGACCGCTGCGATCACGGGAGCCGCCAAGGCAGCGTTCGCGACGTCGAAGGAGATCCGCAAGGGCAAGCTCGATGTCGAGCAGGCCTGGACCGACCTCGGCGGGTTCGGCCGCTACCAGCTGCTGGAACCGATCGGCTCCCAGATCCTGCCGATCATGGTGGCGCTGCCCGATGCCGCACGAGTCGTGGGCCAGCGGCCTCAGTTCAGCGCAGCCGAGGTCCGCGAGGCTGTCGAGGCCAACACCGGTGATGAGGGCGGCCGAATCCGGCGCAAGGCAGTGGTGCTGGCTCGCACCGCACTGGTGCAGACCGCGCTCGCCCACATCCCGCCGTACGCCGACCCGGACACGTTCGTGGTGCCGGACTCGCTCTAGTCCGACGAGTGGAAGCTCTTCCCGTCTCGGAGCGGATCAGCGATGCTGACGGCATTCCGTTGACCCGGAGGACCACGTACCCCAGGAGTGCTGATGAGCCGAGCCCGACGGGTTCTCGCGTTGCTGGTCGTCGCCGGGCTGGCGCTCGTCGCCGGCCAGTTGCCGATCGCGCAGGTCCAGGCCGCCTCGGCCAGCACGGCGCTGCGGATCGCGATGTCGGACGGGACCAGCCTGGCGGCGACCCTGACCGGCGCAGCACCCCTGGTGCCCCGGCCGACAGTCGTCGAGTTCACGCCGTACGGCGAGTCCAGTGCGTCCTTCACCGTCAGCGATGACTTCAACTACCTGCTCGTCCAGGACCGGGGCACCGGCGACAGCGACGGGTCCTTCGATGTCCTGGGCCCTGCCGCCCAGCGCGACGTCGTCGACTCGCTGCGCTGGGCCTGCGCGCAGCCGTGGAGCAACGGGAGCCTCGCGCTCGCCGGGTTCTCAGCCAGCTCGATCATCATCCTGAACTCGCTGCACCTGCAGCTGCCGTGCGTGAAGGCCGCCGTGCTCCGCTCGGGCACTTTCGAGCTCTACCGAGACCTGCTCATGCCGGGCGGCGTGCCCAACTCGGCGCCCGGTCTGGCCGTGCTCGCGGCGATCGGCGGGCCGGCGCTGGAGCAAGGGCAGCAGCGGCTGGAGCGGAACCCGTCCTCGGCGCTCTCAGTCATCACCGGGTTGGTCAGCGCCGGCCTGAACGCCGGGCTCCTGCACCCGACCCTGGACTCGTTCTGGAGCGAGCGTGGGTTCCGTGGCAACGTGAACTCCTTCCCGGTCCTGCTCCTCGACGGTGCTTTCGACGTCGAGCCGCGCGGCGACTACCAGGCCTTCAACGAGCTGCGCTCCGAAGGCGTCGACGCCCACCTGCTCGTCGTCGGCGGACACGACGGCGCGCCCCGCGGGACCGACAACGGGGTGGCCGAGATCGGGAAGTGGCTCGATCACTACGTGCGTGGCGTGGCCAACGGCGTCGAGGCCGAGCCGGCGGTCCAGATGCTGCTCGCCGACGGTGACCGCGAGGACATGCTCGCGGGCAAGTACGTCAGCCTGGATGCGAGCGGCTGGCCGATCCCGGGGACGACCTGGTCCTCGCTGACCCTGTCGAGGAAGAAGTCCGGTGCCGCGGTCTCGCTCAACGACGGCACCCTGGGCCTCGGTGCGCCGGACCCGGGGACCAGCCTGCAGACCTATCCGGCGATCACGTCGCTGCCGACCAACACCGACCCGAACACCATCGCGACCATCGCCGGCGGCGACGGCGGTGCGCTGAACAACCTCGCCGACTACATCCCGGCGCTGACCGACATGAACCTGTCCAACCTGACCGGTCTGACCTACACCAGCCCGGCCCTGAAGCAGGCGGTCACCGCGGTCGGCCCGGCGACACTGGACCTCCGGCTCGCCACCCTGCTGCCGACCAGCAACATCTGGGCGGTCATCTCGGACGTATCGCCGGACGGCCAGGCGCACCCGATGGCGGTCGGGCGGCTCAACACGTCGTTCCCGGACGTGGTGACGGCCACGTCGCTGTACTCCGGTGGCAACCTGGTCGAGCCGTACGGCGACTACGCACAGCTCAAGCCCGCGCTGCCGGCAGTGAGCCGGCTGTATCACGTCGAGTTCTGGCCGATCTCGAACCGGTTCGAGGCCGGGCACCGGATCCAGCTCTCGATCGTCGGCCAGTCGGCGCTGTCGCTGCCGTCCCTGCCCTCGCTGAACTCGGTCACCATCGGCGGCGCCAGCGGCACCCGCCTGATGTTCCCGACCGTCCCCGGCAGTGATCTGGCGGCTGCCCTGCAGTAGTCGCTCGCCGTGGTTTCGACAGGCTCAACCGACGGTGGTCAGCTCCGCGCGAAGGAGACCACCGCTGATTGAGCCTGTCGAAACCACCGGTCCTGCTGGTGTGTGCTCCGCGGGCTCAGCCCAGTGCCGTACGGATCTCCCCAGCGAGGCGATCAGGGCACTCCAAGGACGGCCAGTGGCCGATGCCGGCGAGGCGGACCACCGTGGTCGTCGACCGCAGCTCGGCCATCCGCTCGGTCATCGCGATCACGGCGATCGGGTCCTCGACGCCCCAGATCAGCGTGATCGGTCCGGCGAAGTCGACGAAGCCTGCAGTCCAGCGGTCCTGGTGGGCGCGGCGCTCCTCGATGTAGCGGATCAGCAGCGGCAGCAGCCGGTCGCCGCCGCCGTACTGGATCAGCGCGATGAGGCCGCCGATCGCTCCCGCTGGTGGCGGGGCGGTGCGGGTGAAGCTCTCCAGCAGGCTGCGACGCAGCAGCGGCGTCGGCATCGAGAACATCGAGCGGCGGGCCGGGAGCCGCAGGGTCAGCTGCTGGCCGCGAGTCAGCTGGGCCATGTCGATGAAGACCGAGCCGTTGGTCAGCACGATCGCGTCGAGCACGAACCCGAGCTCGCCGCTGTTGGCCCGGCACGCCAGCTCGGCGGTGACGGTATCCCCCATGTCGTGAGCGACGATCGAGCATCGGTCGACGCCGAGCTCGCCGAGCACCGCGTCGACGACGTCCGCCTGGGCGAACAGCGAGTACGACGCATCCGGTGACTTGTCAGAGAATCCGTAGCCGGGCAGGTCGAGGGCGACCACCCGGCCGGGCAGCAACGGGACCACAGCCGCCCAGTCATACGAGCAGCTCGGGAAGCCGTGGATGACGACGATGACCGGGCCCTCGCCGGTGTCATGGACGAAGACCGAGCGGCCGTCCACGTCGATCGTCCGGCCCTCCTGGCGCCAGATGCGGGCGGACTCCGGGAGCCGGGTGCTCATGGCTGATGCTCCCACGCGGGGACCCGCTCGGGAACTGTTGACGTTGAGAGACCGATCGGTTGCAATGAGTCATGAGCTTCGACACCATCATCAAGAATGGCCGGGTCTTCGATGGCAGCACGGCGCCGTCGTCGGTGCGCAACGTCGGCCTCCGCGGAGGCCGCGTCGCTGCCGTCTCCGCCGAGGCGCTCGACGAGACCGGCTGCGACCGGGTCATCGACGCGACCGGCCGTTGGGTGATGCCCGGGATGGTCGATATCCACACCCACTACGACGTCGAGATCCTCGACGGGCCGGCCCTGGCCGAGTCGGTACGGCACGGTATGACCACGATCTTCCTCGGCTCCTGCTCGCTGTCCACGGTGCACGTCGACCCGACCACAGCCGGCGACATCTTCGGTCGCGTCGAGGCGATCCCGCGGCGGCACGTCATCGACGCGCTCGACGCGAAGGGCACCTGGAGCTCGGCCAGCGAGTACGCCGATGCGATCGACGCGCTCGCACTCGGCCCCAACATCGCCTCGTTCATCGGCCACTCCGACATCCGCGCCTCGGAGATGGGGCTGGACCGGGCGACCCAGAAGGATGTCGTCCCGACCGCGCGCGAGCTCGCCAACATGGAGGGCAAGCTCAAGGAGGCTCTGGACGCGGGGTTCATCGGGATGTCGGCCCAGGAGCTGCTCTTCGACAAGCTCGACGGCGAGGTCTGCCGCTCGCGGACACTGCCCTCGACGTACGCGAAGGGCCGCGAGCGGCGTCGGCTCTACAAGATCCTCCGCAAGCGCGACCGGGTGCTGCAGGCAGGCCCGGATATCGGCGACCCGCGCAGCTTCCTCGGCCTGTTCTCGGCCTCGACCGGGATCGGGCGCAAGAAGCTCAAGCTCAGCCTGCTCTCCGCAGCGGACCTCAAGGCCAACAAGCTGGCCATCAACATCATGGGCCCGACGTCGAGGGCCGTGGCGAAGCTCGGCGGCGACTTGAAGTGGCAGCACCTGCCGGTGCCCTTCGAGGTGTACGCCGACGGCATCGACCTGGTCATCTTCGAGGAGTTCGGCTCGGGTGCCGCGGCGCTGCACCTGGCCGACTCGGTCGAGCGCAACGCGATGCTCGGCGACGAGGACTACCGGCGCCGCTTCCGCAAGGACTACGACAACAAGTTCGGCCTCCGGGTCTGGCACCGCGACTTCTTCGATGCCGAGATCGTCGAGTGCCCCGACGACACGGTGATCGGCAAGACCTTCGGCCAGGTCGGCCAGGATCGCGGTGGCATCCACCCGGTCGACGCGTTCCTCGACCTCGTCGTCGAGCACGGCACCAAGGTCCGCTGGCGCACCACCATCTCCAACCACCGGCCCGAGGTGCTCAACAAGCTCAGCGTGCTGCCGGGGGTGCAGATGGGCTTCTCCGACGCGGGCGCGCACCTGCGCAACATGGCGTTCTACAACTTCGGGCTGCGGTTCCTGCGCCGCGCGTACGACGCGGAGCAGGCCGGGCGACCGTTCATGACGATGGAGCACGCGGTGCACCGGGTCACCGCCGAGCTCGCCGACTGGTACTCGATCGAGGCTGGCCACCTGCGCGAGGGGGACCGCGCCGACATCGTGGTGCTCGACCCGGCGGGGCTCGATGACTCGCTGGACGCCTACGCCGAGAACCCGATCCCGGCGTTCGACAACCTGCCGCGGATGGTCAACCGCAACGACCGGGCCGTGAACGCGGTCTTCGTCGGTGGCGAGTACGTGTTCGGCGATGGCGTGGAGGCCGAGGCGCTCGGGACTCGGCGGACCGGACGCTTCCTGCGCGCCGGCGAGCGGGCCTCGTGACGGCTGAGGTCGTTACCGGGCGGCGTACCCAGGCAGAGCGGTCCGCCACTACGAAGGCGGCACTGGTCGACGCCACGATCGAGACGATTGCCGACCTTGGCTACCACCGAGCCTCGCTCGGCGAGATCTGCGGTCGCGCCGGCCTCTCGAAGGGTGGGCTGTTCCGGCATTTCGACTCGCGCTCGGCCTTGGTGGTCGCCGCCGCCGAGGAGGTCGGCCGCCGGCACGCCGCAGGCTTCCGGTCGCTCGGCGACGCCCCGGTCGCCGATCTGCTCGAGTTCGCGCGGGGCAGGTCCCGGGCCCGGATCAACGCCGTCTGGTTCGAGCTGCTGGTCGCAGCGCGGACCGACGAGGCGCTGCGCGAGCAGCTGGCCCCGGTGGCGCTCGCGCTCTACGACACGATCGAGGAACTTGCGCTCGGCACCTCCTTCGGCGCCGAGATGGACCCCGCCTTCGTCCGCCTGATCGGCACCTCGATGGTGCACATGTTCGACGGCGAGGCGGTCATCCGGCTGGTGCTGCCCAGGCCCGAGCTCGAGGAGGCGCGGCTCGCGGGCGCGGTCGAACTGATGGCGGTTGCGGCGCTCAGCCGCGACTGATCTCCGGAGACGCGTGCTGGGCCCAGGTCCACACCAGCCAGCCCACGGCCATCGCCGGGAGGGTTGTGGAGACCAAGTACCACTGCGGCTGCAGGACCGGGAACGCCGCAGTCTGGCCGCATAGCGCGTAGACCATCAGGACGGCGCCTGCCCAGACGAAGCCGCCGACCGAGGTCCGCACCAGGGCGCCGCGCAGGGTCCGGTGCTGGGTCGCGGCGGGAATGCCGGCGATGGTGGCAAGCGCGGCGGTCGCGAGATAGAGCCAGGCGCTGGTGCCGAGCGCCACGCCGGTCACCGACCCCGCCAGCGCGGCGCAGCCGACGCCCTCCCAGACCTGGCGCGCGACCGAGAAGTCGGCGAAGTTCCGCCGCGGCACGGCGGCCGTCAGGTAGGTGGTGGGCGAGATGGTCATGTCGCGGTCTCTATCGGCTCGGAGCGGTCCCATCTGAGACATCCGAGAAGCCGGAACATGACGCGGTCCGGGGACCGGATCTAGTGTCGGATCTATGGAGCTGCATCTCTTCGCAGGCATCGCGGTCACCGACTACCAGCGCTCGCTGGACTGGTATGAGCGATTCCTCGGCGCTCCGCCGACGATGATCCCGAATGAGGTCGAGGCCGTCTGGGACATCGCCGAGCGCCGCGCGGTCTACATCGTGGTGAGTCCAGAGGACGCCGGGCACGCGAGGGTGACGCTGTTCGTCAACGACGACGACTTCGACACGCTGGGTGAGCAGATCGCGTCCCGCGGGATCGAACCGGAGCAGGTCGAGACCTACTCCAACGGGGTCCGCAAAGCGACGTACGCCGACCCGGACGGCAACGAGCTCGGCATCGGTGGCGGACCGATGGGATGACGTAGCGCTGCCCGTGCAAAACAGGCACTTCCCGCACGAGATCTCGTGCGGGAAGTGTCGAATTCACCGGGGACCCGGGGAATCGGCGCCCAGTCTCAGGCTTCGTGCTCCAGAGCGGCAGTCACCCGGCGGTGCGCCTCCCAGATCGCCTCGGGCAGTCGCTCGAAGGAGTTCAGGTGCTCCTCGCGGTAGCCCATCTCCTGCTTCCAGCGGTCGACGTCGATCGTCAGGATCGCCTCGAGGTCCTCGTCGCTGATGTCGACGCCCTCGAGGTTGAGCTCTTCGCGGGTCGGGATGATGCCGACGGCGGTCTCGCGGCCCTTGACCTCGCCGTTCTTCAGCTGCAGCAGCCAGAGCAGTGGGCGCAGATTGTCGCGGTAGCCGGGCCAGCGGAAGTGGCCGTCCTCGGGGTCGCGCTGGAACCAGTTGACGTGCGCGAAGATCGGCTGCTCCTTGGCGGCGCCGACGACGTCGAGGTAGTGGCGCGCGTAGTCGCCCTCGCCGTACGCCATGAACGGGCGGTTGGACATCGGGTCGTACCGCAGCACGCCCTCCTTGCCCTCGGCAGCAGCGGTCGCCTCGGCACCCAGGGTCAGGCCGTCGTAGACACCCTCGGCCAGGTCGTGGATAGCGCGCACCAGTGGCTCGCGGTCGCGGGTGCGGCCGCCGAAGATGATCGCGTCGATCGGGACACCCGCCGGGGCGTCGTAGTCCTTGGCGATGTTGGGGACGTTGTCCAAGGTGGTGGTGAACCGGCTGTTCGGGTGCGCCCACGGCGAGTTGTCGCCGTTCTCGCGATCCGCGATCGGGTTGCCGAGCCAGTCCAGCCAGCCGTGCACCTCGGCCGGCGGCTCAGGCGTGCGGCCCTCCCACCAGACCTCGCCGGTCTCCGGCTTGTAGGCGATGTTGGTGAAGATCGCGCCGGTGCCCGGGGCGATCGAGTCCAGCGCCGTCGGGTTGGTGCCCTCGTTGGTGTCCTTCGCGACACCGAAGACGCCGTACTCCGGGTTCATGCCGTAGAGGCGGCCGCTGGCCTCGTCGACCCACAGCCAGGCGATGTCGTCGCCGTAGAAGGAGACGTGGTACCGGTCGCCGAGGACGTCCGGGGCCAGCATCATCGCGAGGTTGGTCTTGCCCGAGGCGCTCGGGAAGCCGCCGCAGATGTGGTAGTCCTTGCCGGTCTCGTTGTCGTGGATCCCGATCAGCATGTACTGCTCGGCGAGGAACTTGCCAGACACCCAGCCGTCGTACGCCGCCTGCCGCAGGCCGTGCGCGATCTTGCCGAGCAGGGCGTTGCCGCCGTACGACGACCCGTAGTGCAGGATCGTCCGCTCGTCGGCAACGGTGACGAAGTAGCGGGAGTCCTCGGGGGTGCCCTGGCCCAGGTTCTCCAGGTCGCCGGTGACGTGCACGGCGCGGACGAACTGGTTGGGGTCGTCGAGGTCGTTGATGTACTGCACGCCGACGCGGGCCATCCGGATCATGTGCAGGACGACGGTGCGGCAGTCGGTGAGCTCGACGCCGGTCGCCCACGGCGCCAGCGCGTTGCCGACCGGAGCCATCAGGTAGGGGATCACGTACATCGTCTTGCCGGCCGAGGCGCCGCGCATGTTGTTCTTCTGCAGCTCGGTCATCTCGGCCGCGTCACGCCAGTTGTTGTACTCGCCCTTGTCGGTCGGGCGGCTGGTCGCGACCACGGTGCGCTCCTCGGAGCGCGCGGTGTCCTTGTGGTAGCTGCGCGAGTAGTAGAGGCCCTCGCCGGCCGGCTCGAGCTCACCCGCCTCGAGGCACTCGGCGACCAGTCGGGCGTCGTCAGCGGCGCTGACGACCTCGACGTTCGCCGCGCCCGTGAGGTCTGCCCAGTAGGCCACGTACTCGCGGACGCTGGGGTTGGTGACGCCGGCGGCGTCCAGGACGGAATTGACGTCAACCATGAGTGCTCGTTCCTTGTTTGGTCAGGCAGGCCCGACCGAGGCTACATGGTGCGCTTGGCGGAGTTGCAGGTGTCCAGGGAACGGCGCCCCGGCACGCCGCGATCAGTGCGGCAGCCGGTCGCCCTGGGCGGCCACGACGTCGGCGGTAGCGGTCAGCCGCCACGCCTCGAAGGTCAGCTCGGCCAGCTCGTCCCGCTCGATCCTGTCCAGGTGCACGACGACCCAGCCGAACCCCCCGGAGGTGTATTGCACCTCGAAGACATCGGGCCGCTCGGCCACCAAGGAGAGCTGCTCGACGATCGTCTGCTTGAGCCCCACCGTCTCGGTCGCTGGCCACAGATACCCGAAGGCGCGACCGGTCGCCTCGAACCGGCTCCAGGTCGCGCTGTCGCCCTGCCGTATCTCGGGCAGTTGGGAGACCAGCTCCAGGAAGTCGTCGATCCCACAGGGCATGCGCAGGATCCTTGCACGGTCCAGGGACAGCCGGCCCTCAACGCCGGTCCCGTGCTCTGGTGCGATAAGCGGCGAGCCGGGCGAGCCCGACGATGCCGAACGCCATCAGTCCGAGGAAGCAGGGGCCGACGTAGCCGAGAACCTCCAGGCCGCTCCCCCAGCCGGACTCGGAGTAGCGCTGCACGCACACCGCCATCGCCCAGACGTAGGCGATGGTCAGGCCGCTCGCGCCGATCAGACCGCCGGAGAGGTGCAGGTACGCCGCGACGGCGATGGGCACCAGCAGGAGGAACAGCAGACCCGAGATGCCCGGGTCGATGAACTCGGTGCTGTAGTCGTTCTCCGAGAGCCGGGTGACGCCGGACGCTGCCGCGAGCGACCAGGCCGCGATGACGAAGCCGGCCGCTGTGGTGGCGACGGCGACGATGACCGACCAGATCGCCGGCGTCTGGCTTCGCTGCTCGGCGTACTCGTAGGGGTGGTTGCGTGATGTGCTCATGCCTCCACGGTCGGCGCCGGGCAGGGGCACCGCATCCGTGCAGGTACTCAGATCCGTTGACCGCGGACCTCAGGTGTAGGAGACCGGCAGGTCCTTGATCCCGTTCAGCCAGCCCGAGCGCAGTCGCGACGGGTCGCCCGTACGCCGGATCCCGGGCGCGTAGTCGGCCAGGGCGTCGAAGATCATCCGGACCTCGGCACGAGCCAGGTTGGCGCCGATGCAGTAGTGCGCACCGTGGCCGCCGAAGGCCAGGTGCGGGTTGGGGTCGCGGGTGATGTCGAAGACGAACGGGTCGGCGAAGACGTCCTCGTCGTGGTTGGCGCTGGCGTAGAAGAGCCCGACGCGCTGGCCGGCCTTGATCAGCACGCCGCCGAGCTCGATATCGGTCAGGGCGGTGCGCTGGAACGAGGTGACCGGCGTCGCCCAGCGGATGACCTCGTCGATCATCGCGCCCGGGCGCTCGCGGACCCACAGGTCCCACTGCTCGGGGTGGTCGAAGAAGGCGTTCATACCGTTCGCAGTGGCGCTGCGGGTCGTCTCGTTGCCGGCCACGGCCAGGGCGATCACGAAGAATCCGAACTCGTCATCGGTCAGGCCTCGGCCGTCGACGTCGGCATTGACCAGCTTGGTCACGATGTCGTCGCGCGGGTTCTCGCGGCGGTCTGCTGCCAGCACCATCGAGTACATCAGCACCTCGGCGGCCGCGGCTGCCGGATCGTTGTCCTCGCGGGCGAGGTCCTCGTCCTCCGCGCCGGTCATCTGGTTGGTCCAGTCGAAGATCTTCTGCCGGTCCTCGGCGGGGATGCCGAGCATGTCGCCGATGACCTCGAGCGGGAATTGCGAGGCGACCTGCTCGACGAAGTTGCCGCTGCCTACTGCGACGGCCTCGCGGACGATCCGGCGAGCGACCTCCTCGAGGCCCTCCTCGAGGGCGCCGATGGCGCGCGGGGTGAAGCCGCGGCTGATGATGTTGCGCAGCAGCGTGTGGTCCGGCGCGTCCTGGTTGATGATCACGACCTGGGTCATCTCCACCGACTCGCGCGTAGAGGTCTCGGGATTGCGGATGATCACCCCGTTCTCGCGACTCGAGAACACCTTGCTGTTCTTCGAGACCGCCAGCACGTCGGCGTGCTTGGTGACGGCCCAGTAGCCGTTGCCGGACTCTTCGGACATGCCGGCTCGCGCGTTGGCCGGCTGCTCGATCCACCGGATCGGCTCGCTGCGGCGAAGTGCGGTGAACTCGTCGTGCGGGATGCCGGCCAGGTTGGTGTCGGGGTCGGTGAAGTCGAAGCCTGTGGGCAGGATCTCGGTGGTCATGAGCCGACCTTAGAGGCCCCGGGGTCGTTAGTCCCTAGCAAGTTGCAGGTGTTTTCCGGCGTTCGGCATGCGACTCGCTAGGGACTATCTCAGTCGGGGAGGGGAAGGCCCATCGGGTTGACGGCGGGGAGCGAGCCGGCGGCTTGGATGGCGCGGGCGACGGCGGTCAGGACGGGGCGGATCACCGCGAGGTCTTCGGCGAGGACGGCGGCGGGCGCGGCGGCGAGGCGGTCGGTGTGCGCCTCGACCTGCTCGCGCAGCGTCTGCCCGGCCGGAGTGAGGGCGGCGTGACCGGCGGTGACCAGACCACGTGCGACCAGCCCTTCGGTCGCGACGTCCCACTCCTCGTCGGTCCAGCCGCGGCTGGGCTGCAGCGCCTCGCGGGTGATGGTGCCGAGCGCGCAGTGGGTGATCCCGGCCTCGAGCCCGGACAGCTCCGCATGCGTCGCCGCGATCACGTGCCCGTCTCCGCGGTGCTCGCGTAGCACCGAGGCGGCCCACCACAACCGGGCGGCCTGATCTTCGGGCACAGGCACGCCCTGCCAGGCGGCGGCGAGTGCGCGGCCGTCGACGACGGCGTCGGTCGCGGTGGCGACGAGTGCATCGGTGACGCGGCGTACGTCTTCAGCGCCGCCCTGTTCTAGGTACGGCGTGAGGGTCCGGCTCGTCGCCGCGAACCGGAGCTCGAGCGCACGCTCGGGGGTGATCCGGCTCCAGACCTTCGGCAGCGCCTTCGCGACCATCGCTGGGGCGAAGCCGAAGAACAGTGCGGTCACCGGCGCGGGGCCCGTCGGTCCCAACGGTGCGGCCCGGCCGGCGAAGTAGCCGTTCCAGAACCCGTGCAGGCCGGCCTCGGCGAGGCACCCGAACGTCGCAGGATCGAAGTAGGTGATCGCGTGCACCGGCTCGTACAACGCCCAGAGCGCGCGTTCCGGCCTGACGACCGTGCTCATGCGACCACCGCGAGGTTGCCGTCGGCATCGGTGGTGAACAGCTCGACGCCTTCGGTCACGGTGGCGGCATCCGCGCCGAGGGCGACCGCGATCTTGTTCGCGGCGTTGCGCATCACGTCGAGGACGACCTCGACGGATTGGGCGGGTGACAGGTGGGTGCGCGCTGCCGTGACGACGTCGACCGGGACGGCGTACGGCGTCCAGATCAGGGCATCGGTCAGGCCGAGCGCGGCTCTCGTCGCCGCGGGCAGTGAGCTGTTCGGCCAGTCGTCGACCGCCTCGAAGACCCCGTCGTCGGCGCCATCGTCGATCGCGTCCTTGCTGCGCCGCGACTTGCACACGGCGCAGTCGTGGAGTCGGGCGCCGCGCAGCCGGACGAGCTCGGTGGCCGTGACATCGAGGGCATGCAGCCGGGCAACCGCAGTCATGAACGACTCGAGCAGCGCCCAACTGTCTCCCTCGTAGGACCCGGCGGTCCAGGCGCTGTCCCCGAACACCGCGTCGAGGGCCGAGCGCACCCGCGGCACGAAGTCGGCTGCGTAGATCCGCTGTACGACGGCGAAGGCCCCGTCGCCGGTCGCGGCGAAGAAGGCGGTCCGCTGGTCAGCATCGACGGAGGAGACATCGAGCGCGAACTGCTCGGCGAACTCGGTGATGGCGTGGTCCGTGAGATCGGGCGACGGCAGCGAGGCGATCTGGCCGAGGAGGACGGCGACGTCCGGCGCGTGTTGGGCCAGCGCGTCTGCGCCGCTGAGGGGAACGGTAGTCACCCGCCCAGCGAACCACGAACCGCACTTCCTCGTCGCGATCTGGTCGGAGTGCGACACTCGGAGGGTGAGCAAGTTCTTCGCGACCGTCCCCGTCGGCGTCTGGGCAGGCGCCGCCGTCATCCTGCTCGGCGCGTGGGCCCGTGACGGGTGGGGCATCGCTGTCGGCGTGATCCTGGCGGTGGTCACCATGATCACCACCAGCCGAAAGCCCCAGCCTGAGCACGTCGAGGACAAGGACATCGACCCCGAGGCCGAGAAGGATTTCTGGCCCAAGTCGGAGTGAGGTCCCGAGTCGCTGCGCCACCGCCCGCCCCCACCAACATGCAAATGTCGCGGGTGGGGCGGAAGTGGTGTTCGTCGGTCCGGACAGCGACATTCGCATGTTTGGGGGAGCGGGCGCCCGACGCTCGGCAGTCGGTAGCCGCCCCCTCGCCCCTACGTCAGCGGGTAGTTGATCCAGGCGCCGCCGACCGGACCGGCCACCGCATGCAGCGCCGAGTTCTGGTCACCCGCCCGTGGCACGTCGAAGGTGCTGCCGATCGCGGCACAGGCTGCCGCCGCATCGGCCTCCGCGACTGCGCTCGGCGTCACCGTCCAGGTTGAGCCGGTGTGGCAGGCCGCCGGGTGCAGGTCGGCGCAGGCCGCGGCGTACCAGCGTCCGTCGGCGCCCTGGCGGGTGCAGCTGCCGTTGGCGACTACTGGCTCGTTGGGTGCCCAGCTCCACAGTGTCGCCTGGATCCGGCCGTCCTCGGGCAGCAGCTGATCGAAGCCGAAGAGGTTGACCCCGCAGTTCGTCATAGCGGTGACCTTTGCCGGCGTCAACGCCTCCGGGTTGGCTGGCGGGCGCGAGGGGTCCATCAGGTTCGAGACCAGGGTGCTGTCCTCGTAGTACCGGACCATCTCCGAGCTGTACACGCTCGGGCCGTACGTCGCGTCGCATGCGGGATACGGCTGGTACGCCGAGGTGGAGCCGCTCTCGACGTGCGTCGGGTTCCAGTCGAAGACGTCGCTGGACCAGCCGGGGGCGCAGGAGCCGACGATGATCACCCGGGCGCCGGTAGCGCGGATGTCGTCGCGGGAGATCCCATTGGGCATCGGGGTGCAGCCGTTAGCGGCCTTCTGCGAGGCCTGCGGCCGGTAGATCAGGCTGGAGCCGTCGGGCCGGCGCAGCACCTTGTCCAGCGTCGCGATCGTCGAGGCGTACGCCGCCGGGTCGGACAGCTCGTCCTCCAGGTACAGCATGATCACCTGGTTGCTGTTGGCCGGCGTGTTGAGCCAGGTCGCGACCTCGGGCAGGACCGAGGTGAACGGCGGCTCGGTGGTGCAGCCGAAGTTGAAAACGGTCGGTCCCTGGCCGTGGCACACCGTCACCACCTTCGGGCCGAGCAGGCCCAGGATGCCGGGGATGTAGTGCAGGTCGATCTCGATCGCGCGGACGTCGATGTCCAGCTGCTGGCTCAGGCTGAGCTGCTGGTTGGAGTCGGCATGCGAGATCGTCAGCCCGTACTGGAGGCTGTTGAAGGAGTTGTGCGTCCCGATCCACTGGGCGTCGCGCATCGGCAGGGAATTGCCGAGCGCGTACTGGAACTGGGCAGTCTGGTGGACCCACGAGGCCAGGTACGCATCGGTCGCGGCTTGAGTCACCTTGTGCGCGAGCGGCAGCAGGCACAGCACGTCCGGCAGCCCAACGCGACGGCACTCGGTGCTGACCGCGTCGGCCACCTTGCCCAGAGCCGTGCACGGGATGGCGTACGGGCTGATCGCGTCGCACGGCGCGGTCGGCGAGGTGACCTGATCGACGGTCGACGCGGGCGACGCGGTAGCAGACGTGAACGAGGTGAGCGACGCGACCAGCACGGCACCGACAACGAGCAGGGTCGCGAGCGCGCCCCGGGTGAGACGGGAGGGGGTCATCTGGCCACCGTCGCAGAACCGGGGTGGTTTCGAACAGGGTCGGTGCCAAATGAACGCAGGATGTCTGGACAACTTCGTGCGCGCGACGCTCTAGCCTCGACCCATGGGATTCATCAACCCGAGCGAGCAGCCCGTCGAGCCGAGCGCCTTCCTGCAGCTGCCGCTCAGCGAGCGGATCCGCATCCTCGCCACGCACTGGGTCGACGACGGCTTCGGCACGCCCCGCGTCCTGCACGTCGTCTACGTCCTGAAGATGCTGGGGCTGTATTTCGGCGTCGGCCTGGCGATCACGTCGTGGACCACGGTCGGGGTGCACTTCACCGACCCGGGCACCTGGTTCGACAACATCGTGGTCTACCAGAAGCTGGCCATCTGGCTGATGCTGCTCGAGGCGCTCGGCCTCGGCGGCGCGTTCGGCCCACTGTGCGGGCATTTCACCCCGATGCTGGGCAATGTCCGCTACTGGATCCGCCCGGGCACGCTGCGGATGGCGCCGTGGGCCCGGCACGTCCCCGGGACCGGTGGCGACGAGCGCACGATCCTTGATGTGGTCCTCTACCTCGTGGTGCTGGCCAGCCTCGTCTACCCGCTGGCGGTGCACGCTGACCTGGTCCGCCACATCCCGCTCGGGACCGGTCCTCAGGAGCTGATACCGGCCCACGCGTTCATCCCGATCCTGATCGCGATGCCGCTGATGGGCCTGCGCGACAAGGTGATCTTCCTGGCAGCCCGGTCCGAGCAGTACCTGCCGATCATGCTGTTCTCGGCGACCCTCGGCGCGCTGGCCACCCGGAGCGGCGGGACCGTAGGCGACTTCATCGACCTGGTGGTGGCGTTCAAGATCATCATCTGCATCGTGTGGATCGGCGCCGGCACCTCCAAGCTCGGCCTGCACTTCGTGAACGTCGTACCGGCGATGGTGTCCAACCAGCCCGGGCAGCCGCGGTTCGCGAAGCGCGCGCACTACCGGTCGTTCCCCGAGGACCTGCGGCCGAGCCGGCTGGCATGGTTCATGGCGCATGTGGGCGGCACCACCGTCGAGATCCTCATCCCGGTGACGCTGCTGCTGACCACTGACAACACGATCGCGAGGATCGGTGCGATCGCGATGCTGGCGTTCCACATCTTCATCACCTCGACGTTCCCGCTGGCCGTGCCGCTGGAGTGGAACGTGTACTTCGGCTACATCGCGATCGTGCTCTGGGGCGGGTTCGGCCACAGCTTCGACGCGTCGACCTACAACATCTGGAGCTATGACAAGCCGCTGCTGCTGATCCCGGTCTTCGTCCTGTTGACCTTCGGGCCGATCCTCGGCAACCTACGGCCCCAGTACGTCTCGTTCCTGCCCTCGATGCGCCAGTACGCCGGCAACTGGGCGTCGGCGATCTGGGTGATGAAGCCGGGCATCGAGGACCGGCTCAACGAACTGCCCATGGTCGAGCACCAGCTCGACCAGCTGCAGCGGATGAAGCCGACGCCGTATGAGAAGGACGACGCGGAGATGACGTTGCAGAAGGTCACCTCCTGGCGCGCCCTGCACAGCCAAGGGCGTGGCCTGTTCTCGGTCGCGCGGGTCCACCTCGACGACATCGAGACGCGCACGATCAGGGACGGCGAGTTCGTCTGCAACGCGATCCTCGGGTGGAACTTCGGCGATGGGCACCTGCATGACGAGCGGCTGATCGCCGCGGTGCAGAAGCGGCTGAACCTGGAGCCCGGCGACCTGGTGGTTGCGTACTGCGAGTCGCAGGCGACACCCTGGCTCAACCCGCCGCAGGAGTACCGCGTCATCGACGCCGCACTGGGGATCGTCGAGCGCGGCACCTGGGACGTGGCCGACTGTGTAGCCGCGCAACCGTGGCTGCCGGATGGCCCGATCCCGCTGACGGTGACCTGGACCCAGCCGGGCTACCAGCGCACCGCGCAGCCCACGGGGTCGACGTGACCACAGCGGTCGTCGTCGGCAGCGGCCCGAACGGGCTCGCCGCTGCGGTCCGGCTTGCTCAGGCCGGTCTGGAGGTGACCGTGCTGGAGGCTGCCGACGTCGCCGGCGGCGGCACCCGTACGACGGAGCGGATCATCCCGGGTCTGCTGCACGACGACTGCTCGGCGTTCCACCCGACCGGGGTGACCTCGCCGTACTTCGCGACCTTGGGGCTCGAGGACCACGGCCTGCGCTGGCTGTGGCCCGAGGTCGACCTTGCGCACCCGCTCGACGACGGCCGGGCCGGTGTCATCACCCGCGACTTCGCTGACACCGATGCATCGCTCGGCGCCGACGCCGCTTCGTGGCGGCGGGTCTTCGAGCCGCTCGCGCGCACGTTCGACAAGATCGCCGCCGACGCGATGGGGCCAGCGGTCCATCTGCCGAAGCACCCGATCGCGTTCGGCCGCTTCGGTCCGCAGGCCCTGATGCCGGCGACGGTGACGGTGCGGCACTGGAAGGACGACCCGGCCCGCGCGCTCTACACCGGTGTCGCCGCGCACGCGTTCGGCCGACTGGACACCCTGCTGTCCGGCTCGATCGGGCTGATGCTCACCGCAGCCGGCCACCATGCAGGCTGGCCGGTGGCCGAGGGCGGCAGCCAGGCGATCGCCGCTGCGCTGATCAGCAAGCTCGCCTCGCTCGGCGGCAGTGTGCGCACCGGCGTTCGGGTGACCTCGCGGGCCCAGCTCGCCGAGGTCCTCGGGTCCGTGCCGGACGTGGTGCTGCTCGACCTGGCGCCGGCCGGCGTACTCGACCTCCTCGGCGAGGAGCTGCCGTCGCGGATCCGTCGCGCCTTCACCCGCTTCGAGTACGGGCCTGCCGTGCACAAGGTCGACTACGCGATCGAAGGCGATGTGCCGTGGGCCAACCCCGAGTGCCGTCGGGCCGGCACTCTGCACCTCGGCGGGACCGCGGAGGAGATCGTCGCGGCCGAGGGCCAGACGGCGCGGGGCGTGATGCCCCAGCGGCCGTTCGCGCTGATCGGCCAGCAGTACCTCGCCGACCCTTCCCGGTCGGCCGGGTCGGTCAACCCGCTGTGGGCCTACGCCCATGTGCCGGCCGGGTACGCCGGCGACGCGACCGAGGCGCTGACCTCCCAGATCGAGCGGTTCGCACCGGGGTTCCGCGACCGGATCGTGGGGACCTACGTGCGCTCGGCAACCGACATGGCGGCGTACAACGCGAACTACATCGGCGGCGACATCGGCGCCGGCGCGAACACAGCTCGCCAGATCGTCTTCCGCCCCCGGGTGGCAGCGAACCCCTACACGCTGGGCATCCCCGGCACCTACCTGTGCAGTGCGGCCACCGCTCCCGGTGGTGGCGTGCACGGCATGTGCGGCTTCAACGCGGCGGAGACGGCCCTGAAGAAACTGTGAAACCTGGGTGATGTCGACGGGCTCCTAGGCGGTGGTGTTGTGCGGCAGGGCCCGAACCACCGGTGGTTGAGCCTGTAGAAACCTGCAGATCAGTCGACAGGCTTGATGCCGGCCGCGTGCCGCCGGGCGAGCTCCTGGTAGTACGGCGGGTTGCCCTCCAGCCAGAACTGCGGCATCGAGCCGGGCTCGATGGGCCGCTTCACGACTGCGGGGGAGCCGGCGGCGAGGACGCCGTCGGGGATCTGGGTGCCCGGGGTGATCAGTGACCCGGCAGCGACCAGCGAGCCCGCGCCGATCACGACGTCATCGAGCATCGTGCTGCCATTGCCGAGCAGCGAGCCCTCGCCGACCAGGGCGCCGTGCACGACGCAGCTATGCGCGACGGTCGCATTGGCGGCGATCTCGACGGTCGTGCCGGGGGCGCCATGCAGGACGGAGTTGTCCTGGATGTTGGCGCCCTCGCGGACCACGATCGTGCAGATGTCGGCCCGCAGTACGCAGCCGTACCAGACGCTCGCGCCCTTCTCGATGGTCACGTCGCCGATCAGGGTCGCGGTCGGAGCGACGAACGCCTCGGGGTGCACGGTGGGGCGCTTGCCCTCGAACTCGAAGAGACTCACCTGCGGAACGGTACCGACACCGGCTCACGCCCCGCGCCGGACATGCGAATGTCGCTGGACGGTCAGTCGGTATTCCCATCTACCTCATGCGTGACATTTGCATGTTCGGCGGCGGTCCCCGGCGTGGTCAGCACCGGTGCCGGGACGTTGGTGTCCTCGATCGTCACCTCGACCGGCTCCGGGATGCCGTTGAAGGTCATCAGCTCGCGGGTCCAGCCGCGGGTCTCCTCCAGCGCGCGGGCGGTCCCCGGCCCCATCAGGATCTGGCCGTCCTGAGCTCGGCTGCACAGCCGTGCCGACAAGTTGACGGTGGTGCCGATCGCGGCGTACTCGAGCTGCTGGGCGGTGCCGATCGCGCCGACCGCGCACTCGCCGGAGGAGATCCCGATGCCGACGCCGAGCGGCGTCTCCGGGGTTGCCCACTTGTCGGTCACGGTGCGCACCCGCCCGATCATGTGCCGTGCAAGCTTCAGGCCGACCCGGGTGTGGTCCGGGCGCGGGTACGGCGCTCCGACCAGGATCAGCGCGCCGTCCCCGGCGAAGTCCTTCACTGTCGCGCCGTACTCCTTGGCTGCATCGATCACCACGGCGTAGTACTCCTGGAGCACCTGGACCATGAACTCGGCGCCATGCGCCTGGGTGAAGCTGGTGAACCCGCGCAGGTCGATGCTCACCGCGGTGAGGCTGTAGATCTCGGTCCGGACGTCGGTAGTCAGGCCGGAGAGGTGCGCGGTCTCGGCGATGTCGGGGGAGACGAAGCGAGCCATGTTGCTGCGCTCGTCGAAGAGCGCATCCTGCTGGCTCTCGATGATCAGGTGGTCGAGGTAGGTCTGCCGGGTGATCCACTCGATCGCGAGGTTCAGCACCATCCCGGTCAGCAGCGCGGTGATCGGGATGAACAGCCCGACCGCCAGCTGCTGGTCGTCGACGTAACCCTCAGCATGCAGCTTGATGCAGGCGGCCGCAGCCAGCGCGACGTACGGGCTGACCGCGACCAGCGCGACCCGCGGCTGGAGCCGGAACATCGTCAGCCCGAAGTACGCCGCCATCGTGACGCACGCACCCGTCAGTGCCGGCTGGTGCATCGGGTAGGTCATCGCCACTGCGAGGACGCCGCCGAGCAGGTTGCCCAGCGCGCCCCACCAGCCGGTCAGCCGTGCGTAGGCCTCGTTGTGGGTGAGCAGCGCGCCACCGAGCATCAGCGCGGCCATCAGCGGGATCAGGATCAGCGCCAGCGACCGGTTGTGGTCCAGGGCGCCGAAGATCACCGCGACGAACGCGCAGAACGCGGCGCCGGCAGCGCCGTACATCGCCACCTGGGTGAACGAGCGGACGTGGTCGCGCCGCCAGGACGCGTAGTCCTGCTCGACCGATGGGTCGAGGAATCGCAACCCCCAGCGGGTCTCGGGAGAGCCGAGCTCCGAGACGACCGGCCAGCCTTCAGGCCTGGTCATCGCCTAGGTCCGTCAGTCGCCCTGATCGTGCTGGAGCCGCTCTTCGGTTGCTCCGGTGAGCGCCTCGTTGAAGTGCGGGATCTTAGCGTTCAGAGCCGCCACCGTGTCTGCCGTGAAGTGCAGCGCCTCCAGGGGCGTCTCGGTGACCACGGTCGCCGAGCGGAGCTTGTGGTTGACCAGTGCCATCTCGCCGACCAGATCGCCGGCACCGACGCGCGCAACCTCCTCGCCGCCGCGGCGTACGGAGACCTCGCCGGACAAGATCAGGTAGGCCTTGTCGGCAGGGGTGTTCTCGGCGATCATCGCCCAGCCCTCGGGGACCGTCAGGTACGTCGCGGCGTCGACGACCATCTCGATCTCGTCGTTACTGAAACCCTTGAACCGGTCCAGCGCCGCGAGCTGCTGGATCCGTGCGTTCTCGCTCGACTCTTTGCCGCGCATCCGCGGACTCCTCTCGTGCGGCCGGACCCGGCCGCGCAGGCTGCTCCCCTGGGCTGATTGTGTGCGTTCGGGGCCACGGTTGTCCATCACCAGCGGGCGCGAGCCGCCGCTGCGTGCCTGGTCAGACGCCGTTATTGAACAGTCCGCTGCCGTTGCCGTACAGCGCGAAGCCGAGCGAGACGACCAGCAGGACCAGCCAGACGGCCTCCAGGAACCGGGCCGTGAACTGCTTCTGGGCGCGGGTCAGACCCCCAGGAACCGCTTGGCGCTGGATGAGCAGCACGGCGCCCCCGAAGATCAAGACGACGACGTTGGCAGCGAAACCCCAGGTCCAGCCGGCGGCGAGCGGGTGCCCGACGATCGAGCCCTCGCCGAACTGCGCCTCGACCGAGGTCACCCGCGACGGCACGATCAGCATGCTCAGGCTCATCCAGCCGGCGGCCAGGGTGAGCCGGCCGCGTAACCGGCGGCTCGGCATCCGCCCGCGCTCGTTCCAGATCAGCGCGGCGTAGGCGAACGGCGGGCCGCCGAGGATCCAGCCGAAGAACAGCCACCCCAGCCGGGTTGTCGGCGTCTTCTGCAACTGCTCGGCGATGCCTTGGCCGAAGAGCAGGCCGAGGAACAGCACCAGGATGCCGAACCCGACGAGGGTGATCCAGAATTGCTGGGCGTCCGTCGGTTCCGGTCGCTCCCTGGCCATGGGGGCGAATCTACTGGGCCGGGGGTGGTCTGCCCGAATCGTCCGGCTCGGGCGCGGCGGGCGGTCCCGTCCCTAGACTTGGCTCGTGGCCACCGCTCTCACCCTCCTCGACGGCGTGCGCTGGAACGGCGAGCCGGTGGTCGGCGACCGGGCGCAGGCGCTGCTCGCGGCGCTGGCTGCGAGCCCCCGTGCGGTGCGTGCCGAGCAGTTGGTCGCGGAGGTCTGGGGCGACGACGTACCCGCGAACCCGGCGAAGGCGCTGCAGGTGCTGGTCTCACGCACCCGCACCGCGTGCGGTCCCGAGGCCGTGGTCCGCGAGGGCGACGGCTACCGGCTCGGTCTGGCGACCGACGCCGTCGACGCACTGCTCCTGCTCGACCGGGCCCGCGCGGCGCGCGCGGCGTTGGACTCCGACGCGGATGCCGCCGGGCGGCTTGCCGCCGAGGCGATCGCCCTGGCTCCGGTGACGTCGGCGGCCACGGCCGGCGAAGGGCCGCTGGCCGAGCTGCGCCGCGACGTCGACGACGCCTTGGACGATGCACGCTCGATCAAGGCGAGCGCGGACTCGCGCACCGGTGCGCATGCCCTCGCGTTTCCGGTCCTCGCCGCGGCCTGGGCGGACCGGCCGGGTGACGAGGCGCTCCTCGTCGACCTGCTGCGTAGCGAGGCTGCCGTCTCCGGAGCGGGTGCGGCGCTAGAGCGGTTCGAGCAATACCGGTCGGCTCTGGCAGACAGGCTCGGGGTCGACCCCGGGCCCGAGCTGCAGCGGCTGCACGCCGAACTGCTCGCGCTGGACAGTCCGGTACGCGAAGGCGTTCACTACGAGGCCACCACGCTGGTCGGCCGCGATGAGGACGTACGCCGGCTGCACGGCCTGCTCAGCAGCTCGCGGGTCGTCTCGATCCTGGGTCCGGGCGGGCTCGGCAAGACGCGCCTGGCCCACGTGATCGGGCGCCAGCACCCGGCGCCGACGGTGCACTTCGTCGAGCTGGTCGGCGTCACCGTCGGCGAGGACCTGGTCGGCGAGGTCGGCTCGGCGCTCGGCGTCCGGGACTCGGTCAGCGGGCGCCGTGCCCTGACCACGGAGCAGCGGGCCGACGTACGGGCCCGGATCGCGCAGCACCTCGACGCCTCGCCGGCCCTGCTGATCCTCGACAACTGCGAGCACATCATCGCCGCCGTCGCCGACCTGGTCGCCTACCTGGTCGCTACCACCCGTGGGCTGCGGGTGCTCACCACGACCCGGGCGCCGCTGGCGATCTCGGCCGAGCGGGTCTACGCCTTGGGCGAGCTCAGCACTGACGACGCGATCGCGCTGTTCGAGCAGCGCGCCGAAGCAGCGCGCCCCGACGTCGCCTTGGACCGCGACGCCGTCGAGGAGGTCGTCTCGCGCCTCGACGGCCTGCCGCTGGCGATCGAGCTCGCGGCGGCGAAGGTCCGGGTGATGTCGGTTGCCGATATCGCGCGTCGCCTGACCAACCGGTTCGCCCTGCTGCGCGGCGGCGACCGGAGCGCCCCGGACCGGCACCAGACCCTGCTCGCCGTCATCGACTGGTCGTGGAACCTGCTCGCGGAGCGGGAGCGTCGGGCGCTGCGCTGGCTCTCGGTGTTCCATGACGGCTTCACCCTGGCCGCTGCCGAGGCGGTGCTCGGACCGGAGGCGCTCGACGCCGTGCAGGACCTTGCCGACCAGTCGCTGCTTACCGTCGTCGACGTGCCCGGTGGGGTCCGCTATCGGATGCTCGAGACCGTGCGCGAGTTCGGACGGATGCAGCTCGTCGACGCGGGCGAGGACCAGGTCGCCCAGAAGGCCCATCGCGACTGGGCGGTGGCGTACGCCGGGATGCATACCAACGCGCTGATGGGCCCGGGCCAGTTCGCCGCGGTCGACGCCCTGCGAGCCGAGGACAACAACCTCGCCGACGTACTGCGCCAGGCGCTGGCGGCCCCCGATCCGGACACCGTGGTGCAGATCCTCGCGGCACTCGGGACCTTCTGGATGATCCTCGGCGACCATCCGCGCATCTTCGTGCTGACCGAGGCCGTCGCCGATGCGGTCCGCGACTGGATGCCGGCGCCGGCGATCGCCGAGGCTGCCCGGATCGCGATCGCGATGACGGTGAACAACGCGATCATCGGTAATAACGCGTCCGGGGAGGAGCTGCGCGATCACCTGCGCCGGCTCGGCCCCGGCGATGGCGACCCGCGGGTGGCGGCGCTGGTCACGGTGATGTCGGACTTCGACGCCGCCGATACTGCAGGCTTCCTGGTCAGCCTCGAGAAGCACGCGCAGAGCACGGACCGGTTCCTCGCTGTCGGTGCGTTGCAGTGGCGCAGTCACGCACTGGAGAACAACGGTGACCCGCTCGCCGCACTGGAGTCTGCTGAACGCGCTCTGGAGCTGACCGAGCCGGCGGACGGGCCCTGGATGCAGGCGATCCTGCACACCCAGGTCGCCCAGCTGGCGATGCAGGTCGGCCGCCGGCCCCTCGCGGTCGTGCACGCCGGTGCCGCGCTGCCGGTCCTGGACCGGCTCGGAGCCTTCGACGACGCCGTCAGCATGCGGGCCCTGCTCGCTCTCTCGGCGATTGCCGCTGGCGACCTGGTCGGCGCGCGCGCCGAGATCGAGCGCCTGGATGGGATCGAGGAGACTGAGTCGATCTTCGGCGCCCGCCTGATCATCGACCTCGGCGTCGCCGAGTTGGCCCTGGCCGAAGGCGACATCGAGGCCGGGCTCGCCGGCTACCGAGCGGCAGTGACACGGATCCGTGAGCTGCGGCTGCCGGGGCTACCGGAGATGGACCTCGAGCCGCCGTGGGTGATCTTCGCCGAGGGCACCGCGCTGGCGGCGTACGCACGGTATGCGCCGGACGACGTCGACTACGGGCCGAAGGCCTTCGCCGCTGCGCTGGAGCGGGTTGACCGGGTGCTGGACCCGGACTACTCCTACCTGGACTTCCCGAACTGCGGGGTCGCGCTGTTCGCCCTCGGCTCCTGGGGCCTGTACGCCGGCGCGATGGCTGAACGGGACGCGGTCCGGTTGCTGGTGCTCGCCGAGCGGTTCGCCTTCAACCGCGGCGTACCGACGATGGACTGGGACCGGACCGCCACCCACGTCGAGGAGCTCGTGCCCGGTCTCCTCGCTGAGATCCAGGCCGAGCTCGACGACCTGCGTGGCCCCGACCTGCTGGCCGAGACCCGCGCCTTCGTCGCCAGTCTGTAGGCGCGTTCGTCGCGCTTGCCGAGACGTCTCGACAAGCGCGACGAACGAACTCTGCTAGAGGTGGCGCTTGTAGCTGCGGACCGAGAGCGGCGCGAAGATCGCGATCACGATCAGACCGGCGACCAGGGTCCAGCCGACCTGGCTGGTGACCTGGCCGTTGTTAGCCAGATCGCGGGCGGCGGTGACCAGGTGCGAGACCGGGTTGACCTTCACGAAGTCGGCCAGGCCCTGGGGGAGCGTGTTGACGCCGACGAACGCGTTGGACAGGAACGTCAGCGGGAACAGGATCATCATCGAGAAGCCCTGCACCGCCTGGGCGCTCTTGGAGATCGTGCCGATCCAGGTGAAGGCCCACGCGAGGCTCCAGCCGGTGAAGATCGCCAGCAGGATCGCGCCGAGGACACCGAAGAAGCCGCCGCCCGGGCGGTAGCCCATGACGAAGCCGGCCGTGAACGTCAGCGTCGCGGCGATCGTGTAGCGCAGCAGATCGGCGATCATCGGCCCGGCCAGCGGGGCAATGCGCGCGATCGGCAGGGACTTGAACCGATCGAAGACGCCCTTGTCCATGTCCTCGCGGAGCTGGACCCCGGTAGCCATGCAGGTGGTGAGCACCGTCTGGGCGAGGATGCCCGGGATGATCACCGGGAGGTAGGACTTCACGTCGCCACTGATCGCACCGCCGAAGACGTAGGTGAACATGGCGGTGAACAGCAGCGGCTGGATCGTCACGTCGAAGAACTGCTCCGGGTTGCGGCGCATCTTCTTCGTCGCGCGCCAGGCCATCGCCATGGTCTGGCTGATCGTCTGGCGCAGGGTGGTGCGGGCAGAGGTGCGAGCGACGAACTCCGCAGGGTCGCGTCGCACGGGCGTGGCGATGACAGTCATCGGACAGCCTCCCTTTCGTGGTGGGTGCCGGCTTCGTCGTTTCCGGGCTCGCCGGGTGGTTCCTCGCCAGTGTCGTGACCGGTGAGTGCGAGGAAGACCTCGTCGAGGGTGGGCTTGTCGACGTTGACCGTGGCGATGCTGACGCCGGCTTGGCGCAGCCCGATCAGTACGTCGGCGGCACGGTCGGCCTCGGCGAGGCCGACGTTGAGCCGGCCTGACTCGGGCGTCAGCACCGGCTCCTCGCCGACCATGCGGCGTACGACGTCCATGGCCAGCGCCTGGTCCGCGCCGAGGCTGAGCTGGAGCTGCAGGGTCGAGTTGCCGACCGAGGTCTTCAGCTCGTCGGGGGTGCCCTCGGCGACTTTGACGCCGCGGTCGATCACTGCGATCCGGTCGGCGAGCTGGTCGGCCTCGTCGAGGTACTGCGTGGTCAGCAGGATCGTGCTGCCGTCCGCGACCAGGCCGCGGATGGTGTCCCACATCTGACCGCGGGTCCGCGGGTCGAGGCCGGTGGTCGGCTCGTCGAGGAAGATCAGCGGCGGCCGGGTGATCAGGCTGGCGGCCAGGTCGAGGCGCCGGCGCATGCCGCCGGAGAACTGAGAGATCTGCTTGTTCGCGGCCTCCTCCAGAGCGAACTGCCCGAGCAGGCGTGCGGCGGTCTGCTTCGCCTCCTTGCTCGAGACGCCCTGGAGCCGCGCGAAGAGCCAGAGATTCTCAGTCGCGGTGAGGTTCTCGTCGACCGACGCGTACTGTCCGGTGACACCGAGCAGCTGCCGGATCCGGTGCGGCTCCTTTGCCACGTCGACCCCGAAGATCTCGGCGGACCCGGCGTCGATGCTGAGCATCGTGGCGAGCATCTTGAGCATCGTCGTCTTACCGGCGCCGTTCGGGCCGAGCACGCCGAAGATCTCGCCTTGGCGGACCTCCAGGTCGATCCCGTCGACAGCAGTGAACGATCCGAAGGTCTTGACCAGACCGCTCGCGCTGACGGCTGGTGAGTTCTGGGTGGTGGGCATCGTGTGCTCCTTCATGACCGGCCCCGTGGCCGGTCAGGAGCCACTGTGCAGGCGCCCGGTTTCATGGCGGCTTCATGTCGGTTTCACGCAGTTCCAGGTTCCTCAAGGCGGCATTCGGCACGATTCAGCCGGTTCTTCGCGGGCTTTGCGCGGGTTGTCGGATTTGGTGGTCAACCCTGTTCGCGTGCCTGTCTAGCCCTGTTCGCAGTGGTGTCGAACGCCGGGCTTAGTTTCAAGAACGAGCATTCCGAAAGTCGGGGTCCGTGCCGCTCCCAGGGCTCGGACCGGTGCACGTTCCAGAGAGGTACCTCCCATGTCCCAGTCACTACTGAGCGCGCGTCATCGCGCGTTCAAGAGCTACCGCGTGCCGGTGGGTGTCGCTGTTGGCGCCCTGATCGCCGCGGGGATCGTCGTGAGCGTCCAGCCGGCGCAGGCCGCCACCCGGGTCGTCCCGGCCAACCTGGTCGACCAGACCGACACCCGCGCCACGGGCCACAACGACTTCGCCAACGGCACCGTGCACGTCTACACGACCGGCACGACCAGCACCGACAAGGCCACCGGCTACTTCGACGTGAACAAGTCGCTGGCCTCGGTTGCGGTTGTCGAACCGGTCATGAACTGGACCGCTAACGGCGCCCAGACCCTGCGTCCGGGCGAGCAGCTGAAGGTTGACTTCAACGGCGACGGCAGCATCGACGGCACCCTGGTCGGGGAGCCTGTGTACGCCGACGGCACTGCTCTGTACGGCACCAACTGGTGGCTCTCCAGCGGCTCGGCGCAGTTCGTCAAGGACGCTGCCCCGTCGCACGCCGGCGGCTTCGGTTCCGAGAACAACGGCACCCTGGCCCAGTGGCACGCTGCCTTCCCGGGCGCCAAGGTCATCCAGGGCGGCTGGTCGCTCGGCTCGGGCGTGAAGGGCAACGGGTTCATCTCGAGCTTCGTGATCGGCGGTGACACCTACACCTTCACCGGGCCGCAGGCCGTGACTACCAAGGTCCTCTCGCCCTCCGATGTCGACCAGAGCCAGACCCGCGCCAACGGTCACAACACCTTCCTGACCACCCCGGGCGGTGGCGTCGACATCAAGACCGACGGCAGCACCGACACCGGCTCGAACGGGACCGGCGGCACCTGGAACACCGACAAGGCAGCCGGCTACTTCGCGGTCAACACCCCGCTGGCTGGCGCCGGCGAGCCGTCGATGGACTACACGACCGATCTCAGCCAGGGCAATTACCCGGTGGGCGAGCAGCTGGTCGTCGACCTCGACGGTGACGGCGTAGCTGACGGCATCCTGGTCGGTGAGCCGCTGTACGGCGACGGCACTGTGAACTACGGCCTCGACTGGTGGCTCAGCAACGCGGCTTCCCCGCAGATTGCGGCGGACGCTCCCGAGCACACCGGAGGCTTCGGCTCGGCCAACCACGGCCTGCTCTCGGAGTGGCGTGCGAAGTTCCCGAACGCGAAGATCCTCGCGGCCGGCTGGTCGCTCGGCTCGGGTGCGCTGGGCCATGGCGTCCTGCACTCGATGACGATCGGCACCACGAAGTACACCTTCGCGGGTAACACTGCGCCGACGGCCAGCCCGGTCACCGGTGCGGGCAGCTTCCAGGGCGGCGCAGTCACGGTCACGCTGGCAGGTCACGACAACGAGAACGACGCGCTGACCTACACGGCCGGTCCGCTGGACAACCCGTCGAACGGCTCGCTGTCGGCAGTCAACGGCAACCAGGTCACCTTCACCCCGGCTTTCGGGTTCTACGGGACGGCGACGTTCCCGTACACGGTGAAGGATGCGACCCACGCGGCCGTCTCCAGCACCGTGACGATCACCATCGGCGCCCCGCCGGCGGACCCGCTGATCAACTTCAGTGCGACCGTCTCGAAGGGTGCCAACGCCAGCAAGCGCACGGTGGTCCTCAACGGCACCGCCGTTGCGCCGCTCCCGGCGCTGGGTGGCTTCAAGCTCACTGACAACGGGGCAGCGCGCTCCGGTGGGGCCGTCAGCGGTCACAAGTTCAAGGTGAGCCTGGGCAACGGCAACAACGTGGGCACGCATATCTACACCGTGACCTACGCGGGTCACAGCACGACGGTCGTGGTCAACGTCAGCTGACTGATCGGAACAGAGACCCTGGCCCTCGTACGGTTCGCCGTACGGGGGCCGGGGACTTTCCGGGGCTGCGAGGCGGGCGGTCTAGATCTGGATCCGGCGTTCAACCGGCGTTTCTCAGGAAACCCTTAGGATCCCGGCCATGCGTGCACTCCGATACCTCGCCCCGTTTGCGGCACTGGTCCTTCTCGCGGCCGGTTGCGGCTCTTCCGGCAAGACCGACGACGCCAAGCCGAGGGCGACCAAGACCGCCGCGGTCAAGCACGTCATCACGGTCGTCTACGACCCGCCGCCGGCTGACAGCACCGACTCCGGGTACGTCGGCCAGGTCGCCGCCGCTGAGAACGAGAGCCCGGACGCTTTCGCTGAGCAGATCCTCAAGGACGGCGCGATCGACGACATCGCCAAGGGTCTCTCCGACCGATTCAATTTCCCGGTCGACCTGACCATCCACGTCACCAGCGGCGAGGGCTCGCCGCACTACGACCCGTCGACCAAGACAGTGACGCTCTACTACGACTTCGCCAACCTGACCGCCGACCTGCTGAAGGCGAACACCCCGAAGATCTCCAACACCGAGCTCGGCAGGGAGTGGGCTGCGGTGAACGATTTCGTGCTCGTCCACGAGCTCGGCCACGCGTTCGTCGACGTCTTCGAAATTCCGATCACCGGTCGCGAAGAGGACTCGGTGGACGGGATGGCGACCTACTTCTTCACGGACACGGTCCCGCATGGCGACCAGTACGCCTACGACGCTGCCAATTTCTTCCGCGAGCTGCAGGGCTACCAGGGCGAGCCCGACCTGACCCAGTACGCCGACGAGCACTCGCTCAGCGTCCAGCGGTTCTACGACATCGCCTGCAAGGTGGCGGGGTCCAGCGACAAGGACATGCAGATCGTCGCGAACATGGGGATCCTCCCGGACGCCCGCCTGCAGCGCTGCCCGGCCGAGTACCAGCAGAACACCAACGCCTGGTCGACCCTGCTCAAGCCGCACCTGCGCGCAGGCCAGAGCTGACCTGTCCTCGCCATGCTGGCCGCCACCGGTCGAGCAGCGAGGCGCGAGCAAACAGGCAAGACCCGGTGAGCCGACAGCGCGTCGGCTCACCGGGATTCGTCAGGTGGTCTGGTACTGCGGCGCAGCAGGCGGCTGGCTGGGGTTCCCGGTCAGGACCACCGTGTGCATCATCTTGTCTGCCCAGGTCTGGTTCTTGGCATCCCAGAGCGGCCAGAGGAAGCCTAGGTAGCACGGGATGGCGTCAAGGATGTGCGCAAGCGAGCGAACGAACGCCGCCCCGCCGCCGATCGGCAGGCCTGTCTCTTCGCTGACCAGCCGGATCTTCACCCAGGACTTGCCCAGTGTCTGGCCGGTGCGGCCCTGGCGGATGTACTGGTTCCAGATCACGAACGCGAGGAGGCCGATCACGGCGATCGCGGCGATGATCCCACCGGTCGTCTTGGCGCCGCTCGAGGCGGTGTCGGATCCTGCGACCCCGAGCCCGATCTCCGCGACGACGTAGCCGGGGATAATCAGCAGGCTGTCGAGCAGGTTTCCGGCGAAACGCAGGCCCCAGTGCGCGTACGGCGTCTGGTCGGCGTACGGGTTGGGCTGGCCGAACGCCGGAGCCTGACCGTAGGGGCTGGGCTGCCCGTAGGCGGGTGCCTGGCCGTAGGTCGGCGGCTGTCCGTAGGTCGGCGGAGGCGGTGGCGGTGTCTGGGGGGCCACCGGGTAGGTCGGATACGCCGGCGGTGGCGGAACCGCGGGGCCCGGGGGAGTCGGCGGTGTCGGCGGTGTCGGTTCGCCGCCGTACGGCGGGGGAGTCGGCGGGTTCGAGTTGGACACGGGGCCTCCTGAGATCGGTTGCGCCGACGCTAGAGCATTCAGTGTGCTGGAGCCGATCATTTAGCCTGGCGAGACGTTATCAGCCTTATCGGTTCCGAAAACAGACGCAGGGTTACCGAGTAACTGATCGGCCTTTCCTGGGAAGAAATGGGAATCAAGGTGCTCGCTGCTCGCGGTGACGTTCACGTCATCACGCGAGAGCGCGCGATCTGGATCGCTCTCCTCGCGTGCGGCGCGCTCATCGCCGTTGTCCACTCAATGGCGGTGGCCGGCACCGGCCCTGAGACCGACGACCCTGACCGCGGCGATGGTTGGTCGGGCTGCCCAACTAAAAGTCAGGCTTGACTGTTTGTTGGCGTCCAGGCAACGATGGCACCGTGACCGCCACCCGGGTGACCCAGGAGGAGCGGACGCGGGCGATGCGCCTGCGACTGCTCGAGGCCACCGTGCAGTGCCTGGCGGAGCATGGCTGGGCGGGGACGTCGACCACCATGATCTCGCAGCGCGCTGGCGTCAGCCGCGGCGCCCAGCTGCATCACTTCCCGACGAAGAACGCGCTGGTCGTCGCCGCGGTCGAGCATCTCGCGCTGGTGCGCCGTGACGAGCTGTCCCAGTCCGCTGCTGCGCTCCCGACCGGGCCGCGGCGTGCTCGAGCCGTCCTGGAGATGCTCGGCGACCACTTCACCTCCGACGTCTTCGTCGCCGCGCTCGAGCTCTGGGTCGCGGCCCGCTCCGATGAGGCCCTCCTCGCAGCCCTCGGCCCGTTCGAGCGGATAACCGGCCGCGAGACGCACCGGCTGACCGTGACGATGCTCGACGTCGACGAGTCCCAGCCAGGCGCCCGCGAGCTGGTGCAGGCGACACTCGACCTGATCCGCGGCCTCGGGCTTGCCAACACCATCAGCAACGACCGGGCGCGGCGATCGAGGATCCTCGACCGCTGGGCCGAAGTGCTCGACGACGAGCTTCCGCGCAGGACGAAGGAGAGCACATGACCAGTCGAGCCGCAGTACTCGAAGGAGTCCTCGCCGACCTGTCCGCCGAAGGTGACGCCCTGCAGACCCTGGTCGCACCGCTTGATGAGGCCGGCTGGCGTACGCCGGTCCCGGCCGAGGGCTGGGACATCGCCACCACGATCGTGCACCTCGCGTGGACCGACGAGGCTGCGATCGCCGCCGGCACTGACAAGGAAGCCTGGGACTCGCTGGTGCTGCGCGGGTTCGAGGACCCGACGGGCTTCGTCGATGCCGAGGCGTACGCCGGGGCCAAGGCGTCCAGCGCCGACATCCTGGCGCGCTGGAAGACCGGACGCCCCGGACTCGTGACGATGCTGCGCGAGTACCCCGAGGACCAGAAGCTGCCGTGGTTCGGTCCGCCGATGAGTCCCGCGTCGATGGCGACGGCACGGTTCATGGAGACGTGGGCGCACGGGCTCGACATCGCCGACGCCCTCAGGACGACGTACGTGCCGACCGATCGGATCCGGCACGTCGCGCACCTGGGCGTGCGGACCCGCAACTTCTCCTACAGCGTCCACGAGCTCGAGCCGCCCGCCGAGGAGTTCCGGATCGACCTGGTCGCCCCGTCCGGCGAGGTGTGGTCCTACGGGCCGCAGGATGCGGCGCAGACGCTCACTGGGTCGGCGTACGACTTCTGCTTGCTGGTCACCCAGCGCCGGCACCGCGACGACCTCGACTTGGTCGCGACCGGAGCCGACGTCGACCGCTGGCTCGACATCGCCCAGGCGTTCGCCGGCCCGTCCGGCACGGGACGCGAGGCGACGGCGTGAGCATCGCCCGCATTGGCAACTGCTCCGGCTTCTACGGCGACCGGCTCTCCGCGATGCGCGAGATGCTCGAGGGTGGCGACCTGGACTACCTGACCGGCGACTACCTCGCCGAGCTGACGATGCTGATCCTCGGCAAGGACCAGCTCAAGGACCCGACCCTCGGCTACGCGCGCACCTACGTCGCCCAGGTCGCCGACTGCCTGGGCCTGGCGCTGGACAACGGCGTCAAGCTCGTCGCGAACGCGGGCGGGCTCAACCCTGCCGGCCTCGCCGCGAAGCTGGGCGAGGTCGCGGCCGGCCTCGGGCTGGACGCGAAGATCGCCTACGTCGACGGCGACAACCTCGCACCACGGGCGGCCGATCTTGGCCTGGGCAATGCGCTGACCGCCAACGCCTACCTCGGCGCGTTCGGGATCGCCCGCGCGCTGGCCGAGGGCGCCGACATCGTGGTGACCGGCCGGGTCACCGACGCCTCGGTCGTCGTCGGCCCGGCGATCGCTCACCACGGCTGGACGCCGACGTCGTACGACGAGCTGGCCGGTGCCGTCGTCGCCGGGCACATCATCGAGTGCGGGACGCAGGCCACCGGCGGCAACTTCTCCGGCTTCCTCGACCTGCCGCGCGACGCGACCCCCTTGGGCTTCCCGCTTGCCGAGGTCGCCGCCGACGGGTCCTTCGTCGTCACCAAGCACGCTGGCACCGGCGGCGTGGTCTCCGTCGACACCGTCACCGCGCAGCTCGTCTACGAGGTCCAGTCGACGCTCTACCTCGGGCCTGACGTCACCACCGACCTCGCGTCGATCAGGCTGAGCCAGGTCGGCCCGGATCGGGTCGAGGTCAGCGGTGTCAAGGGCACCCCGCCGCCGGAGAAGCTCAAGGTCTGCGTCAACGAGCTCGGCGGCTGGCGCAACCAGATGGAGTTCGTCCTCACCGGTCTCGATATCGAGGCGAAGGCCGCCTGGCTGCGCACTCAACTCGACGCCCGGCTGGCTGAGAACCGGCCGGCGAGCGTCGACTGGTCGCTCGGCGCCCAGCCGCTCGCCGATGCCGACACCGAGGAGGCTGCGTCGTGCCTGCTGCGGGTCACTGTCAAGGACCCGTCGGCCGAGGCGGTCGGCAAGCCGTTCACCGCGGCCGCCGTCGAGCTCGCTCTCGCGTCGTACCCGGGCTTCACGCTGACGGCGCCTCCCGGTCGCGGGTCGCCGTACGGGATCTACCGGCCGGCGTACGTCGCCCGCGACGAGGTCACCGAGACGGTGCACCTCTGGGACGGCAGCACCATCGCGATCGACCAGCCGCCCGCGGCGACCACGATCCCGCCGGCCACCGACGTCGAGCCTGACCCGATCAGCCCCGTCCCCCCGACGCAGGATGCACCGGCCGCCGCGCACCCGCTCGGCACGTTCGTCCATGCCCGGTCCGGCGACAAAGGCGGCGATGCCAATGTCGGGCTGTGGGTCGGCGTACCGACGGCGGGCGTCGACGAGGCCAAGCGCGATCGCCGGATCGGCTGGCTGCTGCGGCTGATCACCCCGGATGCGATCCGGACCCTGCTGCCTGAGTCGGCCGATCTGCCCGTCGAGGTCTACCCGCTGCCGAACCTCGGCGGTGTCAACGTGCTGATCCGCGGACTGCTCGGCGACGGCGTCGCTGCGAGTACCCGGTTCGACCCGCAAGCCAAGGCCGTCGGTGAGTGGCTGCGGTCCCGTTACGTGCACATCCCCGAGGAGCTGCTGTGAACGAGGTCATCCGATGACGCTGTACAACGAGGACCGGCGCACGCTGCAGGCCAGCACCCGGGCGTTCGTCGAGCGCGAGATCGCGCCGCACCTGCAGGACTGGGAGGACGCCGGGGAGATCCCGCGCTCGCTGCACCAAGCGGCGGCGAAGGCCGGCGTGCTGGCGCTCGGCTTCCCCGAGGATGCGGGAGGCGAGGGCGGGGACCTGGCTGACGCGACCGCGATGCAGGAGGCGTTCTTCGCGGCCGGTGCATCCTCCGGCCTGATGGCCGGACTGTTCACCCACGGGATCGCGCTGCCGCACATCATCGCCAACGGCAGCGAGGACCTGATCGAACGCTACGTGCGCCCGACCCTGGCTGGTGACCTGATCGGCTCGCTCGCGGTCACCGAGCCGAACGGCGGCTCCGACGTCGCCGGGATCACCACCACGGCGGTCCGCGATGGCGACCACTACGTCGTCAACGGCGCGAAGACGTTCATCACCTCCGGCGTGCGGGCCGACTTCGTGACCACCGCCGTCCGTACCGGTGGCCCTGGCCACGCCGGCATCTCGCTGATCGTGGTCGACAAGGGCACCCCCGGCTTCATCGTCGACCGGTCCCTGAAGAAGATGGGCTGGCACTGCAGCGACACCGCCGAGCTCGGGTACGCCGACGTACGGGTGCCGGCGGCCAACCTGGTCGGCGCCGAGAACTCGGGTTTCTACCAGATCGCCGAGCAGTTCGTCGTCGAGCGGATCGGCCTGGCGGTCCACGGCTACGGGATCGCCGGACGGGCGCTGGAGCTGACCGCGCAATACTGCCGGGACCGGCAGACGTTCGGCAAGCCGCTGATCGCCAACCAGGTAGTCCGCCACAAGCTGCTCGAGATGCGGCGGCTGGTCGAGATCTCGCGCAGCTATACGCACGAGGTGATCGAGCGGCATGTCAACGGAGAGAATGTGATTGCGGAGGCATGTCTGGCCAAGCAGACCGCGGTCGAGGCGTGCGAGGCCGTGGTGGACTCAGCCGTCCAGCTCCACGGCGGCACCGGCTACATGCACGGCACCGAGGTCGAACGGCACTACCGGGACTCCCGGATCCTGCCGATCGGCGGCGGCGCGACCGAGGTCCGCGCGGATCTGGCAGCGCGGCTGCTGGGCTACGCCTCCTAGCGACGTCGCCATGGTTTCGACAGGCTCAACCGACGGCGGCTCGGTGCGCGCCGGCCGCACCGCCGCTGATTGAGCTTGTCGAAATCACCCAGACGCGGTCAGAGCCGGACCGAGGAGCTCCACGGGCTGTTGCCGGCTTTGGAGACCGCCCGCGACTTGCAGGTGTAGTGCTTGCCTGCCTTCAACCGGTGGATCACGGCCATGCCGTGCTTGCTGTGCGCCGTCCGGTTCGAGCCCGGACGCGAGCATCGGGTGACGTAGCCGGTCGCCCGCGAGCCGCGCGCGTGCGAGGCGGCGAAGCGCACGACACCGGTGTGCGCGTTGCGGCGCTTGCCCCTCACCGACGTCGGCTTGGTGGGCACGATCGTGCCGAGCAGGACTTTCAGGGTGCGCTTGCTGAAGGTGACGCCGGTGATGTCGATCAGCATCGCGGCATGGCCGGCCTCGGGGTGGATCGTGATGGTGCCGACGCCGCCGTTGATCGTGGTGAGCAGGCTGGTCGAGGTCATCGTGTCCGGGTCCGGTACGCCGTAGACGTCACGCAGCATCGCGTCCGGCAGCCGCAGGTGCGCGAAGCCGGAGAACACCGTGCCCATCGAGTCGGCATGTGTGTTCTGCAACGTGAACACCAAGGCGCGATCACCCGTCGCGGCGTTGGTGGTGAGCACCGGCGGATCGGAGCCGACGTCGGTGTTGCGCAGGTTGTAGAAGCCGGCGATCTTCGCGTGCTCCGCCGCGGATTCCCCGAACCAACGGCCGTCGTTGACGACCTCGGAGAGCCAGCCGTGCGTCTCGTCGCCAGGCGTCGCGGTCGTCGGGCAGGTAGTCGGTTCGCCGGTGCAGCCCAGGACCCGGTAGATCGGGGAGGCCCGTAGCGTGATCCGGTGGTCGGAGCCGCTGGTCGACCAGCTGACCGGCTTGGACGTCTCCGGCAGGGCGAGGCCGCCGGCGGTACGCGGGTTGAAGGTCCCGAAATCGAACGTCACGGCGTACGTGTGGCCGATCTCGTCTGCTCCCAGCTCGGCGTTCCAGAAGCTGCCCTGGAACTTCTCGAAGTACCAGCTGTAGAAGCCGGAGCCAGGCGCTTCCTCGTTCCAGGCCACGCGGTACGCCGACGGGTCGACTGCCGCCCCGTCGCGGGTGAAGGAGACCAGGCACGGCGCAGCATGCGACGTGCACGACGGGACCGGGTCATCGGGGGCGGCAACCGCCGGCGCGACCGACGACGTCACGGCAAGCCCGCCGACGAGCAGGGCGAGCGAGGCGATGATGCCCGAGGTACGACGCGCCATGGATCTCTCCGTTCAGAGGCTCTCGGCTGAGCGTAGACCGCGCCGAGGCCATCGTCTCGGAAAGATAAAGTCAGGCTTGACTGTTTGTTGTGATGGCAGCGACGATGGGGACGTGACGACCGAGACAGACCGACGCGAGTCGATGCTGACCAAGATCGCCGACCTCGACGCCCAGCACGCCCAAGCCGTGCTCGGGGGCGGCGAGCGCGCGGTCGAGCGGCACCACAAACGCGACAAGCTCCTCGCCCGCGAGCGGATCGAGCTGCTGATCGACCCGGGCAGCGCCTTCCTCGAGCTCTCGCCGCTGGCGGGCTGGGGCTCGGACTTCACCGTCGGCGCCAGCGTGGTCACCGGGATCGGCGTGATCGAGGGCGTCGAGTGCCTGATCACGGCCAACGACCCGACCGTCAAGGGCGGCGCCTCGAACCCGTGGACTCTGAAGAAGGGCTTCCGCGCCTCGCAGATCGCGGAGGAGAACAACCTGCCGACGGTTGCCCTGGTGGAGTCCGGCGGCGCCGACCTGCCGACCCAGAAGGACATCTTCATCCCCGGCGGCAAGATGTTCCGCGACATCACCCGCTCCTCAGCCGCACGGGTCCCGACGATCGCCCTCGTCTTCGGCAACTCCACCGCCGGCGGCGCCTACATCCCCGGGATGAGCGACTACACCGTCATGGTCAAGGAGAAGGCCAAGGTCTTCCTCGGCGGCCCGCCGCTGGTGAAGATGGCGACCGGCGAAGAGTCCGATGACGAGTCCCTCGGCGGCGCAGAGATGCACGCCCGTGTCTCCGGCCTGGCCGACTACCTCGCGGTCGACGAGTACGACGCGATCCGGATCGGCCGCCGGATCGTCGCGCGGCTCAACCAGACCAAGAAGGGCCACCGCGCCTCGACAAGCTCGACGAACGAGCGGCCTGCCTTCGCCGAGCCCGAGGCCGACCCCGAAGAGCTCCTCGACCTGATCCCGACCGACCTCAAGGAGCCGTTCGACCCGCGCGAGGTGATCGCCCGGATCGCCGACGGCCGTTCGGCGGACAACGGCTCGGTCTTCGATGAGTTCAAGCCGCTCTACGGCAACTCGCTGGTGACCGGCTGGGCGAAGATCCACGGCCACCAGGTCGGGATCCTCGCCAACGCCCAGGGCGTGCTGTTCTCCGAGGAGGCGCAGAAGGCGACGCAGTTCATCCAGCTCGCCAACCAGATCGACATACCGCTGCTCTTCCTGCAGAACACCACCGGCTACATGGTGGGTGCGGAGTACGAGCAGGGCGGCATCATCAAGCACGGCGCCCAGATGATCAACGCGGTCAGCAACTCCAAGGTCCCGCACCTGACCGTGGTGATGGCCGCGTCGTACGGCGCCGGCAACTACGGCATGAACGGCCGCGCCTTCGATCCGCGGTTCCTGTTCACCTGGCCGAGCGCCAAGTCGGCGGTCATGGGTCCCGCTCAGCTCGCCGGCGTCCTGGAGATCGTGGCGAAGCAGTCCGCGGAGTCCAAGGGGCAGGAGTTCGACGCCGAGGGCTTCAGCGCGGTCAAGGCCATGGTCGAGGCCCAGATCGAGGAGCAGAGCATGCCGTACTTCCTGTCCGGGATGGTCTACGACGACGGCGTCATCGACCCCCGAGACACCCGCACCGTCCTGGGCATCTGCCTGTCCGTGATCAACAACAAGCCCATCGAGGGCACAGACCGCTTCGGCGTCTTTCGCATGTGACGGCACAGTGATCAACGAGGAACGAGTTGAGCACGTGAGTGCCGTCAGGTCGAGCAGCCCCTGCGACCGAGGCACGAGGTCGCAACGGGGATGTCGAGACAGCGGTGACGTGATCGCAAAGGAAACCACATGACCATCACGAAGATCCTGGTTGCCAACCGCGGCGAGATCGCCCGTCGCGTGTTCACCACGGCCAAGCGCCTCGGCATCGGCACGGTCGCCGTCTACTCTGACGCCGACGCGGGCCTTCCGTTCGTCGCCGAGGCCGATCTCGCCGTCCGCCTGCCCGGGAGCACCCCTGCCGAGACGTACCTCCGCGGCGATCTGATCATCGAGGCCGCCCGACGCTCAGGCGCGGATGCCATCCACCCGGGCTACGGCTTCCTGTCCGAGAGCGCTGGCTTCGCTCGCGCCGTCCTCGCTGCCGGGCTGACCTGGATCGGGCCGACCCCCGACTCCATCGACAAGATGGGCTCGAAGATCGCGGCCAAGGAGCTGATGGCCGCCGCCGGAGTCCCGGTGTTCGGTCAGATCGACCCGGCGAGCGCCACCGAGGCCGACCTGCCGCTGCTGGTCAAGGCCTCGGCGGGCGGTGGCGGTCGTGGCATGCGTATCGTCCGCGACCTCGCGGACCTGGCCGGCCAGGTCGAGCTCGCCTCGACCGAGGCGGCCTCCGCCTTCGGCGACGCGACCGTGTTCTGCGAGCCGTACCTGGAGAACGGCCGGCACGTCGAGGTCCAGGTGCTCGGCGACACCCACGGCAACGTCGTCATCCTCGGCGAACGTGACTGCTCGTTGCAGCGCCGGCATCAGAAGGTGGTCGAGGAGGCTCCGGCTCCGTTACTCTCGGACACGGTGCGCGACAGACTGCACGAAGGCGCCCGGCTCGCGGCGCAGGCGATCGGGTACGTCGGAGCCGGCACCGTCGAGTTCATGGTGTCCACGTCGACAGGCTCAGGGCAAGCAACGAGCTCAACCTCCGGTGGCGGAGAGGCGAAGATCTCGTTCCTGGAGATGAACACGCGCCTCCAGGTCGAGCACCCGGTCACCGAGGCCGTCTTCGGCATCGACCTGGTCGAGGCGCAGATCCGGGTCGCTGAGGGCGGCCCGGTGCCCAGCGCTCCGACCGACCCGCGCGGCCACGCCGTCGAGGTGCGCCTGTACGCCGAGGACCCGGCCGCGGACTACCAGCCGCAGAGCGGGGTACTGGACACCTTCGAGATCCCCGCCGACCTCGCGTTCGAGCAGTTCCTGACCTACGGCAGCCGGCTCGACAGCGGCTTCGTCTCCGGCAGCGAGGTCAGCACCCACTACGACGCGATGCTCGCCAAGGTCATCGTCTGGGGCCCTGACCGCGACTCGGCGTTCCGGACGCTGGCCGGTGTCCTCGAACGCGCCCGCATCCACGGGCTGGTCACCAACCGAGACCTGCTGATCCGGCTGCTGCGCGACGAGAAGGTCCTGGGCGGCGAGGTCAGCACCGACTTCCTCGGCAGCTTCGACCTGGTCGGTCGACCGACCGCGACCGCCAGCGCAGCCAAGGCCGCCGTCGTTGCCGCTGCCGAGCTGGATCGTGCCGAGCGCCAGGTCCAGCAGGGCATCCCCGTTGCCTGGCGCAACGTCGTCTCGCAGCCGCAGCGCACGGTGCTCGCACCGCTTGCAGGCGGCGAGGACATCGAGGTGCTCTGGTACGGCGGCCGCACCGGCTACGGGTTCACCGACGACACCGCCGTGGTCTCGGCCTCGCCCGAGCAGGTCGTGCTCGAGGTCGACGGTGTCCGGGTTGCTCATGCCGTCCGCATCGTCGGCCCGCAGATCCACGTCGACTCGGGGCTCGGCTCCGCGTCGTACCGGGTGCTGCCGCGGTTCGTGGACCCGGCCGAGCAGGTCAGCGCCGGGTCGCTGCTCGCGCCGATGCCGGGCACCGTCATCGCGGTGCAGGCCGCCTCCGGCGACGCCGTCGAGGCAGGCCAGACGCTGCTCGTCCTCGAGGCGATGAAGATGCAGCACTCGATCACTGCCCCTGGCGACGGCGTCGTGGAGATCGCCGTCGCGGTGGGGCAGCAAGTAGCCGCGGGCGACGTGCTCGCCGTCGTGGCGTCAGAAGAGTCGGCACCAAGCACAACCAACGAGGAGTCAGCATGACCACCATCGCGTTCACCGAGCCCGAGGAGCGCACTGCGCTGCGCGAGGCCGTCGCCAAGCTCGCCGGCAGCTACGGGCACTCCTACGTCGCCGAGAAGACCCGGAACGGCGAGAAGCTGACCGAGCTGTGGAACGACATGGGCAAGCACGGCTTCCTCGGCGTCAACATCCCCGAGGAGTACGGCGGCGGGGGCGGCGGCATGGGCGACCTCGCGGCCGTCCTGGAGGAGGCAGCCGCTGCTGGCGCCCCGCTACTGATGATGGTGGTCAGCCCGGCGATCGTCGGCACGATCATCACCCGCTGCGGCACCGAGGCCCAGAAGCAGAAGTGGCTGCCCGGGATCGCCGACGGCTCGACGATCATGGCGTTCGCGATCACCGAGCCCGACGCCGGGTCGAATAGTCACAAGATCACCACTACCGCCACCAAGGACGGTGACGAGTGGGTGCTCAAGGGCCAGAAGGTGTTCATCTCCGGCATCGACGAGGCTGACAACGTGCTCGTGGTCTCGCGCACCGCCGACGCCAAGACGGGCAAGCTCAAGCCGGCGTTGTTCGTCGTACCCACTGACACCAAGGGCCTGTCCTGGCAGCACATCCCGATGGACTTCCATGCGCCGGAGAAGCAGTTCCAGGTCTTCATCGACGACGTACGGCTTCCGGCGGACGCCCTGGTCGGCGATGAGGACGGCGGCCTGTGGCAGCTGTTCGCGGGCCTGAACCCGGAGCGGATCATGGGCGCGGCCTTCTCCAACGGCATCGCCCGCTACGGCCTCGGCCGTGCCGTGGACTACGCGAAGACCCGCACGGTCTGGAAGGACGCGATCGGCACCCACCAGGGCATCGCGCACCCACTGGCGAAGTCGAAGATCGAGATCGAGCAGGCCCGGCTGCTGATGCAGAAGGCGGCGGCGCTGTGCGACGCGGGCGACGACATGGGCGCCGGCGAGTACGCCAACATGGCCAAGTACGCCGCCGGCGAGGCCGCCTGCAACACCCTCGATGTCGCCGTCCACACCCACGGCGGCAACGGGATGGCCTCGGAGTACGGTTTGGCGAACCTGCTGATCGCCGCCCGCGTCGGCCGGATCGCCCCGGTTAGCCGCGAGATGATCCTCAACTTCGTCGCCATGCACTCCCTGGGCCTGCCCAAGTCCTACTAAACCTCGTTGAGTTGGGCCTTGTGGTCGGTTGAATCGGGGGTTGTGTTCCCGCCGTACCTACACAAGGCCCAACTCAAAGGCCCACAAGCCCCAACTCAACGGAGATGCTGATGACTGAGCTGGTCCACTACGGCGCTGCCGACGGCGTCGCGACGATCACGCTGGACTCGCCGCACAACCGCAACGCACTGTCGCGGCAGCTGATCAACGAGCTGTTCGAGCGGTTCGAGGAGGCTGCCGAGGACGACGAGGTCCGGGTGATCGTGCTGCGCTCGGCGGACCGCGTCTTCTGCTCGGGGGCAGACCTCTCCGAGGCTGCCGCTGGCTCGATGACCGAGGGTGCCGGGGCTCTGGTCGAACTGCAGCGGACGATCCTCTTGCACCCGAAGCCGATCGTGACCCGCCTGGCCGGCCCGGTCCGCGCGGGTGGACTCGGCATCGTCGCCTCCAGCGATCTGGTGATCTGTGCCGACGACGTCAGCTTCGCGCTCACCGAGTCACGGCTGGCGCTGGCCCCGGCGGTGATCTCGTTGACGCTGGTGCCGCGGCTGACCAGCCGGGCTGCGTACGACGTGTTCCTCTCCGGGCGCACGTTCGATGCGGCCGAGGCGGCGGCGATGGGCCTGGTCACCCGCAGCGTCCCGGCCGCTGAGCTGGACGCAGCGGTCGCGGCGGCCTGCGCCGAACTCACCAAGGCGCACCCCCAGGGCCTCCGGGAGACCAAGAAGGTGCTGTCCCGCGACCTGCTCGCCTATCTCGAGGCGAACGCCGAGGACATGATCGACCTCAGTGCTCGGTTGTTCTCCTCCGACGAGGCGCGCGAGGCGATGCGCGCCTTCCTCGCCAAGAAATAACGCCTCCCGAGGTAGTCCTCAGGGGTAGAGCTTCGGCCCGATCGTGAGCACGTCGCCGGCGGTGCCGGAGAGGCCGTCGTCGGCGTACTGGGTGGTGCCGGACACGATCGTCATCCCGGCGCCAGCGCGGATCCAACGTGGCGCTCCGAGGCAGGAGGTCGGTACCACCAGCACGGTCGTGTTCTTGGTGTAGTCGATCGTCGAGGTCATCTTCGGGCATGAGCGCTGCCGGTTGCCGCGGGACAGCGCTGCTGATCCCCGCCAGTGGCCCGGGACCGCGAACACCTCGGCGTCGTAGAGCGCCTTGGGGGTCCGGATCGCGAAGTCGTGCTCCTGCAGGTTGCCCCCGGGTGAGAGGTCGACGAACGTGGTCGCGATCCGGACCCGGGAGGCGGTGTGGGTCACCCGCACGACCCGCAGGTCCCCGTTGGTCCGCGTCGGCACCTTGGTCGGGACCGACGATCCGATCTGGTACGCCGCGACGTCGTGCAGGATGTCGGTCGTGGTTGCCCGGTCGGGCAACGATGCCGGCCGCGCGTCGGCGGCTGCGACGGGCGCGAGGACCAGGGCGGCGACAGCGAGCGGGAGCAGGGTACGGGCGACGTTCATGCCCACGATGCTAGGACCCTGCCCGCCGCGGGCTCAGCCCAGGTCCGTCGCCGGCAACGAGGTCCACCCGCGCACGAAGGCGGATTCGTGACGGCTTCCGGCCGCGGGATCGACTCCGATCCACGGATAGCGGGCGAGCAGCTCGGTCAGGGCAACGCGCGCCTGGAGCCGGGCGAGATGGTTCCCGATGCAGAAGTGCGGACCGCTGCTGAAGGCGAGGTGCCGAGAAGGCTCGCGTCGTACGTCGAGCCGGTCGGCGTCGTCTCCGAACTCGCGGGGGTCCCGGTTCGCGGCGCCGTAGAGCATCATCACCTTCTCGCCGGCCGGGATAGTCACGCCGTGAAGGGTGACGTCCTCGGTGGTCGCCCGCGCCAGCGCTTGGACCGACGACTCGACCCGGAGGAACTCATTGATCGCGGGCGCGATCAAGCCGGGGTCCTCGAGCAGCAGTCGGCGCTGCTCAGGGGCGCCGTCGAGCAGCATCACGGCATGGGAGATCAGCGCAGCCGTGGTGTCGCTGCCGCCGGCGGTCACTACGAAGCAGAAGCCGAGGATGTCCCAGTCGGTGAGCCGTTCGCCGTCGAGCTCGGCGGCGACGAGCGCACCGATCAGGTCGTCGCTCGACGTCGATCTCCGCCGTTGCGCGATCACGTCGGAGAAGTACGCGAGCAACTCGGCGACGGCTCCGATCCCGTCCGCGCGCTCTGGGGCATCGAGGCCGCCGCCGTTCAGGGTCGCGTCCTGCAGCGCGGTCACATTGCGTACCCAGGGCCCGAACCGCTCGCGATCGGGTTCCGGCACGCCGAACAGCTCGGCGAGCACGAAGGTCGGCACCGTCGCGGAGTAGTCCCGGTGCAGGTCGACCTGCACGCCCGCACGGTGCCGCTCGGCCATCTCGTCCAAGCGCGCTCGCGCGAACCGGGTGATCGAGTCTTCCAGCCGGGTCACCTGGCGCGGAGTGAAGCCACGCCCGATCAGGCTCCGCAGCCGGGTGTGCTGCGGAGGGTCGAGCATCACGATGTTGGGCGGCAGCCCGAGCAGGGCGATCTCGTTGGGGAAGAAAGTCAGCCCCTCGGCGGAGGAGAAGGCGCCCGGCTGCCGCACCGCGTCCCAGATATCGGCGAACCGCGACAGCGCCCAGAACGCAGGCGTCTGTGAGGTCGCCGGTCGGTGGTGCACGGGCTCGTAGTCGCGCAGCCAGGCGTACGCCGGGTACGGGTCGGCGAGGAAGCCGGCATCAAGCGGGTCGTAGACAGGGTGGGTCATAGATATTCTTTCTAACGGATCACGTTACTAGCATCGATCGTTAGTATCTGGTGCCGTGGCCCGTGATGCAACCCTGACCCGAGCCCGGCTGCTGCGCGCCGGCGAGCAGCGCTTCGCTCGCGACGGGGTCGCCGGCGCCAAGCTGAGCGACATCGTCCGGGACGCAGGTCAGCGCAACGACTCCGCGGTCGGCTACCACTTCGGCTCCCGCCAGGGCCTGTTGGAGGCGATCGTCGTCCAGCACATGGCGGCGATGGAGGAGCGGCGTGAGCTGCCGGCTGCCGGAGCCGGACTGGCGGAGGTGGTCGCGGTGATCGTGGCCCCGACCGCGGACCTGCTCGGGAGCGAGGAGGGCCGGGACTTCCTGCGCATCATGGAGCAGCTCGCGGTCTGGTCGGGGATCGCGACCGGGCGGCCGAACCAGGTCTTGGCCGGCACCGCGATCGGTGCGCAGCTCGCCTCCTTGGAGGCGTTGTTGCGACCGCGGCTGGGCACCGGGCTTACCCGGGAGCGGACGGCGTTGATGGTGACGTTCCTGACCGCGGCCCTCGCCGATCGGGCGCGCGCCCGCGAGGAGGGCGTCCGTCAACGGCTCGGCCACGAGCGGTTCGTCGAGCACCTCGTCCTCGTGCTGACCGGGGCTCTCTCCGCCTGAGCCGATCGGTGGGGGCTCCGCCAGCCTTGCGATAATGTATAGTAAAATAGGAGAGATAATCGAGTAACATCACCCAAGCTCGGAGATGGCAGCGATGAGCACATGGCCTGCAGGGGCGCGCCCCTTGGTGACCGTCGTCGGCGGCGGCGCCGCCGGGACGCTGACTGCCCTCCACCTGCTGCGCGCTGCTGCCCGGCGCGAGACCGCGTTGCGCCTGGTGCTCGTCGATCCTGCCGATCGAGCCGGCCGGGGTGTCGCGTTCGGGACGGCGGAGGATCAGCACCTGCTCAACGTGCCGGCGTCCGGGATGAGTGCGCTTCCCGAGGACCCCGGCCACTTCGTCGCCTGGCGCGAGCAGGAGTCGTTCGACACCCGCGGCGGCCCGACGGCGTTCGTGCCGCGCCGCCAGTTCGGGCTGTATCTCGAGGACCAGCTCGCCGAGGCCGAGCGTGCCGCCGGCGGTCTGGCTACGGTCCAGCACCGGCGCACCCGCGCGGTCGGCGTACGCCGCCGGCCCGACGGCCTCGCCGTGACGACCAGCGACGGCGACCAGATCCTGACCGATGCGCTCGTGGTCGCGACCGGCCTGCCCGAAGCCGGCACCGGTTGGGCGCCTGATTCGTTGCGGGCTTCGCCGTTCTTCATCCCGGACCCGTGGGCGCCGGGCGCACTCGACGTGGTCCGGCGCGACCATAGCGGTCCGGCCGACGTCTTGCTCGTCGGCATCGGCCTGACGGGCGTCGACGTCATCCTGTCAGTCACCGGATCGCACGGACGACCCGACCGCGACGTGTACGCCGTGTCGCGACGCGGCCGGCTGCCCCGGGTGCACCTCGCCGAGCCGAAGCTGGCCGCGATCCCCGACGTGGAGGGCTGGGGGGCCGGCCTGGACCAGATCGAGGCCGACGTACGCCGCTATGTCGCCTCGGTCGTCGAGACAACCGGAGACTGGCGCCCGGCAATCGATGGCCTCCGCTTCCGCGTCGCGGCGCTTTGGCAGCGGCTCACCGAGGACGACCGCACGCGGTTCCTGGCCGGCACTGCCGGTGAGTGGAACTGGCTGCGGCATCGGATGGCACCCTCGAGCGCGGTGGTGCTGCGCGAGCTCCGGGCTGCCGAGCGGTTGCACGTCAGTGCCGCCGAGGTCGTCGACGCTGAGCCTCTGGCTGCCGGCGGGCTGCAGGTGAGCCTGTCCGATGGCGCTGTCCGCGAGGTTGGCTGGGTGATCAACTGCACCGGCCCGCAGAGCGACGTCCGGCTCCTCGGCAACCCGCTGATCGACCAGCTGCTTCTCGCGAGGTCCAGCGGCCCCTTGGCAACCGTGTCGGAGACCGGGCTCGGCCTCGTCACCCGCAACGGCCGCCTGCTCGATGGGGCAGGGTCGACCGACGCCCCGATCTGGACGCTGGGCTCGCTGCGCCGCGGCGAGCTCTGGGAGACCACGGCGGTCCCGGAGATCCGGACCCAGGCAGCCCACCTGGCTGCTGCGGTGCTCGACCAGGTCGCGCCGTTGCCGCGCCGCCTCGAGGACGGGCGCCTGGTCAGTGGTCACCACCCCATCGCCCGGCCGCGCGACCCACTGGGTCTGCCGCTCTCGACGACTGCGGAAGCAGCTGCGGCCTACAACGCTGGTCTGGAGCGGGTCCTGCGGCTCCAGGATGGTGGCGAGGATCTGATCCGTGACGCCACCCTGATCGATCCGGACTTCGCCCTGGCGCACGCCTCGCTCGCGATGCTCGGCTACGAGGCCGGCGCGCACACCGACGTACGGCAGTCGCTGGATGCCGCCCGGGAGGCAGTCGGTCGACGTGGCGATGCCCGCGAGGCGAGCTTCGTGCGCACCGTCGTGGGTCGCGTCGGAGGGTCGCGCAAGGACGGGCAGACGGCGCTGATGTCGCACATCGCGAACCACCCGCGTGACGTGCTGGCCGTCTCGGCGGCGGTGCCGACGATCGCGTTCTCCGGGGTGACCGATGTGCAGCGCGAGGCCTGGGACCTGGTCGACGGTCTGGCTCCGTCCTACGGCGACCACTGGTGGTACATCTCGCTGCTGGCCTTCATCCGCCAGGACCAGGGCCGGTTCGAGGAGGCCGGGCTGCTTGCCGAGTCCGCCTTGTCCTGCGAGCCGTCCTCCGGGCATGCAGTACACGCCCAGACACACGTCATGTACGAGTCCGGCTTCCACGAGGAGGGTCGTGTCTGGCTCGACCACTGGGTCGCGGAGAGCGGTCGCTCGGCGAGCCATCGGGCGCACTTCTCCTGGCACGCGGCCCTGCACGAGCTCGCGCTCGGCGACACCGAAGCCGTACGCCGCCGCTACTACTCGCAGCTCGCCCCGCCAGCGGTGAGCGGGATCCGCGGGCTGGTCGACGCCGCCTCGCTGCTGTGGCGGTGGCGGGTCGCGTTGTCGGACTGGGACGTGGCCGGCTCCGGTCTGGCGCTGCCGGCGGTCTTCGTCGGCGAGAGTGCGCCGCCGCCGATCGAGACGGTCCTCGAGGCTGTCGACGAGACGCTCCTGATCGCACCGCAGACCCCGTTCATCGCCGTGCATGCTGCGGTCGCGCTCGCTGCCCGCGGTGACCTGTCGCTGCTCGAGCGGCTCCGCGAGCACTGCGGCCGCTCCGAAGACCTCACGATGCGTACCGTCGTCGTACCGGTCTGCGATGCGTTCGTCGCGTTGGTCGAGCAACGCTGGGACGAGGCGGCCACGATCTTCGCCGAGCTGCTGCCCGCGCTGGTCCGGGTCGGCGGCTCGGCTGCGCAGCGCGAGGTGATCGAGGAGACGCTGCTGCTGTGCTTGGTGGAGTCGGGTCGCGGCGAGGAGGCCGCCGCCCTGCTCGACGGCCGCTTGCACCGCCGGCCTTCGCCCCTGGACCTGCGTCGACGGGGTGCCTTCGATCAGTTGGCGGGGGCTACCGCGCGCTGAGGGGAGCGGCTCAGGCTGACGACGGGCCCCGCCGCCGCCCCTTCACGGCGACGGAGCCCGAAGGGTCAGGGCAGGCGGACCCTGGCCCGGTCCTGGTCGGCGCCGATGCTGTGCGAGCTCGCGATCGTCGTCGGCGTGGCGACGATCTGGAACGGCGTCCCCGGGTCGTTGTCGAAGGTCGCGTCGAAGTTCTCGGTGTTGCAGATCACCGAGACCGGCTGGCTCGACGTCTTGGTCACGAAGCCGGTGCCGTTCAGCCCGGGAAGCCACGAAGTATTGTTCGCGACCTGTGAGGACAGCCCGACCAACTTCGTCGTAGACCCGTTGTCGATGCCCTGCTGGATGAAGCATTCGACGCCGTCGTCCCCGGACAGGTTCGAGAACAGCATGCTGTAGGTGATCAGGTAACTGCCACTGGGCAGCGGGAGCGTGTACTCGACGCCGGACTGGCGGGTGAAACGCTCGGGCGTGAAGAGGTAGCTGTGGGTGCGCAGGCTGCTGGAGTCCAGACCGTCGACGCGGTCGGCGTTGAGGTGCAGGACCTTGCCGGTGCCGTTCACGGCGAACGGCGCGCTGCCGCTCGACCGGGTATGCACCGCGAGCGCGGGCCCGGTGGTGGTGCGCTTGATCGTGGTGAGGCGTCCGGAGCTGCTGGTCTTGCCGTCCAGCAGCGAGCGGCCGGTGGTGGCTTGGGCGACGGTGTTTCCTGCTAGCAGCAGGACCACCACTGCTCCGAGCACGGTGATGGCGGTCTTTGCGGAACGCATGTAGATCTCTCCCAGATGTCAGGTCCGGCCCCCGAGGTGGGACGGACGTGCCCTGAGAGCACACCGGCGGCCTGTCACCGGCCTGTCATGACCGCCGATCCGCTGGCGCCGGCGAGTAGGTCGGCGAGACGCTGCCCGGAGACCAGATCTTCGCTCCAGGACCAGAGATCCCGGCCACCGGCACGCTCGATCGCCTGTGCCAGCAGCTTCTCCTGCCAGGGCATCAAGGTCAGGGCGGTGCGCTCGACCAAGGTGGCGGCGCCGGCGAGCAGCTCGGGCGCTGCGGGGTCGTCGAGCTCGGCTAGGGCGGCGGCGGCGCCGACGAAGACATCAGCCCCCTTGCGATCCTCGACCGCGTCGGGGCTGGCTTCCAGGACCTTCGCGAAGCTGCGGACTGCGGCCGCGGGCTCGCCGCACAGCAGCTCGCACCAGGCGAGGTTGAGGCGCAGGAACGCCGGCAGGGAGTCGGGACCGAGCGCCTCCGCGACCTCCGCCGGGAGCCGGCGACCCTCGTCGAGCGTCAGCGTGAGTACGTCGCGTGCATCCTCGGGCCGGCCGAGTCCGAGCAGCGCCCACGAGACGTTGGTGGCCACGGCGTTGATCGCGGTCAGCGAGCCGGACCGGCGTACGAGTGCCCAGGCCTCGCGGGCAGCCGCCTCGCCGACGTCCGGAGCTGCCACGGCTGCCGTGCAGGCGAACGCGCTCAAGGCGTCAGCCTGGAGCTCCTCGCTGGCCTCCCGCGACGCGGCGACAGCAAGATCTCCGTGCGTCATCGACGCAACGAGGTCGCCGCTCTCGTGGCGCTCCGCGCACGCCGACAGATGCGCGATGGCCAGGTACGCCGCGTCCCGCGCCTCGGTCAGGACGGCGGCCACCGCCTCCACCTCGGGCACGACGCGGTCCGGGCTCTGGTGGAACAGCCAGGAGCAGCGCAGCGCGCGCAACCGGGCAGCCGGCACCGGGTCCAGGAGCCCGGAGGCGAGCACCCGGTCCGACCAGGCCATGCCGGTCCGGGACCGCTCGGTGTAGATCCACAACCAGCCGACCGTCATCACCAGATCGGCGACGGCCCCGTCGTCGCGAGCCTCGAGCGCCGACTCCAGAGCTGCTAGGTAGTCGTCGTAGTGGTGGCGCACACAGACGATCAGATCGTCGCTGCGTTGTGCCCCGCGCCAGCGCTCGGCATGCCAGTGCCGGTGCCGACGGCATGCCTCGACCAGCTCGACGGCGCCGATCTCGGCCAGGGCCAGGTCCCGGATCGGAGCGAGCAGCCGTAGCAGGAGCACGCCGCCCGCCCGCTCCATGTGCACCAGGCATTCGCGGACGAGCGCCCGGATCAAGTCCTCGGCGTCGTCGGTGCCGATCACCGCGACTCCGGCCTGCATCGAGAACGACCCGGCGAACACGCCCAGCCGCCGCAGCGCCGCCGCCTGGGCGGCAGGGATCCGCTCAACGCTCCAGCGCACAACGTGGCCGAGGCTGCGGTGTCGCTCGGGACGGTCGACCTCGACTGCGGTCAGGTTGACCGGGTCGGCGAGGACGCCCGCGAGCTCGCTGATCGGCCGGGTCCGGACGTGCCCGGCGACCAGCTCGAGGGCGAGCGGCAGACCGTCGACCCGGCGGGCGATCTCCGCCAGCAGCTCGGCGCGCGGGCCCAGGTCGGCCAGCGGCGCGTGGTCGGCGATCCTCTCGGCGAGGAGCTGGACGGCGGGGGATGCGGCGACGGCTCGAGGGTCGGCTCCCCGGGCCGGACACGCGAGTGGCGGTACGTCGATGATGGCCTCCCCGACCAGGTCGAGCGATCGCCGCGACGCCACCACGATCGTCACCTCCGGGCAGCCTGCGGCGATCTGGGAGCAGAGCGCAGCCGTCGCGGCCAGGTTGCGCTCCGCTTCGTCGACGAGCAGGACCAGGTCGGTCTCGGCGAGTGCTGCCACCAGGGAGCCGCTGGGATCATCAGTGCCGAGCGAGAGCCCCAGCGCCTCCAAGACGGTCTCGGTGAACCGGTCGGAATCGGAGTCTGGGGCCGGGCTGAGATCGACGTATGCGGTCGGCCGGATGCCTGCGAGCTGCTGGTGCAGATCAGCGAGCAGTCGGGATTTCCCGACGCCCCCCGGTCCGACCAGGGTGATCAGCCGGCGCTCTCCGACGAGCCGGAGCAGGGTGTCGCGTTCCTGCTCGCGATCGACGAGGCGCGTTGCCGGCGCCGGTGGCGCGGTCCGGCTCCCGTCGAGCGCCGCCGCTGGCGATGCGGGTGCCATCAGCGACGGATCCTGCGCCAGCATCCGCGCGTGCAGGCCGCGCGCCGAGGCACCCGGATCGACGCCCAGCTCGTCGCGCAGCGCGTGCCGCAGCCGGTCATAGGACGCCAGCGCATCGCTCTGCCGGGCCAGCCGCCATTGCGCCATCATCAGCAGCTCGTGCCCGCGCTCGCGCATCGGGTTCTCGGCGACCAGCGCGACGGCGACCTCCAGAGCCTGGTGCGCCTCGCCGCGATCCAGCAGCACGCTCGCCTGCAGTTCGCGGGCGTCGCTGCGCACCTCGCGGAGCCGGGCGACGTCGGCCTCGACGAGCGTGCTGGTCACGTCGGCGTAGGGGGAGTCGGAGCGCCACCGGGCAAGGGCGCGCTCGACGAGCGCGAGCGCCTGGTCGGCCGACCTCATCTGGCGGGCGCGACGCACCGAATCGACGAATTCGTCGGCGTCGATACAGGCGTCGACGAGCCGATAGCCGGCGTCGGAGCGCTCCACCGCGGCGTTGCCCAGGGCGCGACGTACCCGCGCGACCTGGGTGTGCACCACCGAGACCTCCAGGCCCTGCGCGGCCGTGCCCCAGACCTCGTCGAGCAGGGTTCTCGGATCGACCGGCTGACCGCGTCGCTGCAGCAGCACGGCGAGCAGATCCCGGGAGCGCTGGCCCCGCGGGGTCCGCTCTGCTGCGCCGTCAAAGACCCGCAGCTCCCCGAGAACGCGGAACTCCATCCGAGCATGCAACCACGGGAGCTCCGTCGGTCCGCCATGGTTTTTGTGACAGATCGGTGACAGACCAGGACTCCAGGTTGGGCTTCACCACCTCTGGAGGGAGAGCCATGTCCACCCCGTCAGGCACCGTGGTGCCTGACCGGGCACAGGTGCACGGCAGATCGCTACGCCGGTTCGCGGTGCCGATCATCTGCCTCGCGCAGTTGATGGCGACCCTCGACGTGACGATCGTCAACCTCGCCCTTCCCTCGATCCAGAGCGACCTGTCGCTCTCGAACGCCGGGCTCGCGTGGGTCGTCGATGCCTACACGCTCGCGTACGCCGGCCTGCTGCTCGTCGGGGGACGGGCCGGCGACATCCTGGGGCACCGGCGCACCTTGGCCATCGGGATCGGGCTGTTCACCCTCTGCTCGCTGCTGGCCGGTCTTGCCACCGGCGCTGTCGCGCTGCTCGGCGCTCGGGCCGGTCAGGGCGCTGGCGCCGCGTTGGCGACGCCGGCGACGCTGTCGCTGATCACGACGATGTGCCCGGTCGGGCCTCGTCGTACGCGTGCGATGGTCGGGTACGGCGCGATGGCCGGCGTCGGCATCACCCTGGGCCTCGTCCTCGGCGGTGTGCTTACCCAGGTCGCGTCCTGGCGCTGGGTGTTCCTGATCAACGTGCCGATCGGGCTCTTCGTGCTCGCCACGGCCCGTCAGGTGCTCCCGGAGTCGCACGGCGCCGTACGTCGCGTCGACCTGCTCGGAGCCGCCACCGGCACTCTCGCGCTAGCCAGCCTCGTCTTCGGCGTGATCCGGGCCGGTTCGCACTACTGGGGCGAGAGCATCTCGACCAGCACGCTGGTCCTCGGGGCGGCACTGCTCGTGCTGTTCATCGTGATCGAGCTGCAAGTTCCGGAGCCGACCCTGCCGCTGTGGCTGCTCCGTCACCGGGTGCGGTCGGGGGCGTACCTGGTGGCGGGCCTGCTCTATGCCTGCCTCTACCCGACCTTCTTCCTCTCCGGTCGTGCGCTGCAGGAGGCCCGGGGTTTCACCGCGCTGCACGCCGGACTCGACTTCGGGCCGCTGGGACTCGGGGTCCTGGCCTTCGCGTTCGCCGCCCGCCGGGTGATGACGGCAGCGCGCGCACCGGCACTGGTCGTGGTCGGATCCGTGGCCACCGCGCTCGGTGCCGGCTTCCTGACGGCGTTCGACGCGACCAGTGGCTATGTCGACGTGCTGCTCCCGGCATTGATCGGGATCGGCGCCGGCGTCGGCACCGCCTTCGTCGCGAACGCCGGCATCGCGATGACCGATGTCCCCGAGCAGCACGCCGGGGTCGCGGCCGGCTTGCTCGGCACCTTCCAGGCCGTCGGCGGGACCGTCGGGGTGGCGGTCGTCGCCTCCCTGGCTGCGGCGCGGACCCAGGACCGCCTGCACGTCGCCGGACCGATGCCCGATCCACGGACCTATGCCGATGCGCTGCTCAGCGGCGTCGGGCTGGGGTTCACGATCACCGCCGTACTGGCCGTGCTCGCAGCCCTGGCTGCCGTCGGCTCCGTGCTGCGCCACCGCCCCTGACCACAGCTTTCGTACCACCCATCAACAAGGAGAAGAAGTGAACCTGAAGTCCCCGAACTCCCGTCGTCTGGCCGCCGTCATGGTTGGTCTGGCGCTCGCCGGAACAGCCGCCTGCGGTGGCAGCTCGGCCGGCAAGTCGGCCCCGACCGACGCAAGCAAGACTTCGTTCTGCAAGGTGCTGCAGAGTCTCGACCTCAGCAACCCGGAGTCGGGCTCCAAGGCCCTGGCCAAGGTCGGGACCCCGAAGGGCATCCCTGACGATGCGCGCTCCGGGTTCGAGATCCTGGTCGACAAGGCCAACCAGAAGAGCATCAGCGCCAGCGACAAGGACAAGGTCACGAAGTTTCTGACGTACGTGACCTCGGCCTGCGGCTAGTCAGCATTCCTGGTGCGTCCGCGGCCGAGTGTCGCGGGCGCACCACCGGCGTTCAGGTCAGCCAGGACGCCAGCCGCTCGAGCCCGGTGGTGATCTCCTCGGCGCTGCCGGCGAACGACATCCGGACGAACTCGTTGCCGCGCCGGGTGTCGAAGTCGATGCCCGGCGCCATCGCGACCCCGGTCTCGGCGAGCACCTGCTGGCACCAGCCATAGGAGTCATCGGTCAGGTGGCCGATGTCGGCGTAGACGTAGAACGCTCCGTCGGCCGGCGCGAGCTTGTCGATGCCGAGGCGGGGCAGCCCGTCGAGCAGGATCGCGCGGTTGGCGGCGTACCGGGCGACGTGGCCGTCGAGCTCGGCGTACGACGCGGGGGTGAACGCTGCCAGCGCGGCGTACTGGGAGAGCACCGGCGGGCAGATGGTGAAGTTGCCGGTGAGGACGTCGACCGGACGGCGCAGGTCCTCCGGCACGACCATCCAGCCGAGCCGCCAGCCCGTCATCGAGAAGTACTTCGAGAACGAACCGAAGATGACGCCGGTCCGCGACGTCTGCCAGGCCGACGACGTGCCCGTCAGATCGTTCGTCGAGCTTGTCGCTTGTACGGAGGAGGGCGGGATGCGCCCGTCTCGACGTGAGACGTCCTGACCAGTCCTGCCATAGGTGATGCCGTGGTAGATCTCATCGGAGATCAGCCGGACCGCGTTGGCCTCGCACCAAGCGGCGATCGCGGCGAGCTCGACGGGATCGATCATCGTCCCGGTCGGGTTCGCCGGCGAGGCGATCACCAGTCCGGCGACCGGGCCAGGCACGTCCTCCAACGCCGCCACCGTCGGCTGGAACCGGGTCTCGGGGCCGCAGTCGATCTCGACGACCTCGCAGCCCAGCGCGGTGAGCACGTTGCGGTAGCAGGGGTACCCGGGACGGGCCATCACGACCCGGTCGCCAACGGAGAAGGCCGCCAGGAACGCGAGCAGGAAGCCGCCCGAGGACCCGGTGGTGACCACCACGTCGTCAGGCCCGACGTCGATGCCGGAGGTCGCTCGGTGGTGCGCGGCGATCGCGGCTCGCAAATCCGGTACGCCGGTCGCCACCGAGTAGCCGAGCAGGTCCTCGTCGAGTAGCCGCTTGGCCTCCTCGCGCACGGCGAGTGGCGCGCCGGTGGACGGTTGGCCAGCGACGAAGTTCACCAGGTCGCCATGGCTCGCGGCGCGCGCCTGGGCAGCTGCCAGCAGGTCCATCACATGGAACGGCGGCACGTTGGCGCGCGCCGCTACCTGGAGGCGCTGCTGGGTCTGACCGGTCACCGGGTCAGGCTAGTTCAGACGTCGTTGATGATGGCCTGGCGGCGTTCGTCGTACTCGGCTTGGGTGATCTGCCCGCCATCGAGGAGGCTCTTGAGCTCGGTGAGCCGGTCAGAGGCTGCAGGCTTCGACGGGCTGGTCGCGGGCTCGGACTCGTGGGCGGGCTGCTTCAGGCTCGCGGCCAGGTACGTCGCGTCGAGGCCGTTGTTGGTGAACAGTGCCATCTTGGTCGCCGTGTCGGGGTCCATCCCGGCGTCGGTCGCCATCTGCCGCGCCGTGCTCACCCGCCAGGCCGCGCCGCCGATGCCGAGGAGGACCACCAGGATCCCGGCTCCGATGAACCAACCGGGGACGCCGCCGCCGTCGTCGTTCGAACCGGACACCGGGGAGTACGTCCCGTCGCCGTTGTCGATGCAGGTCACCGGGCTGCCATCCGCGCTGGTGCCCTGGTTGAGGCAGTCCTGCAGGCCATCCGCGTACGACGGTGCGGCGAAGCTCAGCACGACTACGGCAAGCAACCCGACCAGGACCACGCGCGCACCACGGGAGGACATGCTCGGATCTAACCACCGTTCAGCCTCGGCGGCAGGCAGATCAGCTGTCTGCTGACACCAGGTGCTCGGCGCCGTGGTCGAGCAGGAACGTGAAGTCGTGCGCGAACTGCGACGGCGCGGTATCGCCGTCCCAGAAGACCGGTGCCTTGTGGTCGGTGACTCCGATGACGAAGGAGCTGTGGCTGTTGGGGTCGTACCCGCCGCTGGCCAGCTTCTGTCCCTGGTCGACGTAGATCCCGATCGACTTGCCCAGCTGCGCGATCGCGGCCAGCGAGCCGGTCAGGCCGACGAACTTGGGGCTGTACCGATCCAGCCAGGCCCGCAGCACCGGGCCGGTGTCGCGCTTGGGGTCGGAGGTCACGAAGTAGACGGCGATCTTCTTCTGGTCCGCGGCACTGAGCTTGCGCAGGCCCGAGGTGATCGAGGCCATCACCTCCGGGCAGATGTCCGGGCAGTGCGTGTAGCCGAAGAACACCAGCGTCAGTGGAGCAGTGGTGTCCGTCGCGAGCTCGAACGGCTTTCCTGAGTCGGTCGTCAGCGCGTCGGTCGCGATCGTCCACGGTGGCGTGACCGGGTGCGCCGACAGGGTGACCTCCTTGGTGCTCCCGCAGGCCGACGCCAGCAGGCCGATCGCGAGCAGCGCCGCTGCCAGGGCGACCGGTCGGGTGCGGCTCACTTGACGTCCAGGGCGCCGAGCACGTCCTTGCGGCCCGTGAACTGGCCGATGTGGACGGCGACGACTTTGCCGTCACGGATCAGCGCCGAGGTCGGCACCGCGTTGATCGGGATCCGGCCGTCGAGCGCCACAGCGATCGAAGCGTCGGTGTCGAGCCAGTTGGGGTAGGTGACACCGGCCTTGTTGATCGCCTGATCGGCGGCACCGGTCTTGATGTCTCGACTGAAGCCGATCACGTGGAGCTGCCCGCCAGCGTTGATCTTCTGCAGCAGCGGCATCTCGGCCTTGCACGGCGCGCAGGTGCTCGACCAGATGTTCACCAAGATCGGGGCGTTGCCGGTCGGCACGCTGGCGTCCTCGGTAAGGGGGTGCCTCAGCGGCAGGTCGATCGAGGTCGGCGGCACCGGCTGCCAGCCGGTGCCGACCGGGGGCGCCTTGTGAGCTCCATTCCCGACGATGTACTTCGTCGGGCCGCAGGCCGAGGTCATCAGGCCGACCGCGGCCAGCAGTGCCACAACGACGGTGACACGGGAAGGGCGGAGCACCCGCAGATCGTAACTGCGGTTCCTGAAGGCCCGTCTCAGGGTCGTTCAGGCGCTGGCGGCCGCAGCGTGCCGTCCGGCCCGGCGGCCGAAGTAGGAGCCTTCAGCGAGTTGAGTGCCGGAGGCATAGCTCGCGCCGGTCTGGGCGATGTTCGCGGCACAGGCGCCGGCGGCGTAGAGACCCTCGATGATCGAGCCGTTCTCGCGCTGCGCCTGGCCGTCGACCGAGCAGCGCATCCCCCCGAGGGTGAAGCCGGCGTACAGAGCCTTGCCGAGGGTCAGGTCGTAAGCGCCCCACGGACCGTGATCCTGCGGTGCGATCCAGTCGGGGTTCTTGTGGAACTCGGGGTCCTCGCCGTTATGCGCGTGCTTGTTGTAGTCGCCGAGGGTCTGCACCAGGTTGCCGGTCGGGATGCCGAGGGCCGCCTCCATCTCCGCAACCGTCTCCCACCCGTCGATGAACGGGCATAGCGGCATCGTCGGGTGCTCGATGTGGGCCGAGTCGACGATCAGGTACGCCGCCTGGTCGGGCTGGTGCATCACGTAGTACGAGGTCCGCGAGTGGTAGCTGTCCTCGGTCACGAAGCGCTTGCCATCGGAGTTGACCACGATGCCGGTGACCAGCTGCGAGGGCGGGTAGAAGGGCGCGGTGATGAACGGCTCGTCCATGAATTTCAACTGCGCGCCGACCGACTTGCCAAGCCGCAGACCGAGCCCGTCGTCGTAGGTGTTGCCGAGCACGAACAGTTTCTCGCCCAGGGCAGGGGTGTTCTCGGCGACCATCTCGGCGTTCATCACGAAGCCGCCCGCGGCGACGATGACGGACTTCGCTTTGATGACGCCGGTCTCGGTGAACTTCTTCCACGCCACCCCGACCACGGTCTCTTCCCCGCCGGTTGAGCCTTTCGAAACCACCAGGTTCGTCGCACCGGTCTCGTAGCGGACCTCGACGCCGGCCTCCTCGGCTCGCTTGGCGAGTAGGTCCATCACCATCTGAGTGCCGCCGGTGTCGCCGGGGACCGGCACCTTGTGGCCGCGCGGGGCCGGTACGGCGAGGTCGCGGTAGGGGTGCACCTTCTCGTTGCCGGTGAACATCAGGCCTTCGGTGTTGGGCTGGATCACGGCCTTGCCGGGGAAGTAGCTGCGCTCGAACTGGAAGCCCAACGCCTCGACCCAGTCGAAGTGCTCGACGCTGTCGTCGCAGAAGACCCGGATCTTCTCGGGCTCGGGGTCCTCGCTGACCGCGACCAGATACTTGTACATCTCCTCGGCGCTGTCCTCGTGCCCGGTCGCCTGCTGCACTGCGGTGCCGCCGCCGAGGTAGAAGTGGCCGCCGGACATCGCGCTCGTCCCGCCGTACGTCGCGGACCGCTCCAGCAGCACGACCTTCGCGCCGGCACGGGCCGCCTCGAGGGCGGCGCAGCCGCCGGCAATGCCGAAGCCGATCACGACGACGTCGACCTGCTCGACGTCCGCGGGCAGGCTCGATGCGGGCATGACCTCGGGGAGTGCGGTGCTCATAGCGGAATCGTAGGCGGAAACTAGAACAAGTTCTATGTCTCGACAGGCTCGACAACCGAAACGCGAAGAAATCTGAGCTCGAAGCGTCCGGACGCCGAGCCTGTCGAGACGTCACCCGCCGCCCAGAGTCTCACCGCTCGCTGGAGCTGCCTCCTCATCCGACCGGTGCCTCGGCGCGCTCCGTTAGAATGCTGTTCACAGCCCCCATCGCCGAGGTGCCTCCATGACACTCGACGTCCACACGCTCAACCAGGGTCTCCTGGCGGGTACGGCTGTGCTCCTGGTCGCGATCCTCGCGGTCCGGGCGTCGAGCAAGGCGGGGCTGCCGAGTCTGCTCTTGTACCTGCTGATCGGCGTCGGGATCGGCGAGTCCGGACTCGGCGTGAGCTTCTCGGACGCCGAGTTGGCGAACGCCCTTGGGTTCGCGGCGCTGGTGGTGATCCTGGCCGAGGGTGGCCTGACCACGAAATGGTCGGACATGCGGCCGGTGGTCAGGCTCGGCTTGTCCCTGGCCACCCTGGGCGTGGCCGTCAGCGTGGGTGTCGTCGCCGTGGTTGCGCACCTCCTGCTCGGGATGAGCTGGCAGCTGGCCGTGCTGCTCGGCGCGCTGACGTCACCGACTGATGCGGCCGCGGTGTTCTCGGTGCTGCGTCGGGTGCCGTTGCCCAGGCGGCTCAACTCGACGCTCGAGGCCGAGTCCGGTTTGAACGACGCCCCGACGGTCGTGCTGGTAACCCTGGTCAGCGCGTCCGGGCATCACAGCGTCGCCGGCTTCGCCGGCCATGTCGCGCTCGAACTGGTTGTCGGCGTCGTCGGTGGTCTGGTGATCGGGTTCGGCGGTGCCTGGCTGCTGCGACGGGCGGCGCTGCCCTCGTCAGGCCTGTACCCGCTGGCGGTGCTGGCCTTCACCGTCCTGGCGTACGCCGCGACGGCGACCGCGCACGGCTCCGGTTTCGCGGCCGTCTACGTCGCCGCGCTGGTGCTCGGCAACTCCGAGCTGCCGCACCGGGCCGCTACCCGGTCGTTCGCCGAAGGCATGGCCTGGCTTGCCCAGATCGGGCTGTTCGTGATGCTCGGCCTGCTGGTCACGCCGAGCCGGATCAGCCTGTCCACGGTCGGCCTGGCGATCGTCGCGGGGTTGGTGCTGACGTTCGTTGCCCGTCCGCTCTCGGTGCTGGTGGCGGCCGTCGTACAGCCGATGCCGCTGCGCGAGCTCGGCTTCATCTCGTGGGCGGGGCTTCGCGGCGCGGTCCCGATCGTGCTCGCCACCATTCCGCTCTCGGCAGGCGTCCATGACGCGACCCGGCTCTTCGACATCGTGTTCGTGATGGTCGTGATCTACACACTGCTCACCGCGCCGACGTTGCCGCTGGTAGCGCGGGTGCTCAAGGTCGCCCGCCGCAGCGAGCCGCGCGACCTCGACGTCGAGGCCGCGCCCCTGGAGCGGATCGCCGCAGACCTGCTGATGGTGACGATCTCGCCGAAGTCGCTGATGCACGGCGTCGAGGTCGCCGAGCTCCGGCTCCCGAAGGGGTCATCGGTGTCGCTGATCGTCCGCGACGGCACGACCATGGTGCCGCAGGACCGCACTGTTCTGCGCCGCGGCGACGAGCTGCTCGTGGTCACCGCCCGCAAGGACCGCGAGAGCACCGAGGTCCGGCTCCGTGCCGTCTCCCACGGCGGCCGTCTGGCTCAGTGGAACGCCGGCTGACCGCCGAGCGGGCACAGATGTCCCGCTTTAGTACGCCGAGAGGGCACAGATGCTCGGCCCGGTGGGACATCTGCGCCCGGTCGCCGCGTTTCGGTGGGACATCTGCGCCCGGTCGTGGTCAGGCGAAGGCGTCGACGCCGGTCTGCTCGGCCGACCAGGCCCACAGCCTCTCGGCTTGCTCGGGGTCCTTGGCGTGCGGCATCACGCCGAGCGCCTGGCCGGTGACGCGACCTTCGGGGTTCGCCACCGGTGTGACGTCGCAGTCCTCGAGGTAGAGGCCGCCGAGGCCGTCGAGCATCGGCGACGTCACAGCCCAGACCGCTGTGGCGGCGCCCTCTTCGGGTGACTTGAACTCTGGCAGCAGGGGCTGGCCGTCGCTGCCGTAGGAGAGCAGATCCTCCATGTCGGCCTGGGTCAGGTGCCGCCCGAGCGGAGTCAGGATCGCCCCAGGGTGCAGCGCGAACGCCCGGACGCCGTGCTCGGCGCCGCGCCGGTCGAGCTCGACGGCGAAGAGAACGTTCGCGGTCTTCGACTGCCCGTACGCCAGCCACTTGTCATAGCCGTCGCGCGCGAAGTCGAGGTCGTCCCAACGGATCCCGCCGAACTGATGCCCGCCCGAGGACACACTCACCACCCGGGAGCCGACCCCGGTTGAGTTGGCAGAGAGTAGCGGCCAGAGCCGGTTGATCAGCGCGTAGTGGCCGAGGTGGTTCGTGGCCAGCTGCAGCTCCCACCCCGGCCCGACGTGACCCTCGGGTGTGGCCATGATCCCGGCGCTGTTGATCACGATGTCGAGGTGGCCGCCCGCTGCCAGCACCGACTCGGCGTACGGCGCGACGCTGGCCTGGTCGGCAAGGTCCAGCTCGCCGACCGTCACCCGGTCGATGCCGACCAAGGCCTCGCGTGCTTGCTCGACCCGGCGCGCCGGCACCAGGACCTCGTCGATGCCGGCGGTGATGAGGGCGCGCACCATCTCGATGCCGATGCCGGAGTAACCGCCGGTGACCAGCGCGCGCTTGCCCGCGAGGTCGATCCCGTCGAGGACCTCGGGGGCGGTCGTGTGCAGACCGAACCCGGAGGGCAGCGGCGCTTGCTGGGAGAACCCGTACATCAAGTACCCGGCGCGAAGTTGACGTCGAGCGTGGTGGCTTCCCATGCGTCGATCGAGGCGGTCATGTCCGCGATCTTCTCGCGCACGGCCTTGAGCACGTCGTGCCCCAGGAGCAGCCGCAGCGGCGGGTCCTCCAAGCCGGTCAGCATCACGACTGCCTCGGCGACCTTGCGCGGGTCGCCGGGCAGGTGGTCGGCGAACTGCTTGATCAGGTCCTTGCGAACGGCGACATCCTCGGCGTACGCATCCAGGGGCTTGCTGGACTCGTGCATCGAGCGCTTGGCCCAGTCCGTGCGGAACGCACCAGGCTCCACGGCGGTCACCTTGATGCCGAAGCCGGCGACCTCCTTGGACAGTGCCTCGGTGAGCGCCTCCATCGCGAACTTCGTCGAGGAGTAGAACGCGTTGGGCGGGTTCGCGACCAGGCCGGTCATGGAGGAGATGTTGATGATGTGGCCGCTGCCCTGGGCGCGCATCCCGGGCAGCACCGCCTGGATCGCATCGACCACGGAGAAGTAGTTGGTGTCGAACAGGGCGCGGATCTCGGCGTCTTCGCCCTCCTCGACTGCTGAGAGGTAGCCGTAGCCGGCGTTGTTGACCAGCACGTCGATGCCTCCGACGGCCTCCTCGGCGGCCGCGACAGCGGCGCGGATCTGGGCCTTGTCGGTGACGTCGAGGGCGACCGCGATCGCCAGGTCGCCGAAGTCGGTGACGAAGTCGGTGATCGCCTCGACCTGGCGCGCGGTGACGACGACCCGGTGCCCGGCCTCGAGCGCCTCGCGGGCGATCTCGCGGCCAATGCCGGTGGAGCATCCGGTGATCAACCAGCGACTCATGCCAGCACCCCTTCCGGGAGGCGCTGCGCGACGTACCCGGCCTGGCGTATGGCGAGCTGCTCGGCGCGTCCTGCCTTGTCGACCCGCGCGATGTCGGGCAGCTCGACGTCCAGGTCGTCCAGAGCGATCACCCGACCCGTCGCCGCCAGATCCTCCGTGGCACCGCCCGGCCCGAACTCGGCCATCCGCAGGGTCAGGAAGCCCTCGCGCAGGCCATCGGAGTCGATCCAGTTGTGGACGCCGGGATTGTCGGGCCCGATCACGAAGGTGTACGTGCCGTCGGCGTTCGGCTTCGACTGGGACTTGTTCAGGCTGCCGGTCGATCCGTAGATGTCCAGGGTCGTGCCCCAGGCGTTGCCGAGCGGCACGGTGAAGTACTCGGCCCCGCCGTCGGCGACGTCCACGACGAACGCCTGGCCGGGCTCGAGAGCGAAGCGGCCGGCCACATAGACCTGTCCGACCATCGCCCCGTGCTGGTTGGCGGTCCAGGCCAGCGAGAAGTGGTTGGCGGGCGACTTGGACATCCCGTAGGACAGCTTGCCGGTGAAGTCGGCGAAGTGCGCCATCATCGCTGCGGTCCTCTCGGCCTGCTCGTCCACGGACAGTGCGGGACGGTCACCACCGCCGGTTGAGCCGGTCGAGACCCGCTCGATCGTGATGTGGTTCGCGTCGTCCTTGGTCCAGTCGAGCAGCACGTCGCGGATGTAGAACTCGTGCGCCTCGGGGGTGGAGGTGATGTGGTTGGTGCGGCCGTTCTTCTCACTGGAGTCGACGGTGATCTCGTAGGTCCCATCGGCGGCCACCTCCATCCGCCGGCCGTCCACGACGTCGATCGTGCCCATGGTCGCGTTCCACAGCGTGAAGTAGTTCTCGGTCATCCGGTTCGCTCCGACCCGGCCGCGGATGACGTACTTCTGCTCACCGGAGATCGGGATCACCCGGTAGACCGAGTCGGGGTTGTCGATGCCCCAGCGCGTGCCGGGGATCCGGTGGCCTTCGACCTCGTGGGCGAGCCGGGTGATGGTGGTGACCTTCGGGCGCAGCGGGTCGGAGTTGGACGACCACACCGCTGCCGAGAACATCACCTCCTCGTACGCCGCCTCGAACCGTTCGCGCATGACGTCCGACGGCTTCGCCCGGGCCAACCAGGTCGCGGCGACGTCGCGGTAGGCGGCCTTCACGGTGGGGTGCTGGATGAGCTCGAGCGCTGCGAGCTCGTGCTGGTGCTGCTCCGGCGTGGCGACCGGGTGGTCGGCACTCGCGGAGGTCTCCGGGGTGGGCATGGGAGCGACGCTAGCAGCGATCGAGCCAAAATGTCAGTACTGACAAAATGCTAGGCTCGCGTGGTGACCGACGCACCCGGCAAGGCGGAGCGCACCCGAGCGACCCTGCGTGCGACCGCGCTGCGGCACTTCGTCGCCGACGGGTTCGAGGCTGCCAGCGTGCCGGCGATCGCGGCCGAGGCAGGCGTCACCGAGCGCACGTTCTATCGGCACTTCACGACCAAGGACGAGGTGTTGTTCGCCGACCTGGTCGAGGGCCTCGCGTGGTTCCGTACAGCGATCAGGTCGCGCCCGGCAGGCGAGGATCTGATCCGCTCGGTGTTGGAGTCGTTGAGCTCGGCCCCGACCGACCCGCAGCTGATGATCGAGGTCGCCCGGCTCCGACGCGAGCTGCTCAGCCAGGAGCGGATCGAGCGGGTCTTCCGCGACCGCCAGGCCGCGATGGCCACCGAGCTCCGCTCGCTGCTCATCGACCGCGGTACGCCGGACCTCGTTGCCGCCGTACGGGCCGAGGCGCTGGCCGGGGCCGTGTTCGCAGCCGTCGCCGTCTGGGGTGATCGCGACGGCCACGATCTCCGGGCACTCGGCGCGCTCACCGAGCAGGCCCTGGAGGAGACCCGCCCGCTACTGGGGTGAGCGCGTCGCGGCGAGCGATCCGAGGAGCGCGAGCGACCGCGCGCTGTCGCTGCCCGGTTCGGCGTGGTACATCACGAACAGCTGGCCGTCGGTCCCCGGGATCACCAGCTTCTCCTTACGCAGGTGGATCTCGCCGACCTCGGGGTGCAGGAGCCGGACGTTGGCGCCTTCGGGGACCTTGACGTCGTGGCGTGCCCAGAGCCGTCGGAACTGCTCACTGCCCAGCGACAGCTCGCCGACCAGTTGCACGCAGCGCGGGTCATCGATGGCGGCTCCGACCGACTGACGAAAGCCGGCGACCATCCCGGCCGCCGAGCGGTCCAGGTCCGGGTGGATCGCGCGCTCCTCCTCGTCGAGGAAGATCGACCGGATCCGGTTCGATCCGGGGACCAGGCGCGGCGAGACGGCCAGCGCATGCGCGTTGGTGGCCAGTACGTCGAAGTAGCGGCTCTCCACCAGCGCCGGGACGCCGACCGTGTCGAGCAGCTGCAGGATCCCGGGTGGCACCTTCTCGGCGCGCGTCCGCGGTGCCGGCCGGGACCGCGGTCCAGCGAGTCCCGCGAGGTAGCCGCGTGAGGGTTCGTCGAGGAGGAGCACCCGGGCCAGCGCGTCCAGCACCTGCATCGAGGGCGACCGGTCCCTGCCCTGCTCGAGCCGAAGGTAGTAGTCGGTGCTGATCCCGGCCAGCATCGCCACCTCCTCGCGTCGGAGCCCCGGGACCCGGCGCTGGCCGGTGGCGGGGATGCCGACGTCCTCGGGGCGGACGAGGTCACGACGGGCGCGCAAATAGTCGCCCAGCAGGTTCATGCCCTCACGATAGAGCGGGGCTCGCCGACCGGGGTGGCCCTGTCACTCCCCGGGAGTGCGGGACCCCAGGTCCGACAGGGAACTACCCGAGGATGCACCAGCAGGGCAGGCTGGAGGCATGACGTCTCCCGTTGCCGCCGCAGGCACCTTCCCGCTCGCACCCGACCTGACCGTGACCCGGATGGGGTACGGCGCCATGCAGCTCGCCGGGCCGGGGGTGTTCGGCCCGCCGGCCGACCACGATCAGGCCCTCGCCGTACTGCGGGCAGCCGTCGACGCCGGTGTCACCCACATCGACACCAGCGACTTCTACGGGCCGCATGTCACCAACGAGCTGATCCACGAGGCGCTGCACCCGTATCGCGACGACCTCGTCCTGGTGACCAAGGTCGGTGCCCGTCGCGATGAGACCGGCGGCTGGCCGCACGCCCGCGAACCGCACGAGCTGCGCGCCGCGGTCGAGGACAATCTCGCGCACCTCGGCCTGGAGAGCATGGACGTCGTGAACCTGCGGATGGGTGCCGTCGACGGCCCCGCGCCGGGGTCGATCGCCCAGGAGTTCACCGCCCTGGCCGAGCTGCAGGCCGAGGGCCTGATCAAGCACCTCGGGGTGAGCACCGTGAACGCCGAGCAGATCGCCGAGGCGCAGGCGATCGCGCCGGTCGTGTGCGTGCAGAACTCCTACAACCTCGCCCACCGCAGGGACGACGACCTGGTCGACTCCCTGGCCGAGCAGGGCATCGCCTACGTCCCCTACTTCCCGCTCGGCGGCTTCAACCCGCTGCAGTCCGACATCCTCGCGTCGGTCGCGGCGCGGCTCGGGGCGACGCCGATGCAGGTGGCGCTGGCCTGGCTGCTGCAGCGTTCGCCCAACATCCTGCTGATCCCCGGCACGGGATCGCTGGGCCACCTGTCCGAGAACCTCGCCGCCGCGTCGTTGGAGCTCCCTGAGGACGCCGTTGCCGAGCTCGACACGATCGGCTGAGGGGTTTCGACAGGCTCAACCACCGAGGACCAGGTCTGCGCAGACCGCACCGCCGGTTGACCTTGTCGACGGCAGCACGGTTCAGCGGAAGCGGGCCTCGTACGCCGCGAACCGCTCCTTGATCTGCCCGTCGGTCAGGCCGTAGGTCTCCGCGCGGTAGTCGGGGCGTCCCGCCTCGCGGGGCCGGCGAGCGAGCCAGTCGCGCATCGACGCCTCGGCCGCGGCGGACAGGCTAGTGCCGAGGGCGGCGTACGCCGTGGAGATCTGGCTGACCGGGTCGGCGACCACGTCCTCGAAGGAGAGGTCTGTGACCAGCCCGGGATCGCTGGCGTCCCAGGCGGCGCGGGTCGCCAGAGCGCGGTCGCTGGTCCACCCCATCCGCTCGATCCACTCCTCGCCGATCCGGTGCAGGTCGACGTTCTCGGAGTGCATGGCGTGCAGCGTCGCATTGAGGCTGGCGCCTGATCCGATCGACGCGACCGGATCGCGGTGCAGGTGCACCACGTGCAGGTCCGGGAACCGGGCCCGGAGTTCGTCGAGGTAGCCGAGATGCGCCGGCGTCTTGAGCACCCAGCGGCCGATCGCCTCGCCGCGCCGGCGCTTCTGCCACTGCAGCAGCTGCAGCATCGCGTGCAGGTGGTCGTACGCCGGGGCGAAGTCGGCCTGGTCGAGCCAGCGCCGGTACGCCGGCAGGTGCGCGCCCGCCTCCGGCACGTGGGAGAGGAACGCCTGGTCGAGGAAGACGATCTCCTCCTCGGCCTCCATGACGTAGGTCGGGTGGATCGCGAAGAGCTCGGGCATGAATTGCTGGGTCTGCTCCTGGCGGGTCAGCGCCATCGCGATCCGCGGGTCCGGCTCGGCGCCGGGCTCGAGGTACCCGATGCTGGCGAGCTTGGGCGCCGCCTCCATCACCTCCCAGCCGTAGGCGCAGGTGAAGCGCGGGTCCGCAGCCAACAGCCGCTGCGCCAGTGTCGTCCCGCTGCGCATCATCCCGACGACTACGACGGGGGCTTCGATGACCTCGTCGTCGATCTCGGGGAAGTGCCGCCGCCACTCGGCTGCCCGCAGCCGCATCCGGAGCGAGTGCACCAGCCCGCCGCGGATGATGTGCGCCCCGAGGTCTGAGAGTCCGGCTCCGGCGTAGTCCTCGGTGAGCACGGCCAGCGGCTCGATGAACGGGTGCGGTCCGAAGTCCTCGAGCCCTTCCTTGGCCTGCGCTTGGGTGATCAGCGCGTCCGGGGCGAAGTCTGCACGGGTGTCCACGCGCACGGAGCCTATGCTGCCCGCCATGGACAGCGCCCGCCAGATCGAGAACCTGCTCTACACCTACGCCGAGCGGATCGACCTCGGCGACCTCGATGGGGTGGCCGAGCTCTTCACGCACGCGACCATCTTCGGCCAGGAGAACGGGCCGCCGGAGACCCAGTTCGTCGGGGTCGAGGGCGCGCGCCGGATGTACGGGATGTCGACCCGGCTCTATGAGGACGACGGCACGCCGAAGACCAAGCACATCACCACCAACGCGATCATCGAGGTCGACGACGAGGCCGGCACCGCCACCTGCCGCTCGTACTACTGCGTGGTGCAGGCGACGCCGGCGCTGCCGCTGCAGCCGATCATCGCCGGGCGGTACCACGACACGTTCCAGATCCTCGACGGCACCTGGTGGTTCGCCACCCGGACCCTGTTCGTCGACCTGATGGGGGACCTGAGCCAACACCTCAAGTGGTGACCGCGCCGGTCGAGACGACGGCGCCGTTCGTCGAGCTTGTCGAGGCGTGGTGACCGGCTGCGCCTAGTGGCAGGTCACGTTCGGCGTCGGCAGCTGGATCGTCTTCGGTGCCGACTTCAGGAGCTTGTGGAACTTGTCGCCGATGTAGACGTTGACGCCCGGGCCCGGCTCGCTGTCATCGACCACGATCGGGGTGTTGGCGCCGAAGGCCAGCGCCACCAGCTTGGCGGACACCTGGCTCTCCGTGGTCGTATGCACCTCGGCCCGGGCGACCGAGGTGCCACTCGGAGCGTTGCCGATCGCCCCGGCCAGGAAGCCGGCGGCCTCGAGCATGTTCATCGTGTCGCCGGCCCGACCCGCCCGCTTGCCCGCGTTGTAGACGCTGACCTTGATCTGATTGCGGCGCACGCTGCGCTGGACCGTCTCGGTCTCGCCTGGTGCGCACGACGGGGCGTCGTCCGTCTTCGCCGCCGAGGCGGTGTCCTTGTCGATCGGCGCGGTCAGGGAGTGGTAGCCCCAGAAGCCCATGATCACGACGATCACGACCGTCACGATCAGCGTCGCCGCGGAGACCAGTCGGCGCTCCGGGCTCACTCGGGCACCTCGTGGACCCGGGCATGCACGACATGCCGCTGCTGCAGGGCCGCGCGCAGGGCGCGGTGCAGCCCGTCCTCGAGGTAGAGCTCGTCGTGCCACTGCACGACATGGGCGAACAGGTCGCCGAAGAAGGTGGAGTCCTCGTCGAGCAGTGCAGCCAGCTGGAGGGTGTCCTTGGTGGTGACCAGGTCGTCGAGACGCACCGGGCGCGGGGGCAGTGCCGCCCAGTCCCGCGGCCCCAGATCGTGGGCCGGGTACGGGCGCCCGTCGCCGATGCGCTTGAAGATCACCGGGCCATCATAGGAAAGACCGGGTGGGAGCCTCGCCACACGCCTGGCTCGCGCTATTGACACTCGTTCAATGACGTACGACGGTGGGTACATGACTGACCCGTTCGCCCCCGGTCCTGACGCCGTCTCCGCCGACGGCACCCGGCTCGCCGTCTTCGAGGCGGGGGCCCCGGCCGGGCCTGTCCTGGTGATGGTGCACGGCTACCCGGACAACCACACGGTGTGGTCGCCGTTGGCAACCGAGCTCGGCGAGCAGTACCGCGTCATCGCCTACGACGTCCGGGGTGCCGGCGGGTCCGGGAAGCCGACCGCAAAGGCGTCGTACCGGATGGCACACCTGGTCGAGGACCTGCGCGCCGTGCTGGACGCGGTGAGCCCGGACGCGCCCGTGCACCTGGTGGCCCATGACTGGGGATCGATCCAGGCCTGGGGCTCGGTGGTCGACCCGTCCTTCGCGGATCGGATCGCGTCGTACACCTCGATCTCCGGGCCGCACCTGGACTACATCGGGGTCTGGATGCGCGACCGTCGCCACCCCGGCGCCTCGCTGCGTCAAGCGCTGCACTCGTGGTACATCGCGGCGTTCCAGATCCCGTGGCTGCCCGAGCGGATCGTGCGGCTCGGCGGCGTGCAGGCCGGCATCGCCCGCTCCGAGGGCAAGGGCCAGCTTGGCGGCGTGCTGAAGAACCCGGTCACCCGGAGCGAGGCCGACATGGTCAACGGCATCAAGCTCTACCGCGCCAACATGGGGCCGAGGCTGGCCCGACCGTTGCCGGTGCGCACCGGCGTACCGGTCCAGGTGCTGGCTCCGCGTCAGGACGCCTACGTCTCGGTGCGCCTCGCGACCGACGTGCCGGTGCCCTTCGTCGATGACCTGACCGTCCACGAGATCGACGGCACCCACTGGGTGGTCAGCGAGGACCCTGAGTTGGTCGGCGGGTTCGTGTCGGCCCAGATCGCGGCCCACTCGCCGACGCCGAGCGCGAGCCGGAAGCGAGCGCGCAGCTGAGGGTGGCGTGATCAACGCCTGAGTCCGGTGTCTCCCGAAGGTGAGGAGATAACACGAGTTCCTGCCTGTCGCGCTGCAGGATCCTGACCTGGTCGTCGGAGCGCTGGCACTCCTGGCGATGGCCGGTGCGGCGCTGATGCTGGTGCTCGGCCTCGGCCAGACGGCGCTCTGGTTCGTGAGATGGGCCCGCCGCGACCGCGCGCGCCGAAAAGCCAGATAGTCCCGAGCCGGTTGCAGGTCCTGGGAGGAGATCTGCAACGAGCTCGGGACTATCTATCCCCGGGATGAGGGAGGGTGTTACAGGGAGACGCGGACCGGCACCCGGGAGCCGGTGTCGCGCAGTGCACTGCGCAGGATCGTGTCGCGGTGGCCGAGGTCTTCGGTCTCCAGGGCGGCGACGATCGCGAACTGCAGGTTGGTGCTGTCCGTGTGCGCGTTCAGTGCCGCGCCGCGCCAGTCGGTGGTGGCGTCGGCAACAGCAAGGACGGGGACGGGACGTCCCACCAGGGGAAGGGAGGTCCTGGTCGCCTCGGTGAGGACCACGGCGCAAGCCAGCGAGATCAGTACCAGCGCAACTGCGATGACGAGCATGTCGGTCTCCCTGCCTCCGCCCCCGCGCTGTTCGCGGTGGTCTGTCCAGGTAAACGACGGGTGTTTCGTCCGGTTACGGGTTTTTTGAAGGAATGTCCGGATCAGTTGTTCTGGGCGTCCAGCCACGCGCTCCACGACGGACCGCGGACCACGGCGCCGGGGCCGGGAAGCATGGATCCACCGGCCATCGACGGCGGTCCTGGGACGGCGACGACGTCGAGGTCCTCGCCGCTGCGGCGTACGAGCTCGCGGACCTGGTCGACCAGGTCCAGACGCTCCGGCCCGGTCAGCTCGGTGTCTCCGGACGCGGCTCCCGTGGCCAGGTCGAGCAGCAGCCGGACGATCTCACTCGTCGCGACCGGCTGGGTCGGCACGTCGATGATCGAGACCGTGCGGCCGTCGCGGTTCCAGGCCAGCATCTGGCCGGCGAAGTCGTGGAACTGGGTCGCGCGCAAGACCACGGTGCCGGGCGAGGCGGCCTGGTGCGCCTGCTCCTGGGCGTACTTCGCGACGTAGTACCCGTAGTCCGGCGAGAGGTCGGTGCCGACGATCGAGAGTACGACGGTCCGCTGCACCCCGGCGATGGTCGCAGCTGATCCGAGGTTGGCGGCGACGGTACGGAAGAAGGCACTGGCCTCGTCCTCGTCCAGGCTCGGGCTCTGGGTGACGTCGACGACGGACGCAACGCCGGCGAGGGCAGTCTCGAGGCCGGCAGGCTCGAGCAGGTCGAACCCGGTCTCGCGGGCGATCTCGACGACCTCGTGGCCCTCGCTGCGAGCCAGGGCGGTGAGCTGGCGTCCGATGGTGCCGGTGGCTCCGGCGACGGCGATGCGCATGGTGATGCTCCTTCGTTAACGTGGATAGTTTCTATCCACGATAGTAACCATGAACGCGGATACTTGTCATCCGCGTAGGATGCTGCTTGTGAAGATGTCTGCCGGGGTCGAGTGGGCCGTGCACTGCTGTGTCGTGCTGAGCCAGGCCGATGGCCCCGTCCCGACTGCGCGCCTCGCCGAGCTTCACGGCGTCTCGCGGACCTACCTCGCCAAGCACCTGCAGCAGCTCTCCCGCGCCGGGCTGGTCCGCTCCACCGAGGGACGCGACGGCGGGTACGTGCTCACCAAGGCGGCCGCCGAGGTGAGCCTGCTGGAGATCGTCAAGGCGGTGGACGGGCCCGAGCCGGCGTTCCGCTGCACCGAGATCCGGCAGAACGGGCCGCTGGCTTCGCCGCCCGAGGCCTGTCGGAAGGCCTGCGGGGTCGCGCGCGCGATGGCGGCCGCCGAACAGGCGTGGCGCTCCTCGCTGGCGGGCGTCTCGGTCGCCGAGCTGGCAGCCGGTGTCACCGAGGACTCCGGGCCGGAGACGTTCGTCGGTCTCCGGGAGTGGTTGGCCGAGGGCTGAGGCCGCGGTGTCGCCGCAGCCCTGGCGCACGTGGTCCAGAACGGTCGGGTGCACAGGCGCGCGGCTCGCGTACCCTTGGGTGCACCAAGGGTGACGAGGGAATTGTGAAGCACCTACCTGATGGCAATCGTGGCGCCCGCCGGCTGCTGGCCCTGGCTGTGGTGCTGGTCTTCGCTGCTGCCGTGAGCGGATGCGGCGGGAACGCCGCCAAGGAGTCGCAGAAGGGCCTGCAGGGCTCAGCGATGCTGGCTGCACGGGCGACGGCGATCGCCTTCTTCAGCCTGGATCCGAGCAAGGTCGCCTCCCAGGTCGACACGGTGCTGTCGCTTGCGACCGGCAGCTTCAAGACCGAGTACGCCGCCAAGAAGGCTGAGGTGATCAGCAATGTCGGGGCCAAGCAGCTGGTGGTCACGGCGAGCGTGCCGGACGGAGGCGTGGCGCTCGAGAGCTTCCGCAGCTCCACAGCGAACGTCCTGGTCGCCGTCGATGTCAGCTCGAAACAAGGTGCCGCAGCGGCGGCTAGCATCCACTACCGGCTCAGGCTGACCGTGACCCGCACAGGCTCACGCTGGCGGACTGCCGAGCTCGAGCAGCTCAACGGCGACGTACGGGCCGGCGAGTTTCAGCCCAGCGGCCTGTCGGTCGGCGACGACGCCGTGGTGCTGGCGGCGACGGACGCGATCACCGCGGCGCTGTCCTACGACTACAAGTCCCTGGACACCGGCCTGGCTGCGGCGGAGGCCTTGATGACGCCGTCGTTCGCGCTGAAGTTCCGAGCGACCTTCGCTACGACCGTGCGACCGCTCGCGGAAGAGAAGAGATCGTCGACCACGGCGTACGTCCGCGGTGCCGGGCTGGTCCGCAGCAGCGCTCACACCGCCCGCTGCCTGGTCTTCGTCGACCAGGTGCTCGAATCGGCCGGCAAGCCGTCGGTGGTCGGGACCCGTGTCTTCGTCGACCTCGACGAGGTCGGCGGTCGCTGGCTCGTCGACGACATCACCCCGTTCTAGCCCCTGCTCGCCGACCCGCCCTGCTCGCCTTCAGCAGGTGCTCGGCGCCGTGGTCCCGGCGAACCGCGCCACCGTCCAGGCCAGCAGCCGCGGCAGCATCCCGGACCCGGGCACGATGATGTCGGTGTGCCCGCGCCCGGCGTACGTCTCGTAGTCGAGCGGCCCGTTCGCGGGATCCGCGCAGCGCTTCGCAACGTATGCCGCCTGCACGTTCGGCAGCACGAGGTTGTCGCTGAGGCCTTGGGCGATCAGCAGCGGCACTGTGATCGAGCCGGTCGGCACGTTCTGGCGCAGGCGCTTCCCGAGAGGCCCCGACAGCGGGTCGCGCGCATAGATCGACGACGTGACCCCGACCGTCTGGCTCAACGAGGCGAGGATCGCCTTCTCAGCGATGCAGCTGCCGGCGATCTGGGTGACCGAGGCCTGATCCGCGGCTTTGACGTAGCTGTCGAACTTCACGTCCGGATAGATCTCGGAGTACGCCTTGATCAAGTACGCCGCGAAGACCTGGCCTCCGGCCAGGGTGGAGATGTTGTTGACCAGCCCAGGGAGGTCGTCGGCAGGCGCGATGCCGGCAACAGCGATGACGTGCGCATCCGGGGCGTACGTCGGCGCCAGGATGCCTGCCCACAGCGCGGCCCCGCCGCCCTGGGAGTGACCCCACACGATTGTCTTGTCCTGGAGCTGCAGGTCGGTGAGCTCGTGGGCGGCCCGGACCGAGTCGAGCACCGACCGGCCCTCGCCCTGCCCGACCAGGTAGGGGTGCGGGCCCGGCGTCCCGAGTCCGGTGTAGTCGGTCGCGACGATCGCCCAGCCCGCGTCGATGGCCTGGGTGAAGTCGGGGATGGACGCGAGGGCGACGGGGTCCTCATCGCCGGTCGGCGCGCACTTCTCGGCGATGCCGGTGGTCCCGTGCGCCCAGGCGATCACCGGGCGCGGCCCGGCGGGGTGGTCGTGCGCGACCATGACCAGGGCGCTGGCGACCGCCGGGACGCCCTTGTCGCGGGTGGTCGTGTAGAGGATCTTCCAGGCCTGGACGAAGCCGGGGATGCCCTGGGTGTAGGGCTCTGCAGAGATCAGCCGGCCTGGCTCCTTGGGCACCGGCGCGGCCGCGTGCTTGGTGTTGCCCGTGTTGTTGGACCCGCCATCGACAACGAACCAGGCGCCCAAGGCGGCGATCACGACCAGCACCAGCGCGCCGACACCGATGCGCAAGCGGCGCTGGCGTGATGCCTCCGCCGCCTGCTCCTCCTCGTAGCCCGGGTCGTTCGGGTTCGGGTACGGATTCCGCGACATGCTGGACAGTCTTCCAAACGCCCGGTCAAGCCAGCGAGACGAGCGTGGAAAGACGAGCGGCGCCGCACTGAGGTGCGACGCCGGTCGATCCGCGGAGGATAGGGGATTCGAACCCCTGAGGGCTCTCACCCAACTCGCTTTCCAAGCGAGCGCCATAGGCCACTAGGCGAATCCTCCGTCGGAGAGGGTACCCGTCGCGACGGCTCGCGGTGAAATCGCCACTGAGCCGCTTCAAGGGGACCGGATCTCCATGAACTCATGGACGCGCACCGGCCGGCCTCCGACCTACGGTGGCCTCGGCCGGGAGCGGTCGCGTTCTGCACACACTTGTAGGGGTTTTCCTGATTCCTCACGCGGGGTGCCCTCCTAGCGTCTTGGGCACGAGCAACCGCGAGGAGAGGCACCGATGCGCCGCCGAAGTCTTGTCACGACGTCCGCCCTGACGATCACGAGCGCGTTGGTCGTGCTGGTGCCGCTCCGCGCGGTCGCCACCGATCCGGGCCCCCCGGCCCACTACGTGGTGACGCAGCTCATGCAGGTGCCCACCGGGACGAGTGGCACTGGCTACGTCAGCCCCAACGGGCGCTACCTGATGATCAACCCGGGCTTCAGCGCCGACGTCTTCGACCTCGACCTCGGCGAGAGCATCGGCCAGGTCAAGGGCAGCGCCACCGTGCAGCTGACGCCGGAGGGCATCGATGACAACGGGATCGTCGTCGGCACCTACCAGGACACGTCGGTCGACCCGGCTCTGGTGACCGGCTTCCACTGGTACGGCAAGGACGCGACGCACCCGATCGGGCACGAGGTCGCCGAGGAGGTTCCCGGATCCCTGATCGCGCAGTACGTGCCGTACTGCGCCTCGACTCCTGACCGCGTGAAGGACGAGGAGCTGCAGTACTACGGAGTCGGCGCGGACGGGACGGCGTACGGGCTGGCCGGCTGCCCCGGTGCCGGCGACACCTTCGCGATCCAGAGGCCGCTCAATGGCGCCGTCACGATCAGCGGTGGAGTGACCGGGATGGGGTCCGACAACGTGATGCCCAACGCAGCCTTCGCCTACGGAGTCGGTGAGAACGGCGACATCGTCGGGTCCGACAACATCGACGGGAATCCGATCCAGACCTGGAACCCGAACGGCAATACCACCCCCACCGAGCTGGTCCTCCACGACGGGACGCCGGTCGACAACGTCGGCACCGGGATGCTGTTCCGCAACCTCGACGACTTCGTCGGCAACAGCAAGATCCACTGGGACAACCAGGACTTCTCCATCCCGAGCGGCCTCAACGAGGTCGGGCTGCTCGACTACGGCACCCTGGTCGGCAATACGTCGGGCTTCGACGGAGGGCCGACACTCGTCCAACCGCTGATCAACGGGACCACCACGACGACTGCGTTGGCGGACATCGCGACCCTGCCCGTAGGCGCTTCGCTCGACTCCGTCCTCGGCGTCGACCAGGCTGGCGACATCTTCGGCAAGCTCGACAACGGCGCCAACCAGTACTTCTTCAAGGCCGTTCCCGGCACCGCCACGAACCCGGTCGTGCCCAAGCCGACGGTGGCGATCTCCGCGCCGCTCAACGGGCACACCTATACCCGCGGCATGGCGTACCAGCTGACCTATGCGTGCAAGGCCGGGTCTGGCGCGACGATCACCTCCTGCTCGGCGACGTTCGCGAGCGGCACCAGCCTGAGCACGCTGGCCGCGGGCCACTACACGCTGAAGGTCACCGCGAAGCAGAACGACAACCAGACGGCCTCAGGCTCGACCACGTTCACGGTGGTGAATCCGGCGCCGACCATCGCCCTGAAAACGCCGGTCAACGGTCACGTCTACGCGAAGGGCGCGAAGGTGAAGGCCTCCTTCGGTTGCAAGGCCGGGGCGTACACCAAGCTCGCCTCCTGCAAGGGCACCGTCGCGGTCGGAAAGAGGATCGCCACCGGCTCGGTCGGAAAGCACGCCTTCACCGTGACCGCCAAGGACGCTGACGGACGCACCACCACCAAGACGATCCACTACACGGTCAAGAAGAAGAAGAAGAAATAGGCGTCGCTCTCGCAGCTCCTTCTTCGACAGGACCCTTTTAGACACTGCAAGGGTCGTTGCCTAGACTTCCGGCAACCCCCCATGCGGCGGTATCTCACTGAACTCCCCCAGGGCCGGAAGGCAGCAAGGGCAGGTGGGCTCTTCCGGGTGCATGGGGGGCCTCTGCATCTGCCGCTCAGGCAACCCCCGCTGGTTGAGCCTGTCGAAACCCCTGGACCCGCTCGCCGAGCGCACAATGAGCGGATGACCTTCACCGAGCTCTCGGTCATCTGCCTGGTGGCCCTGGCCGGGCCGCTGCTCGCCCTTCGCCAGGGCTGGCACCTTCCCGTCGTCCTCGGTGAGCTGCTCGCCGGGGTCGCGCTCGGCAATACCGGTTTCAAGTACCTCGACCCCGGCAACCCGACCTTCACCTACCTCGCCGACGCCGGCTTCGCCCTGGTGATGTTCGTGGCTGGCACCCACGTGCCGGTTCGCAACCCTGCTCTACGCCCGGCGCTGCGCACGGGGCTGCTCCGCGCGGTCGGCGTCGGCGTCGTCGCGACCGGGCTCGGCTACCTGCTCGCGGCTGTCTTCGATCTCCACCACGCACCCCTGTACGCCGTGCTGATGGCCTCGAGCTCGGCCGCCCTCATCCTGCCGATCGTCGACTCGCTCGGGCTGGGCGGCGACGAGGTCATCGGGCTGCTGCCGCAGATCGCGATCGCCGACTCGGTCTGCATCGTGGCGCTGCCGCTGGTCATCGACCCATCGCATGCGGGCCGCGCTGCGCTCGGCGCAGTGACGGTGATCGCCGCCGCTGCGGTCGCCTTCGTTGTGCTGCGCTACGTGGAGCGCTCGGGGATCCGTGCGCGGGTGCACAAGGTCTCCGAGGATCGCCGTTTCGCGGTGGAGCTGCGGGTCCAGCTCGTCATCCTGTTCGCACTCGCCGGTTTAGCCGTGCGGATGCACGTCTCGATCATGCTGGCCGGTTTCGCGTTCGGGCTGGTCGTCGCCTCGATCGGCGAGCCGCGTCGCCTGGCCAAGCAGCTGTTCGCAGTCACCGAGGGCTTCCTGGGGCCGGTGTTCTTCGTCTGGCTCGGAGCGACCCTGCAGCTGCGCGAGCTCGGCTCGCACCCGCGGTTGATCCTGCTCGGGCTCTGCTTGGGCATCGGGGCCTCGCTCGCGCACCTCGCCATCCGGCTGACCAAGCAGCCGGTGCCGCTCGGGCTGCTCGCGACGGCCCAGCTCGGCGTACCGGTGGCGGCGGCGACGATCGGCCAGCAGCTCGGCGTCCTCGTCCCCGGCGAGGCCTCGGCGCTGATGCTCGGTGCGCTGGTCAGCATCGCGATCGCGGTCGTGGGCGGCAGTCTGGCCGTCAACTCCGGACTCGTCGCGACCAAGACGCCAGCAGTCGCGGCATCGGCCAAGGAGCGGGCCGATGGCTGACGTGCATGAGTTGACGCGGTCCTACGAGAGCTGGATCGGCGACCAGATCCCGCTGGACGCCACCGAGCTCGACCGGAAGCACGCCGAGATGGCAGACCACGAGTACCGCTTCCTGCGCGGCAGCTACTACCTGTGGCTGGTCAGGCTCTCCGAGCTGGTGCCCGAGGCGCTCGCCGGTCCGCGGGCCCCCACGGTCGGCGACCTCCATGTGGAGAACTTCGGGACCTGGCGCGACAACGACCAGGTGCGCCGCTGGGGGATCAACGACTTCGACGAGCTCGCACGCGGCGCAGTCCTGCCCGATCTGCTCCGGCTGGCGACCTCGGCCGTCCTGGCTCCGCACATCTCCTTGGACGACAAGGATGTCTGTGATCTGGTCGTGGCGACCTGGTCTGAGACCGTGCGCGGAGGGTCCGTCGACCTCGCCGAGCCCGGCGCGCACCATCTGCTCGCCCTGGTCCCGGAGTTCGCCGACCCTGAGAAGTTCTACGCCGGGCTCGCCAAAGGGCCTCTCGCCGACGTGCCGCCGGCAGTCGCGGCCGCGGCGACCGGTGTCGTTGAGACGGGTTGGGAACCGACCTGGCACCGGCACCAGGCAGGCACCGGCTCCTTGGGGCACCGACGGGTCGTCGGCGTCGGTCCTGCTGCCGACGGCACCCCGCACGCCCGCGAGGGCAAGCAACTCGGGCCGGGGACAGCCCAGTGGGTGGCGACGCTACGGTCGGGCGCTTGGCCGACGGCTGACACCGCGCTCTTCGAGAAGGTCCGCTCGGCGATCAAGGGCCCGGCGGCTGCGACCCGGGTACTCGACTGGCACGTCCGAGACCTGGCACCGGACGTGGTCCGGATCGAGCTGGCCGGGCTCGGGCATCACGACTCCGAGCGGCTGCTGCGGGCGATGGCTCGCGCGACGGCGGACGTCCACGGTGCTGATGCGACGGCGTACGCCGCAGCGGTCGCCGATGCCGGAAGCCTCGGCCGGTCCGGCTTCCGCGACATGGTGCGCACGATGGTGGCCAGCACCCAGGCCGACTTCGCGGCGTACCGGGCGTGAGGGCGGGCACCGCCTTTGCTCTCGCCGGGGCACTGCTGCTTGCGGGCTGCGGTGGGCCGGCAGAACCGTCAACGGGCGCCGCTTCGATGGCCGCGAGCCCGCCGGCAACCGAGGCGCCCGAAGGCAACGGCTCGCTGGTGCCGACCGACCTCCCCACGGATCTTCCCTCGGCCCGTTCCTCAGCAACGCCGCCGAACACCCGCACCGGTCCGCTGCTTGGCGCTGACATCAGCTGGCCGCAGTGCCCGAAGGGGATGGGCATCGCGCAGAAGCGGTCCGAAGGCCTACCGTTGCCCGGCGCCGAGGCATCGTTCGTGATCATCGGCCTGACCAACGGCCCGTCGTTCTACCCGAACCCGTGCCTTGCCGCGCAGGTCGCCTTCGTGCGCGGACGCCACCTGCTCGCCGGCGCCTACGCGGTGGTCAGCTATCCGAGCGCGGGCACCTTGCGCCGCTACGGCACCGACGGCCCGTACGCCGGCAGCACCAAGGCAGCCTCGTTGGGCGATGTCGGCTACCAGGCAGCGCTGTTCAATGTGGCCTCGATGAAGCAGGCGGGCCTCGCGGTGCCGTTCGTCTGGATCGACGTCGAATCCGTGCCCGACTTCGCGTGGAGCACCGATCTCGCGGCGAACGCGGCGGTGGTCCAGGGAGCCGTCCGCGGGTACCGGGCTGCCGGTCTCGGCGTCGGCTTCTACTCCACCCCGTCGCTATGGAGCCGGGTCGTGGGCAGCCTGCGGACGGGGGCGCCGGAGTGGCGGGCTGCGGGGGACACCTCCCGTGCGGAGGCCGTACGCCGCTGCGCGCCGGACTGGTCGTTCCAGGGTGGCGCGGCCGTCCTGGGGCAGTGGGTCGAGTCCGGCAAGGACCAGAACATCTCCTGCCCGGGCATCGATCTGGAGCAGCGCGGGTACTTCCACCAGTACTGAGGTTCGGGGCCGCCGTTGTTGTAGGTGGCGTGCCCTAGGGTTCACGTGTGGAGCACAACCTCGCCCTGTACCGGCGCTACCGGCCTGAGACCTTCGCCGAGGTCATCGGTCAGGACCACGTGACCGAGCCGCTACGCGCGGCCCTGGCCAACAACCGGGTGAACCACGCCTACCTCTTCTCCGGCCCCCGCGGCTGTGGCAAGACCACCAGCGCCCGGATCCTGGCGCGGGCGCTGAACTGCGAGCAGGCCCCGATCTCGGACCCGTGCGGTGAGTGCCAGTCGTGCCGCGACCTGGCCCGCGGCGGCCCGGGCTCGCTGGACGTCATCGAGATCGACGCGGCCAGCCACGGCGGCGTCGATGATGCCCGGGACCTGCGCGAGCGGGCCTTCTTCGCTCCGGTCTCCAGCCGCTTCAAGGTCTACATCATCGACGAGGCGCACATGGTCAGCTCGCAGGGCTTCAACGCTCTGCTCAAGCTGGTTGAGGAGCCGCCCGAGCACCTGAAGTTCATCTTCGCGACGACCGAGCCGGAGAAGGTCATCCCGACCATCCGCTCGCGCACCCACCACTACCCGTTCCGGCTGATCCCGCCGCGGGTGCTCTCGGACTATCTCGCCGAGATCTGCGAACGGGAGGGCGTTCCGATCGAGCCGGCCGCGCTGCCCCTGGTGGTCCGGGCCGGCGCCGGCTCGGCGCGCGATTCGCTCTCCGTCCTCGACCAGCTCCTCGGCGGCGCCGGGCCTGGCGGCGTCACCTACGCGATCGCGACCAGCCTGCTCGGCTACACCCCGGACACCCTGCTCGACGAGGTTGTCGACGCGTTCGCCGCGAACGACGGCGGGACCGTCTTCGCCGTGGTCGACAAGGTGATCGAGACCGGCCAGGACCCGCGCCGGTTCACCGAGGACCTGCTGCGCCGGCTGCGTGACCTGGTCATCGTCGCGGCGGTGCCGGACGCCCCGGCGACCGGCTTGATCGACGCCCCGGCCGACCAGGTCGAACGGCTGGTGGCCCAGGCCGCGCGCTTCGGCCGTGCCGACCTGGTCCGAGCCGCCGATTGCGTCGCGGCCGGCTTGACCGAGATGCGCGGAGCCACCACGCCGCGCCTGCTCCTCGAGCTGATCTGCGCCCGGGTCCTGCTCCCCGGCGCCGATCACACCACCAACGGCCTGACCGCCCGTCTGGACCGGATGGAGCGCCGCCTCGAGATGGGCGTGCCGTCGACCCCGGCCGCCCCCGCACCCGTCGCCCCGGGCGAGCCGCAGAAGGCGTTCGTCGAGCCCGTCGAGAGGCCGGGACCTGTCTCCCAGACTCCGCTGCCCCCGGCACCGCATCTCGACAAGCTCGATGAACGGGGTCTGGAGCCTGCCCCCGCCGCGCAGACCGAGCCCCCGCCGGTTGAGCCTGTCGAAACCCCCAAACCAGAGACGGCAGCCGCCGCGCCGACCACCTCCGGGCTCACCCTGATCGACGCCCGCCGGGTCTGGCCGGACCTGCTGGACAAGGTCAAGGAGATGCGCCGCTTCACCTGGATCCTGCTCAGCCAGAACGCGCAGGTGATCGGCTTGGACGGCGGCGTCCTCACCGTCGGCTTCAAGACCGCCGGCGCCAAGGACTCCTTCGTCAGCGGCGGTAGCGGCGAGATCCTGCGCCAGGCCGCGATCGACGTCATCGGCGCCGACTGGCGGGTGGAGGCGATCGTGGACCCGTCAGCTGATCCGGGCGCCGGGGTCGCGCCGGTTGTCACCCGCAGCGCGGCCGAAGCCTCGGTCGCAT
>DASRRQ010000107.1:0-29675 GCA_035695505.1 Marmoricola sp. | reverse complement strand
GGCCGGCAAGACCACCATCTTGAAGCAGCTCGTCTACTCGATCGAACGCAACAATCCTGAGGTCCACCTCATGGTGCTGCTCGTCGACGAGCGGCCCGAAGAGGTCACCGACATGCGGCGCCACGTCGTGCGCGGCGAGGTGGTCGCGAGCACCTTCGACCGCCCCTCCGACGAGCACACCGCGGTCGCCGAGCTCACCATCGAGCGCGCCAAGCGCCTGGTCGAGCTGGGCACCGACGTCGTGATCGTCCTCGACGGCATCACGCGACTCGCCCGGGCCTACAACCTGTCGGCGCCCGCGTCGGGCCGCATCATGTCGGGTGGTGTCGACTCGACCGCGTTGTACCCGCCCAAGAAGTTCTTCGGCGCGGCCCGCAACATCGAGGAGGGCGGCTCGCTCACGATCATCGCCACCGCGCTGATCGAGACGGGCAGCCGGATGGACGAAGTGATCTTCGAGGAGTTCAAGGGCACCGGCAACATGGAGCTGCGGCTGCGCCGCGACTTCGCGGACAAGCGGATCTTCCCGGCGATCGACGCCGTCCAGTCGGGTACCCGGCGCGAGGAACTGCTGATGAGCAAGGAGGAGCTCGCCATCATCTGGAAGCTTCGCCGGGTCCTCTCGGCGCTCGACGGCCAGCAGGCTCTCGAGCTGCTCTTGGAGCGGTTGAAGAAGTCCCAGAACAACCTCGAGTTCCTGATGCAGGTGCAGAAGAGCACCCCGGCCCCGGGCAGCAACGAGGGCTGAGCACGACGGAAGGGTGGAGAGCGACAATTCCGTTCTCGCCGGACGTGCCGGACGCAGTCGTTATGCTGACAGCCGGATCTGCTGCGCTGGCAGCAGGGCGTACGGGTGGACACTGACGAAGATCCGAGGGGGTTCGTATGGCGCGCATCGTCATCGCTGACGACGACGCTGACATCAGGGAGCTCGTCGTGTTCAAGCTCCGGCACGCCGGGCACGAGGTGCTCCCGGTCGCTGACGGCACGGCCGCTGTCGAGGCGTGCCTGGCCAAGACGCCCGATCTGGTGATCCTCGACGTGATGATGCCCGGGATGAGCGGTCTCGAGGCCGCCCGGGTGCTGCGTGCCGACGAGTCGATGACCGGCGTGCCGATCATCATGCTCACTGCCCGGGCACAGGAGTCCGACATCGAGCAGGGATTTGAGGCGGGCGCCGACGACTACGTCGTCAAGCCGTTCAGCCCGCGAGAGCTCGCCCTGCGGGTCGGTGCCGTGCTCGGCCAGGAGGCCTGAGCGCCGGAACATCCGTGCACGTCCGGCTGTTGCACCCCTCGGAGGATTTCGCCGTCACGTCGTGTAGTGGCAGAATCTCCGAGGCTCCGGTTCACGTTCGCATCCGCGAACGACCCGGCGGCCGTGAACCGAGAAGAGGAACCCATGAAGAAGGACATCCACCCTGAGTACGTGGCCACTGAGGTGACCTGTACCTGCGGCAACACGTTCACCACCCGTAGCACCTCGACGAGCGGGACCCTGCGCTCCGAGGTCTGCTCCAACTGCCACCCGTTCTACACCGGCAAGCAGAAGATCCTCGACACCGGCGGCCGCGTGGCTCGCTTCGAGGCCCGGTACGCGAAGAAGGACGCTTCCAAGTAGCTCCGCCGAACGCCGGTCCCGCAGGCTCCCGCCTGCGGTGACCGGCGTTCTGCTTTGTTCGTGCGTGCACCTCCCGACGGCGAAGGATCCTCATGTTCGAGGCAGTTGACGGCCTGATCTCCGAGTACGCCGCGCTCGAGGAGGCGCTCGCCGATCCCGGGGTCCACGCCGACCAGGCTCGGGCTCGCAAGCTCAACCAGCGCTATGCGGAGCTGTCCGCGATCATCCGCACCTACCGCGAGTGGCAGCAGTTGGGAGAGGACGCCGACGCGGCCCGCGACCTGGCGTCTGAGGACGAGGCGTTCGCCGCCGAGGCTGTCGAGCTCGACGGGCGCCGGGTCACGGTGGCCGAGCGACTCCGCCAGCTGCTGATCCCGCGCGACGCCTCGGACAGCAAGGACGTGATCCTGGAGGTCAAGTCGGGGGAGGGCGGCGAGGAGTCGGCGCTGTTCGCCGGCGACCTGCTCCGGATGTACTCCCGGTACGCCGAGACCCGCGGCTGGAAGACCGAGATCATCGACGCCAACGAGTCCGATCTGGGCGGCTATAAGTCGGTAACGGTAGCGGTCAAGGCGAAGGGCACCCCGGCTCCGGGCGAGGCGCCGTACGCGCTGCTGAAGTTCGAGGGCGGCGTGCACCGCGTCCAGCGTGTCCCGGTCACCGAGAGCCAGGGGCGGGTGCACACCTCGGCAGCAGGCGTCCTGGTGATGCCCGAGGCCGAGCAGGTCGACGTGACGATCAATGACAACGATCTGCGGATCGACGTCTATCGCTCCTCGGGTCCGGGCGGCCAGAGCGTCAACACCACTGACTCCGCGGTGCGGATCACGCACCTGCCTACCGGCATCGTGGCGTCGTGCCAGAACGAGAAGTCGCAGCTGCAGAACAAGGAGTCGGCGATGCGGATCCTGCGCTCCCGACTCCTCGCCGCTGCCGAGGAGGCCGCCAACGCCGAGGCCTCCGACGCCCGCAGGTCCCAGGTGCGCACCGTGGACCGCTCCGAGCGGATCCGCACCTACAACTACCCCGAGAACCGGATCTCCGACCACCGCACCGGCTACAAGGCCTACAACCTCGACCAGGTCCTCGACGGCGCCTTGGAGCCGGTGATCGACTCGTGCGTGCAGGCCGACATGGCCGCCCGACTGGACGCCCTCGGTGACTGACGAAGCCCGTTCGTCGAGCCTGTCGAGGCGCAGCGAGCTGCTCGCTCAGGCAACGCGGCAACTCCGGGCGGCTGGTGTCGGCAGCCCCGCCAACGACGCGGAGATCCTGCTTGCGCATGTCCTCGGCATCGCCCGCGGCGCGCTGCTCCTGGTTGCCGATGTCACCGTCGAGCAGACCGCGGCCTTCGTCGCACTGGTCGCCCGCCGCTGCGAGCGGGTGCCATTGCAGCACCTGACGGGCACTACCGGCTTCCGGTACGTCGACCTCGCCGTCGGGCCTGGAGTGTTCACGCCCCGCCCCGAGACCGAGCTGCTGGCTGGCTGGGCGATCGAGACGGCGCGAGCGTCGATGACCCCGGGGACGCTTCCGGTGGTGGTGGACCTGTGCACCGGCTCGGGGGCGATCGCCCTGAGCATCCTCGACGAGCTCCCCGCTGCGTCGGTGCACGCCGTCGAGCTCGACTCTGACGCCTTCGCCTGGGCCCAGCGCAACCTCGCCGGCAGCGGCATCGACCTGCGCGAAGGCGACATGGCCGATGCCTTCACCGACCTCGAGGGTGGCGTCGACGTGGTCGTCTGCAACCCGCCGTACATCCCGTTGAGCGAGTACGCCGGCGTGGCTGCCGAGGCCCGAGACCACGACCCGGCGCTCGCCCTCTGGTCCGGCGAGGACGGCCTGGATGCGATGCGCATCCTGGAGCGGACCGCGGCCCGGCTGCTCCGTCCGGGAGGCTGGGTCGGCGCCGAGCACGCGGACCTCCAGGGTGAGACCGCCCCGGGCGTGTTCGCCGCGGCCGGGCGCTGGACCGACGTACGCGATCACCGCGATCTGGCAGGGCGTCCGCGCTACCTGACCGCGCGACTGGCACGATGACCTCTGTGTCCACCCGTTACGACGCCAACGACGAGGCCATGCTGGAGGCAGGGCTCGCCGCAGCGACCACCGCGATCAGGGCCGGCGAGCTCGTCGTGCTCCCGACCGACACTGTCTACGGGATCGGCGCGGACGCCTTCGACGCGGTCGCGGTAGCCCGCCTGCTGGAGGCCAAGGGCCGCGGCCGGGAGATGCCGCCGCCGGTGCTGGTCGGCTCCCCGGCGACCCTGGACGCCCTCGCGACCCGGTTGACCGAGTGGACTCGGGTCCTGGTCGAGCACTATTGGCCCGGACCGCTGACCGTGGTCGTGCGCCAGCAGGCCTCGCTGCAATGGGACCTCGGCGAGACCCGCGGCACCGTCGCGGTGCGGATGCCGCACGACAAGGTCGCCCTCGAACTGCTCGCCCGGACCGGTCCGCTGGCTGTGTCCTCTGCCAACCTGACCGGCCGGCCCGCCGCGACCGATGCCGACCAGGCAGCCGAGATGCTCTCGGACCAGGTCTCGATCATCCTTGACGGCGGCCCGACCGCCGACGACCAGCCCTCGACGATTGTCGACTGCACCGGTGACCGGCCCCGGGTGCTGCGGGTAGGCGCGATCAGCGAGGCAGAGCTCCGCACCGTGCTCGCCTCCGCCGATGTCGAGCTCGACGGCCTGGAGTCCCCGGTGGCGACCGAGCCTGACCCCGAGGGCCCTCCCGGTGCGTGAGTACCTCCTCGTCTTCCTGACGGCGGCGGTGGTGAGCTATCTGCTCTGCGTGGTGGCGCGCGAGCTGGCGATGCGGACCGGCGCCGTGGCCCAGGTCCGCGACCGGGACGTGCACGCGGTCCCGATCCCGTACTTCGGGGGAGTGGCGATGCTCGGCGGGCTCGGTGCGGGGTTCCTGGTGGCCAGGCAGTTGCCGTTCCTGGGTCAGTCGCAGCCGCAGATCTTCCATGACGCCGGCACCGTGCTGATCGGCGGCGCGATCATCTGCGCTGTCGGAGTCGTCGACGACCTGATCGAGCTCGACGCCCTGACCAAGCTCGGCGGCCAGATCGTCGCGGCCGGCTACCTGGTGCTCAACGGCGTCCAGCTCTACTCCCTGCGGATGCCCGGCTTCGGCCAGCTCTCGCTGGACCCCAGCCAGGCGATGCTGTTCTCGATCGTGCTGATCGTGGGCACCGTCAACGCGATCAACTTCGTCGACGGTCTGGACGGGCTGGCCAGCGGGATGGTCTGCATCGGCGCCGTCGCCTTCTTCGCCTTCTCCTACCGGCTCGCGGACTTCAACAACGAGACGCTCGCCATCACCGCCGCGCTCCTGTGCGCCTGCCTGGCCGGTGCCTGCGTCGGCTTCCTGCCGCACAACTTCCATCCCGCCCGGATCTTCATGGGGGATTCCGGCTCGATGCTGCTCGGCCTGGTGCTTTCGGGCTCCACGCTGACCCTGACCGGGCAGTTCGCCACCGTCGAGCTCGGCTCCGGCGGTAAGGACACCGGGACCGCGCTGGTCGTGCTGTTGCCGATCCTGCTGCCGATCTCGATCCTGGTGGTGCCGTTGCTCGACCTGGTCCTGGCCGTCGTACGCCGGACCCGCCGCGGCCAGATGTTCTACCAGCCCGACAAGGAGCACCTCCACCACCGGCTGCTGGAGTTCGGGCACAGCCAGCGCAAGGCGGTCCTGATCATGTGGCTGTGGACCGGGCTGATCGGGTTCGGGGCGGTCGTGATCTCGCTGTACGCGACCGTGCTGACTGCCGTCGGCATCGTGATCTGGGGCGTCGTCACCGTCGCGCTGACCTTCGTCGTGCCGCGCATCAAGCGTCGCGGCGAAGCCCTGTCCTGACCGCTGGCAGGGTCATTTGATGACCGGTTTGCGGCACCTGAACGATCCAATTTTCTGGGCATATGACTTCGTGCTAGTTTTCACAAGCACCGCGACAAGCAGTGCACAAGCACTCACCGAAACAGCCGATGACGACCAGAGAAGGCCGCCATGTCGACAGCCTCGCAAAGCCTGATGGGACCGGCGATTTCCGCCCGTCTCAGGGTGCTCTCAGGCTGTGATACGGTCCGCGTGGTGTCGCCCGCTGACGCCGCGCGCCGGTCCCTTCGACTGATGCCGCAGCTGTCTTCGGGCTCGCGGGTCGGCGCCGACTTCGACAATGCACGGACGGACCGAACTGGATGGCCGATGACGCGAGTGGGCAGGGCCTCCGTGGCCGCGACCTCCTCGGTCTCGGCGGGCTCCTTGCCGGGTCCGTTATCGCAGGCCTGGTCATCGGCCTGCTCATCGACGACAAGGCCGGCACCTCGCCGGTCTTCAGCCTGGTCGGCGTCTTCGTCGGCATTGTCGCCGGCGCTGCTGGCTTCTGGGTCCGTGTCCGCGCCGCGCTGCGCGACTGAGCCGGGGCGCGTCGCATGACCACCGCAGTGACCCCGCCGGCCTCGGGGGGCCTGCGGGCCCTCGCCCGCGACCAGAAGAAGGTCGCCTACGTGGCCCTGGCGCTGATCGTCGCGGGGTTCTGGATCGTCGGCCAGCTCGGTGAGTGGGGCCTCGGCGCCTGCATCTCGATCGGCGTGGCCTTCGGCCTGCTCAACCACCTCGCGACCGAGCTCTGGCTGCTGCGGATCATCACGTCGGGCAAGGAAGTCACCCGCAACCAGATGATCCGCTCCACCGTGGTCCGGTTGGTGATCCTGACGGTCGCCGCCGTGGCTGTTGCCGTAGCCTTCTGGCCGTCCGGCATCGGCCTCCTCCTCGGACTCGCCCTGTTCCGCTGCATCGCCCTGGTGATGACGAGCATCCCGTTGTTGAAGGAGCTGAAGAAGGCATGATGGGCCTTGCCCCCCTCTCGATCGACATCCACCCCGGCGTGCACCCCGAGGGACACTTCCTCGGGCAGACGCTCAACCTGGACACCATCCGGGTGACGGTGCTGGCGGGTGCGATCCTGCTCGTCCTCGGCTTCGTGGTGCGCTCGGCGCTGACTAAGCGCACCGACGACCACGTCCCGACGAAGCTGCAGCTGTTCTGGGAGATGATCGTCACCGAGGTGACCACCCAGGTCGAGCAGAACCTCGGCAAGGTCAACCCGTTCGTGGTGCCGCTCGCCGTCTCGCTGTTCTTCTTCATCCTGATCTCGAACTGGATCGAGCTGGTCCCGACCGAGATCAACAAGCACCACCACTTCCTGCCCTCGCCGACGGCGGACACGAACCTGACCTACGCGATGGCGATCATGGTGATGGTCGGCGTCTGGATCTTCAGCATCCGCGAGCGTGGGTTCAAGGGCTTCGTGAAGCACTATTTCGAGCCCGTCCCGTGGATGGCGCCGCTGGAGATCCTGCAGGACCTGCTCAAGCCGGTCACGCTGGCGCTGCGACTCTTCGGCAACATCTTCGCCGGCGGCATCATGCTCGCCCTGATCGGCGGCATGGTCAGCCTGGCTCCGGCGCACCTCCCGCTCGGCAGCGTCCTGACGATCATCTTCGGGATCGTTTGGAAGCTGTTCGACACGCTGTTCCTGGGCGGGCTCCAGGCTTTCATCTTCGCGCTGCTCACCGTCTTGTACTTCGGCATGGCCGGGGCTCACGGGCACGACGACGAGCACGACGAGCACGAGCACGACGCACAACCCGAACTCGCGGCCTGACCAACACCGGTCAGCTGCACCAGAGGTAAACAACGACACCGGGCTCCCGGTGTGAACTCCAAGGAGAGACATGGCAACCGACGCAGCAAACCTCGACTCCGCCATCAAGACTGCTGGCGCCTTCGTCGGCGGCGGCCTGGCCCTGGCCGGCGGCGCCATCGGCGCCGGTATCGGTGACGGCCTCGCTGGTTCGTCCTACATCGAGGGCGTGGCCCGTCAGCCCGAGGCGCAGGGTCGCCTGCAGACGATCTTCTTCCTGACCGTCGGTCTGGTCGAGGCGATGTTCTTCATCAACCTGGCCTTCATGGCTCTGTTCGTGTTCGTTCTCGGCAAGTGACCCGAGAGCTCCCGCACGCCCGACTGCACTGAAGACAGGACCCACAGACATGAGCGTCGCCACCATCGCGCCGTTGGCTGAGAAGACTCCGAACTTCTTGATCCCCAACGGCACGTTCTACGTGGAGCTGATCGCGTTCGCGATCATCGTGTTCGTCCTGGGCAAGTACGTCATCCCGCCGATCAACAAGGCGATGGCGGACCGCCAGGACGCGATCCGGCAGCAGTTCGCCGAGCTCGACGATGCCAAGGAAGCTGCACACTCGGCCGAGGATGAGTTCAAGTCGCAGATCGCCGATGCCCGGACCGAGGCTGCGCGCATCCGTGAGGAAGCGCGCGAGCAGGGTGCCGCGATCGTGGCCGAGATGCGGGAGCAGGCCCAGGCCGAGGCTGCCCGGATCGTCGAGCACGCCCACACCCAGATCGAGGCCGACCGCCAGCAGGCGGTCACCACGCTCCGCAGCGAGGTCGGCACCATGGCGACCGAGTTGGCCGGCCGGATCGTCGGCGAGTCCCTCGATGACGAGGCTCGCCAGAGCCGTGTTGTCGAGCGGTTCCTCGATGAGCTCGACGCCTCCGCCGGGGTGAGCTGATGCTGGGTTCGTCCGCGGCGTCGTTCGCACGGCTGTCCGACGAGCTCTCGAGCTCGATCGCCGGCGGTGCAGACGGCTCAGTGCTCGGTGACGGCCTGCTGGCCGCCGCCGGTGTGCTCCGTGGCCAGGTCGCGCTTCGCCGCGCGGTCACCGACCCCTCGACCGAGGCCGGGGCCAAGTCCGGCCTCGCGCGCACGGTCTTCGGCAACCACCTCGACACCGGCTCCCTGGAGCTGGTCGTGTCCGCGGCCGGATCGCGGTGGGGCTCCAGCCTCGACCTCGCCGAGGCGCTCGAGCAGCTCGGGGTGGTCGCGATCGCCCTGGCCGCCGAGCGTGCCGGGGAGGGGGACCGGCTCGAGAGCGAGCTGTTCGCCTTCGGTCGGGCCGTGGCCGAGAACCCCGAGCTCCGGGCAGCCCTGTCGGACCCGGCCCGCACGGTCGAGGACAAGCAGGGTCTGGTGTCCTCGATCCTGGATGGACGGGCCACTGCGGCCACCGTGCGGCTGGCCCGCGAAGCGCTCAGCGGCAGCTACGGCACCGTGACCACGGCGCTCGACGCGTACTCCCGGACCGCAGCCGCGGCTCGGTCCCAGTCGGTCGCGACCGTCAGGGTCGCGCACCCGCTCACTGAGGCTCAGAGCACCCGGCTGGCCTCAGCGCTCGGACGCGACCAGTCGCGCCCGGTGCACCTGAACATGATCGTCGACCCTGACGTGGTCGGCGGCATCCACGTGGAGATCGGCGACCACCTGGTCGACGGCAGTATCTCCGCGCGGCTCGACGAGGCTCGCCGGCAGGTAGCGGGCTAGCGCGCAAGCGCCCGCCCGGCCTCACCCCCAGAACTTTCCAGACAGCAGCAGCAAGAGAGTAGGCAGGAAGATGACGGACCTTTCGATTCGTCCCGAAGAGATTCGTGACGCGCTGGCCAAGTACGTCGCCGACTACAAGCCGGAGGCGGCGAGCAAGGAAGAGATCGGCACCGTGGCCGAGGCCGGCGACGGCATCGCCCGGGTCACCGGTCTCCCGTCCGCGATGGCGAACGAGCTGCTCAAGTTCGAGGACGGCACCCTCGGTCTCGCCCTGAACCTCGACACCCGCGAGATCGGTGTCGTCATCCTGGGTGACTTCGACAAGATCGAGGAAGGCCAGACGGTCCGCCGTACCGGCGAGGTGCTCTCGGTCCCGGTGGGCGACAAGTTCCTCGGCCGCGTCGTGGACCCGCTCGGCGTCCCGATCGACGGCCTCGGCGAGATCGTCGCGGACGCCCGCCGCCCGCTCGAACTGCAGGCCCCGACCGTGATGCAGCGCAAGTCGGTGCACGAGCCGCTCGCCACCGGCATCAAGGCGATCGACGCGATGACCCCGATCGGCCGCGGCCAGCGCCAGCTGATCATCGGTGACCGCGCGACGGGCAAGACCACGATCGCGATCGACACGATCATCAACCAGAAGCAGAACTGGGAGTCCGGCGACCCGGACAAGCAGGTCCGCTGCATCTACGTCGCGATCGGCCAGAAGGGCTCGACCATCGCGTCGGTCCGGGGCGCCCTGGAGGAGGCCGGTGCTCTCGAGTACACGACCATCGTCGCCGCTCCCGCCTCCGACAGCGCCGGCTTCAAGTACCTGGCGCCGTACACCGGCTCGGCCATCGGCCAGCAGTGGATGTACGACGGCAAGCACGTCCTGATCGTCTTCGACGACCTGACCAAGCAGGCCGAGGCCTACCGCGCCGTGTCGCTGCTGCTGCGCCGCCCGCCGGGCCGCGAGGCGTACCCGGGCGACGTGTTCTACCTGCACAGCCGTCTGCTCGAGCGCTGCGCGAAGCTGTCCGACGACCTGGGTCACGGCTCGATGACCGGCCTGCCGATCATCGAGACCAAGGCCAACGACGTCTCGGCGTACATCCCGACCAACGTCATCTCGATCACCGACGGCCAGATCTTCCTGCAGTCGGACCTGTTCGCGGCCAACCAGCGGCCCGCGATCGACGTCGGCGTCTCGGTCTCCCGCGTCGGTGGCGCGGCGATGACCAAGGCGATGAAGTCGGTTACCGGCTCGCTGAAGGTCGACCTGGCGCAGTTCCGGGCCATGGAGGCGTTCGCCATGTTCGCCTCCGACCTCGACGCCGCGTCGCGTCAGCAACTGGACCGCGGTGGCCGCCTGATGGCGCTGCTGCGCCAGCCGCAGTACTCGCCGTACCCGCTGCCGGAGATGACCATCTCCCTGTGGACCGGTACGACGGGCCGCCTGGACAAGGTCCCGGTCGAAGACGTGTTGCGCTTCGAGCACGAGTTCATCGACTACGTGAAGCGCTCGCACGCCGGCATCATGGACGCGATCCGCGAGTCGCAGAAGTTCGAGGACGAGACCGAGGCCTCCCTGGTCAGCGCGTTCGACAGCTTCCTGACGCAGTTCGAGACTTCGGAGGGTGGTGCGATCGGCGCTGAGGAGCCGGTCACGCCGACCGCCGACGACGAGCTCGACCAGGAGCAGATCGTCAAGCAGAAGAAGGGCTGAGAAGTGGCCGTATCGCTGCGCGAGTACCGCGCGCGGATCAAGTCGACGGAGTCGATGAAGAAGATCACGCGCGCCATGGAGCTCATCGCTGCGTCCCGGATCATCAAGGCGCAGCAGCGGGCCAAGGCGGCCGCGCCGTACGCCCGCGAGCTGTCCCGTGCGGTGTCGGCCGTGGCGACGTTCTCCAACGTCGACCACCCGCTGACCACCGAGGCGGAGAACGCAACCCGGGCCGCGGTGCTGATCGTCACCAGCGACCGTGGTCTGGCCGGTGCCTACTCCTCGAGCGTGCTCAAGGAGGCCGAGCGCCTGATCGAGCGGCTTCGCGGCGAGGGCAAGACCGTCTCGGTGTACATCTCCGGGCGGAAGGGCGAGGCGTACTTCAAGTTCCGCCAGCGTCCGATCGTGCAGGCCTGGACCGGGTTCTCCGACCAGCCTGTCTACGAGAACGCCCGCGCTATCGGGGACGCGCTGATCACGGCGTTCGTCGACGGCACCGGTCCCGAGGGCGAGTCCGCCGAGCTCGGCGTGGACGAGGTGCACCTGGTGTACACCCAGTTCCGCTCGATGCTGGTCCAGGAGCCGCAGGCTGTGCGCCTGCTGCCGCTGGAGGTCGTCGAGGGCGAGGTCAAGCCGAGCTCGGACGAAGTGCTGCCGCTCTACGAGTTCGAGCCGAGTGCCGAGGAGGTGCTCGATGCGCTGCTGCCGAAGTACGTCAACAGCCGCGTGTTCCTGGCGCTGCTGCAGGCCTCGGCCTCCGAGCTCGCCGCCCGCCAGAAGGCGATGAAGTCCGCGACGGACAACGCCGAAGAGCTGATCAAGAAGTTCACCCGTATTGCCAACCAGGCCCGTCAGGCCGGTATTACCCAGGAAATCAGCGAGATCGTCGGTGGCGTGAACGCGCTCGCCGACGCCACCTCCGGCCAAGAATGATGGAGAAGTGAGAGACATGACTGCCACTGTTACCGAGACTGCCGCTTCGACGGCCGGCGCTGTCGGCCGCATCGCCCGGGTCATCGGGCCGGTCGTGGACATCGAGTTCGCGGCCGACACGATGCCCGGCATGTACAACCTGCTCGAGACGCAGCTGGACCTGCTCGGCGAGACCCGCACCCTCTCCCTCGAGGTGGCCCAGCACATCGGCGACGGCATGGTCCGCGCGATCTCGCTGCAGCCGACCGACGGCCTGGTCCGCGGTGCCTCGGTGACCGACACCGGCGGCCCGATCACGGTCCCCGTCGGCGACGCCACCCTCGGCAAGGTGTTCAACACCCTCGGGGAGTGCTTGAACCTCGAAGAGGGCCAGACCCTCGACGTCAAGGAGCGGTGGGGCATCCACCGCAAGGCTCCTGCATTCGACCAGCTCGAGTCCAAGACGCAGATGTTCGAGACCGGCATCAAGGTCATCGACCTGCTCGCGCCGTACGTCCTGGGCGGCAAGATCGGCCTGTTCGGTGGTGCCGGCGTCGGCAAGACCGTGCTGATCCAGGAGATGATCGCCCGGGTCGCCAAGGACCACGGTGGCGTGTCGGTGTTCGCCGGTGTCGGCGAACGCACCCGCGAGGGCAACGACCTGATCGTCGAGATGGAGGAGGCCGGCGTCATCGGCCAGACCGCCCTCGTGTTCGGCCAGATGGACGAGCCGCCGGGGACGCGCTTGCGGGTCGCCCTGTCTGCGCTGACGATGGCGGAGTACTTCCGCGACGTGCAGGGCCAGGACGTGCTGCTCTTCATCGACAACATCTTCCGGTTCACCCAGGCCGGCTCCGAGGTCTCCACCCTGCTCGGCCGGATGCCGTCCGCGGTGGGCTACCAGCCCAACCTGGCTGACGAGATGGGCACGCTGCAGGAGCGGATCACCTCGACGCGGGGTCACTCGATCACCTCGATGCAGGCGATCTACGTCCCCGCCGACGACTACACCGACCCGGCCCCGGCAGCGACGTTCGCACACCTCGACGCCACCACCGAGCTGTCCCGTGAGATCGCGTCGCTAGGTATCTACCCGGCCGTGGACCCGCTGACCTCGACCTCGCGGATCCTCGACCCGCAGTACATCGGCCAGGCGCACTACGACTGCGCGGTCCGGATCAAGCAGATCCTGCAGCGCAACAAGGAGCTCCAGGACATCATCGCGATCCTCGGTGTCGACGAGCTCTCCGAAGAGGACAAGATCATCGTCTCGCGGGCCCGCCGTATCCAGCGGTTCCTCTCGCAGAACACCTACGTCGCCAAGCAGTTCACCGGCATCGAGGGCTCGACGGTGACGATCGGCGACACCATCGAGGCGTTCAACAAGATCGCGGACGGCGAGTACGACCACGTCGCCGAGCAGGCGTTCTTCATGTGCGGCGGTCTGGACGACGTCGAGAAGAAGTGGGCCGAGATCCAGGCCAGCCTCTGATGGCGAACTCCATGGCTGTGGCGTTGGTCGCCGCGGACCGCGAGGTGTGGTCCGGCAAGGCGCTCGTGGTCAATGCGAGCACCGTCGACGGCGAGATCGGCATCCTGGCGAACCACACCCCGGTCCTCTCGGTGCTGGCTGCGGGCCAGGTCGAGATCCAGAGCGAGGATGACAAGACCATCGTCGTCGCGATCGACGGCGGGTTCGTCTCGGTGGCCAACAACGAGGTCCGGCTGTTGTGCGAGAACGCGGAGATCTCCCTGAGCGGGAGCTACTCCGAGGCCAAGCGAAAGCTCGACGAGAGGCTGGGTGCTTCAGGCGGAGCCTGAGTCACCCCGCTTCTCCGACCACACGGACCGGGGACGAGGGATAGATGCCTGCATGGCAGTGGCTGCTTGACTCAGCCGGTGTCGTGCTGCTCGTCGTCATCGCCTATGGGCTGCTGCTGGTCGTGCGCCGCAGGGTGCTGGCCCGCAACGGCGGGACCTTCGAACTCAGTGTGCGGATCAGCGCGCGAGCGGTGCCGACGGAGGCCGGGCGCGGCTGGGTCCTCGGACTGGGCCGTTACTACGGCGAGGATCTTGAGTGGTTCCGGATCTTCTCGCCCTCGCCGTGGCCACGCCGCCGTTGGGCGCGCGGAGACCTGGGGATCACCGGGCAGCGCGAGCCGTCGGAGACCGAGTCGTTCGCGCTCTACAGCGGTCACCGCATCATCGAGTGCGGTACGCCGAGTGGCCCCGTCCAGCTGGCGATGAGCCCGTCGGCGCTGACCGGGTTCTCGGCGTGGCTCGAGGCAGCGCCGCCCGGGACGGACTGGAACCAGCCGCCGTCTCGCTGACGGGTCAGGAGCGCTCTCCACCCGGTATCCACAGAACGTCGCCGTTCTCGCGGTTGGCGTAGCGGGCCAGGATGAAGAGAAGGTCTGAGAGCCGGTTCAGGTAGGTGATGGCGAGCGGATTCATCACCTCGGCGTACTCCGCCCACGCGGCCCAGGCCTCCCGCTCGGCCCGGCGTACGACGGTGCGGGCGACGTGCAGCTGGGCCGCGGCCGGGGTGCCGCCGTTGAGGATGAAGGACCGCAGCGCGGGCAGGTGCTCGTTGTAGGCGTCGCACCAGCCTTCGAGCCGGTCGATGTAGTCCTGCTCGATCCGCAGCGGAGGGTACTCGGGATCGGCGACGACGGGCGTGCACAGGTCGGCGCCGACGTCGAACAGGTCGTTCTGGATATGGGTGAGCACCGCGACCACGTCGTCGTCGAGTCCGCCGGTGGCCAGGGCGACCCCGAGCACGGCGTTGCTCTCGTCGACGACGGCGTACGCCTCGAGACGCGGGTCGGTCTTGGAAGTCGTGCTCATGTCACCGAGCCGGGTCTGCCCGGCGTCGCCAGTGCGGGTGTAGATGCGCGTCAGGTTGACCATGGGCTCAGGGTAATAGGGTTGCCGCGTGGAAGGTTTCCAGGTCACGTCGGCGGGGCCGCATTCGCAGCCGCTGGACGGCACCGTGTACGTCGGCGGCGCGAAGAACTCGGCGCTCAAGCTGATGGCGGCGGCCCTGCTGGCGCCGGGCGTCAGCGTCATCCACAACGTGCCGGAGATCCTCGATGTCACGGTGATGGGCCAGCTGCTGCGGCGCCTGGGCTGCGAGGTGGAGATCAGCCACCCGGTCGGTGCCGACCCGACGGCCGGCCCGACCAGCGGCACGGTCCGGATCGAGGTGCCCGAGGAGCTCGGCTGGGAGGCGCCGTACGAGCTGGTACGCCGACTGCGCGCCTCTATCTCCGTGCTCGGCCCCCTCGTCGCCCGGTGCCACCGCGCGAGCGTCGCGCTCCCCGGTGGGGACGCGATCGGCTCGCGTGGCCTGGACATGCATATGGCGGGCCTGCGCGACCTCGGCGCCGAAGTGCGGGTGCAGCACGGCCAGGTGATCGCGGAGGTCCCGAACGGACTGACCGCGGCCACGCTGTGGCTCGACTTCCCGTCGGTGGGAGCGACTGAGAATCTGGTGATGGCCGCCGTTCTGGCGAGCGGCACCAGCGTCTTGGACAACGCCGCTCGCGAGCCGGAGATCGTCGACCTGTGCCAGATGCTGGTGGCGATGGGGGCTCGCATCGACGGCATCGGCTCCTCCACACTGACCATCGAGGGCGTCGACCGGCTGCACCCGGTGGAGCACGTCACGGTGACCGACCGGATCGTGGCCGGCACCTGGGCGTTCGCGCCGGCGATAGCCGGCGGCACAGTCACGGTCGCCGGGGGAGAGGCCGGGCACCTGGACCTGGTGCTGGACAAGCTGGTCGACGCGGGAGCCGAGATCACGGCCCACCCCGACGGCTTCACCGTCAGCGTCGACAAGCGGCTGCGGTCGTTCGATGTGGTGACGCTGCCGTTCCCTGGCTTCCCGACCGACCTGCAGCCGTTCGCGATGGCGCTGGCCTCGGTCAGCGACGGCACCGCGATGATCACCGAGAACGTCTTCGAATCCCGGTTCATGTTCGCCCAGGAGCTCGCCCGGCTCGGCGCGGACCTGCGCACCGATGGCCACCACGCCTTCGTGCGCGGCGTACCGCTGCTCTCGGGGGCGCCGGTAGTGGCCCACGACATCCGGGCCGGGGCGGCTCTGGTGCTGGCCGGTCTTGCCGGGAGCGGCGTCACGACTGTCGCCGAATCCCACCACATCGACCGCGGCTACCCGCACTTCGCCGAGGTGCTCGCCGGGATCGGCGCCGACGTTGTGAGATGTGACCTATCGGACGCGTGAGACAGTCCACAAGGCGTACCCATCGGTAGCAACGGGGCCTAGAGTCGTTCGCTATGAGTGCAGAGAAGGATCGTCCCTGGGTGATGCGGACGTACGCCGGGCACAGCTCGGCGGCCGAGTCGAACAAGCTCTACCGGGGCAACCTCGCCAAGGGGCAGACCGGCCTCTCGGTGGCGTTCGACCTCCCCACCCAGACCGGCTACGACCCGGACTCGCCGCTCTCGCGCGGTGAGGTCGGCAAGGTCGGGGTGCCGATCCAGCACCTCGGCGAGATGCGCCGGCTGTTCGAGGACATCCCGCTGACCGAGATGAACACCTCGATGACGATCAACGCCACCGCGATGTGGCTGCTGGCGCTCTACCAGGTGGTCGCCGAGGAGCAGAACCCCGATGTCGACCCCGCCGAGATCCATGCGCAGCTGGCCGGGACCACGCAGAACGACATCATCAAGGAGTACCTGAGCCGCGGGACCTACGTGTTCCCGCCGGAGCACTCCCTGCGGCTGACCGCGGACATGATCGCGTACACGGTCAACAACATCCCGAAATGGAACCCGATCAACATCTGCAGCTACCACCTGCAGGAGGCCGGCGCGACGCCGACCCAAGAGCTCGCCTTCGCGCTGTGCACCGCGATCGCCGTGCTGGATGCCGTCAAGGACGCCGGACAGGTCTCCGAGGACGACTTCGAGAAGGTCGTCGGGCGGATCTCGTTCTTCGTCAACGCCGGTGTCCGGTTCGTCGAGGAGATGTGCAAGATGCGCGCCTTCGTCGAGCTCTGGGATCAGATCACCTCCGAGCGCTACGGCGTGAAGGACGACAAGATGCGCCGGTTCCGGTACGGCGTACAGGTCAACTCGCTCGGCCTGACCGAGGCGCAGCCGGAGAACAACGTGCAGCGGATCGTGCTGGAGATGCTCGGTGTGACGCTGTCGAAGGACGCGCGTGCGCGTGCCGTGCAGCTGCCGGCCTGGAACGAGGCGCTCGGCCTGCCGCGCCCGTGGGACCAGCAGTGGTCGCTGCGGCTGCAGCAGGTGCTCGCCTTCGAGTCCGACCTGCTGGAGTACGAAGACATCTTCGACGGCTCGCACGTGATCGAGGCCAAGGTCGCTGCGATGATCGGCGACGCGAAAGCTGAGATGGACCGGGTCCAGGCGATGGGCGGTGCTGTGGCGGCCGTCGAGTCCGGCTACATGAAGCAGGCGCTGGTCTCCAGCCACGCTGCCCGCCGGGCTCGCATCGAGAACGGCGAGGACATCGTCGTAGGGGTCAACAAGTTCGAGACGACTGCCGTTTCGCCGCTGACTGCCGACCTGGACGGTGCGATCCAGACAGCCGACCCCGAGGCCGAGCGCACGGCCCTGGACTCGCTGAGCGCCTGGAAGCGTGAGCGTGACGAGGCCGAGGTCAAGACTGCGCTGGACACCTTGGCCGCCGAGGCCAAGACCACCGACAATCTGATGACTGCGACGCTGGCCGCGGCACGGTCCGGCGCGACCACCGGCGAGTGGGCCGGCACGCTGCGCGAGGTCTTCGGCGAGTTCCGGGCGCCCACCGGCGTCGCCGGGGCAGTCGGAGTCGCTGAGGCGGGAGCCGAGCTGACCGCGGTCCGTGAAGCGGTCACCGCGACGAGCGACGAGCTCGGCGGACGGCTGCGGCTGCTGGTCGGCAAACCCGGCCTCGATGGCCACTCCAACGGCGCCGAGCAGGTTGCAGTCCGGGCCCGGGACGCCGGCTTCGAGGTCATCTACCAGGGGATCCGGCTGACTCCGCAGGAGATCGTGGCGGCGGCCATCGCCGAGGACGTGCACTGCATCGGTCTCTCGATCCTGTCCGGCTCGCACATGGAGCTGGTGCCCGACGTACTGGACCTGATGAAGGCCGAGGGCATCGCGGACATCCCGGTGATCGTGGGCGGGATCATCCCGGAGTCGGATGGCAAGAAGCTGGTCGACCTCGGAGTCGCGATGGTGTTCACGCCGAAGGACTTCAGCCTTACGCAGGCGATGGCCGGGATCGTCAACGCGATCCGGGCCGCGAACGGTCTGACCGCCTGACCAGACCGGTCTGGACCACAAAAGGGTCGAACCGGACGTTTCGCCTCCTCTCCGTGCGGCCGTGCCTAGCATGAGCCGAGTCGGGCCTGCGCCCGGCAACCTTGGGAGAGGGAGTCTGATGAACGCAGGCTCGGGGAGCACGGGCAGCGGATCCGACATGCTCGGACTGCTGGATGCTGCGCCGGACGCGATGGTGGTGGTCGACCGCGAAGGCAGCATCGTGCTGGTCAACGCCCAGACCGAGAAGGTCTTCGGGTACGAGCGCGACGAGCTGATCGGTCAACCTGGCGAGATGCTGGTCCCTGTCGATCTGCACGCGATGCTGCGCAGCCAGCACCTCGAGCACGTAGTCACGAGCAGCACGCTGGACACGGGGGCCGCGCTCGGGACGACGGATCTGCGAGCGCGGCGCAAGGACGGGTCGGAGTTCCCAATCGAGATATCGTTGGCGCCGCTGCAGATCGACGACGAGCTGCTGATCTCCGCTGCTGTGCGCGACGTGACGAACAAGCGGCGGGAGGAGCGGCTGTTCCGCGGACTGCTCGAGGCGGCGCCGGACGCGATGGTCATCGTCGACCAGGCCGGCACGATCGTGCTGGTCAACGCCCAGGTGGAGAACCGGTTCGGGTACGAGCGGGACGAGCTGATCGGCAAGTCCGTCGAGCTCCTGGTGCCGGAGCGATTCGCCGGGATGCACTCCGGCTTCCGGTCCGGGTACGTCGTGGAGCCGAGGACGAGGCCGATGGGTCTCGCGGGCGACCTGTACGCCAAGCGCAAGGACGGGTCGGAGTTCCCGGTCGAGATCTCGCTGGCGCCCCTGGAGACCGAGGAAGGGCTGCTGGTCTCGGCAGCGGTCCGTGACATCAGCGAGCGCCGCCAGATGCAGGCCGAGGCGGACCGGGTCAAGGACGAGTTCTTCGCCACCGTCTCGCACGAGCTCCGTACGCCGCTGACCTCGATGCTCGGCTACAGCGAGCTGATGGCGGATCTCGAGCAGCTCAGCCCGCAGGGACAGCGCTTCCTGCAGGTGATCACCCGCAGCGCCGAGCGCGAGCTGCGTCTGGTCGATGATCTACTCACGCTGGTCGCGATCGAGGAGAGCGGCCTGACGATCCGGACGGAGGTCACCGATCTCGAGCCGATCGTCCGCGACGCCGTAGTGGCGGCACGGCCTCGTGCCGAGGAGGTCGATATCGACCTCAGCCTGGAGATCCCCGGTTTCCCGGTGCAGGTCGACGCCGACCGCGATCGGGTCGGCCAGGCGATCGACAACCTGCTCTCGAACGCGTTGAAGTTCACCCCGGCCGGCGGCGCGGTGCGGGTCCGGATGCGTGCGACCGACCGGGACGCTGAGATCGAGGTGGCCGACTCTGGCATGGGCATCGGCGAGATCGAGCCCCACAAGATCTTCGAGCGCCTCTACCGCTCCGGCTCGGCCGTCGCGCAGCAGGTGCCCGGTGCCGGACTCGGCCTGACCATCGCGCTTGCGATCGTCGAAGCGCACCACGGCGCGATCGGGGTGGTGAAGACCGATGCCCGCGGTACGACGTTCCGGATGACCTTCCCGCTGGCCGTGGTGCCGGCTGCGCATCTGAAAATCGCGCTGCCCGCGGCTGAGCTAGCCGAGACCCTCTGACGTCAGGGCTGGCCGACGGCGCAGTCGGCTGACCTCGCCCTGGAGCAGTTCCACCGCGAGGCGGAGCCGGGCGATCTCGTCCTCATCGTCGTTCGCGCGGTCCTCAAGTAGGACGACTCGTGCGCCGAGCCTGGCCAGGTGCTTGGTGAGCTTCGTGATCGCCTTGTCCATGTAGGCCAGGTCCATCTCTCGGTTGGAGATGTCGCGTTCGGCCAGGATCGCATCGATTGCCATCACGTCAGCCTAGGAACTTCGAGATGGGCTTACCAGGGCAGAACCCGATCTGTGGAGAACCTGCCAGCCGGATCTGCCATCCAGCCTCGACAGGCCCCGAGAGCCGACCTACGTTGGAGACATGGCCGCTGAGGGCTGGTACCGGGACCCTTTCGAGTCGCACACCGACCGGTGGTTCTCTGAAGGGACGCCGACGAGTCTCGTAGGCGACGATAACGGCACCGAGTCACATGACCCGCCGCCCGCTCCCGAGGTCACCGTCGAACTGGTCCCCTCTGATGAGCCCGAGATCTCGACGCCATCCGACGACCTCCTGCGTGCCGACGAGCCGGACGAGCACGAGCCGAACCTCCCGCAGGCTGCCTGGGCGGCCATCGAAGGTCAACCGATGGGCCAGGTCGAGCGGTAGGGCCAGCCTCAGAACAACCGTTCCGTCGGATCGTCCAGCCCACGCAACAGGTTGTAGTCGACCAGCGCGCAGGTGATGCCCCGGTCCTCGGCGAGCACGCGCGCCTGCGGCTTGATCTCCTGGGCGGCGAAGATGCCGCGCACCGCGCCGCCAGTGGTCAGCAGCGGGTCGCGGTTGAGCAGCTCGAGGTAGCGGGTCAGCTGCTCGACCCCGTCGATGTCGCCGCGGCGCTTGATCTCCACTGCCACCGACTTGCCCTCGGCGTCGCGACACATCAGGTCGACGGGGCCGATCGCGGTCGGGAACTCGCGACGTACCAGGGACAGGCCCTCGGACAGGGTCGCCGGGTGGTCGGCGAGCAGCTCCTGGAGGTGCTTCTCGACGCCGTCCTTCTGCAGGCCCGGGTCGAAGCCGAGGTCGTGCGAGGTGTCCTGGAGGATCTCGTCGATCAGGATCCGCAGGGTGTCGTCCGTCTTCGACGTCACGATCCACTCAATCTGGCCGTCGTCGGTAGTGCCCTCCTTGACTGAGCACGGCGGGCTCATCCAGTTCAACGGCTTGTAGGAGCCGCCGTCGGAGTGCACCAGCACCGAGCCGTCCGATTTGAGCATCAGCACCCGGGTGGCCATCGGCAGGTGGGCCGAGAGCCGGCCGGCGTAGTCGACCTGGCAGCGCGCAACAACGAGTCTCACGCAGGAGAACCTAACCGACGGCTAGGCCGTGTAGACGATGATCCCGCGTTGGGCGCGTTCGATCGCCCCGGTCGCGCCGGCGAACTCCACCTTGATCTGCACGAACCAGTCGATCGAGGAGTGCACCGCCTCGGTGGTCGGGTCGACGTCGGCGGGCAGCGTCAGCTCGAACGGGAACTCCGAGCGCTGCCCGGCGATCAGCATCACGTCCTTGGCGATGTTCGTCATCGGCCGGGTATAGCCGTCGATCTTCTCCCCGGGCGTCTTGGTGACCGGGTGCGACTCCTGCATCCGCTGGAACCAGCCGGCGACCAGCGCTTTCTTCATGACGATCTCGCGCGAGGTGACGCCCACGGTCCCACGGACGACCTCCCCGGGCTTGTAGCAGGACCGCTCGGTGACGATGTCGAAGTCGAGACTGTTCGCGATGGCCCGCTCCCCCTGGATCAGGGGTAGGTCAGTCGTTGCCGGCTGCGGCTCGGGAGCGGCGATCAACACGGTCAACGGCGCCTCGGCCTCGACGTCCTTGCCGCCGCGCTCGATCTTCAACCGCGCCTGCCACTGGACGACCTCTTTCGAGGAGCCCGGCGACCATGACGGCAGCCGGAGCCCGATCTGCTGCACGCCTTCTCCGAGTACGCCGCCGGCAATAGTCAACGGCTCCTCCAGGACGTGGACCCACTCCTGGCCGTCCTTGTCGGATCCGTGGTTGGTGCCGACCTGGCCCATCGTCGCCCAGGAGTCGTTGCCCTGGCTGAACGCGGCGTCCGCCCGGCCGGCCCAGCGGTAGCGGAAGACGTTGACGTAGCCGAGCTCGACCTTCGCCGCGGTCACCTTGTCCAGCGCCTCGTCGATCTCGATCGTGGCGTTGACGGTGTCGGCGGCGCGGTACGGGCCCTCGGGGACCGTGATCGTGGCCGCCTTCTTGCGGTTGAAGAGCCCCATCAGCGCTGCTCCTCGGGCGTCACTTGCTCCGCGCTGCCCGCGCAGCGTCTTTCTTGGCCTTCTGCTCGGCCTGGAAGGCGGCATACTCCTCGGGGTTGTTCTTCTTGTGGAGCGCCCGGACCGGCCAGAACAGCACCCACAGCACGCCCTCGAAGGCCTTGCCCACCAGCCAGATCGGCCAGGCGAGCAGCACGAAGACCAGCCATGCCGGGTAGACGATGATCAAGCAGAACTGCAGAAACTGCTTGATCCCGACCGGGTAGCCCTCGGCCTGGCTCAGGACCAGCTTGGGGTTCATCGCTGCGACCAACCGCGCCGACCAGGAGGTCGCCCCGGCGAGCTTCTCCTCCTCAGGAGTCGTGTCGGGACCGCGTTCGGCGGCGGTCGTGCCGCGCTCGGGGCGGGGAGGTTCTGCGACGGTCATAGGTGTCTCCTGGCAGTGCTGAGGGAGGAGGCCAGGTGGCCGAGGTCCGTAAGCCTCTCATCCCATCGCGCGCGGACGCTAGCCTCGGTGCCATGCCGGTCGGAGCGCTCGATGACCTCGACACCTCGCTGCTCGCCCAGGGCGCGTCGATCTTCACCGCGCTGTCGGGGACGGCGAACGTCGTGATGCAGCTGAGCCGGCCCGAGATCGGATACGGCGTCAAGGACAGCGTCGTGACCGAGGGCAGCCTCTTCGGCAATCCCCGACGCCGGCAGCGCACCACCGTCGGGCTGCTCGCCGTCGCGGTCCTCGGTACGCCGGCCGAGAGGGCGGCGTACCGGGCGGCGACCAACGTCTCCCACGCTCGGGTGCCGGGCGCCTTCGAACCGGAGTTGCAGCGCTGGGTCGGCGCCTGCATCTACAAGGGCTTCGAGGAGGCGCGCGAGTACACCTACGGTCCGCTCGTCGGTGCCGTGCGCGAGGAGTTCTACCGACAGGGAGCGATCTTCGGCGGGATGCTGCAGATGCCGCAGGACCTGTGGCCGGCGGACCGGGACGCGTTCGAGGCGTACTGGCGAGCCGGACTGGTCGCAGCCCGGATCGACGCGCCGGTCGGGGAGTACCTGCATCGCGTGATCCGGTTGGAGTACCTCGGGCGCCGGATCCCGGGGCCGGTGCTGCAGCTGCGTACCTGGCTGGTGACCGGCTACCTGCCGGCTGAGCTGCGGGCCGCGATGGGGCTGGCCTGGACGCCGGGCCAGCAACGTCGCTTCGCCCGGTTCAACCGCGTCGTCGGCGTGTTCGTGCGGCGCCTGCCCGAGCGTCTGCGGAACTGGCCGTTCACCCGCTCGATCGCCCATCTCCGTGCGCGGATCGAGGCCGGGGAGCACGTCTTCGGGCAATGAGCCCGCTGCGATGTGACCCGATCGGCGTATCGAGTCCTGGGAGAACCCTTACTCACGAGTAAGTTGCGTGGCATCATCGCGGCCATGACTGACACCTCAGCCACCCAGATCCACGACACCCTGGTGCTCCCGTACCTGAACCACGCGGTGCGGATGCTCGAGCAGTCCTACGCCTCGCGCGGGGACATCGACGCCGCGATGCGCTTCGGCTGCGGCTACCCGCGCGGTCCGCTGACCACCCTGGACGACCTCGGTCTCGACACGGTGCGTGACGCGCTGGCCGCCCGGTACGCCGAGACCGGCGACAACCTGCACAAGCCCGCCGACCTGCTCGAGAAGCTGGTCGCCGAGGGCCGGACTGGAAAAGCCTCCGGCCAAGGCTTCTACACCTACACCTACGCCGGCGGCGAGGTGACGGCGGACGACCAGACCCCGTCGGCTGACGACAAGCCCCAGCTCAAGCACGACATCACGACCGTCGGCGTCGTCGGCACCGGCACGATGGCCTCGGGCATCGTCCAGGTCTTCGCCCAGGCTGGCTACGACGTGGTGTTCGTCGGGCGCGGCGAGGACAAGCTCGCCGGTGTTGTCGCCGGGATCACCAAGGGCCTCGACAAGCTGATCGAGCGCGGCAAGTCCGACGAGGCGACCAAGGAGGCCGTCCTCGGCCGCCTGACCGGTGCGACCAGCCGCGAAGCGCTGGCCGACGTCGACATCGTGGTCGAGGCGATCGCTGAGGACCTCGACCTCAAGCTCGAGCTGTTCCGCGACTTCGACCGGATCATCAAGGCCGGCGTGATCCTGGCGACGACAACCTCGTCGCTGCCGATCACCCAGCTCGCCGAGGCGACCTCGCGTCCCGAGTCGGTCATCGGCATGCACTTCTTCAACCCGGCAACGGTGATGAAGCTGGTCGAGGTCGTCACGACCCCGACGACCTCCGTCGAGGTCAACGAGACCACGCTGGCGCTCTGCGCCAAGGTGGGCAAGGTCGCGGTGTCCTGCGCCGACCGCTCCGGCTTCATCGTGAACTGCCTGCTGTTCCCCTACCTCAACGACGCCTGCACGCTGGCCGAGTCCGGTCCGTCGCTCGACGTCATCAACGACGCCATCAAGGCCGAGGCCGGCTTCCCGATGGGCCCGTTCCAGCTGCTCGACGTCGTGGGCAATGACGTCTCGCTGGCGATCCAGCAGGAGCTCTTCGCCGAGTTCAAGGAGCCCGGGTTCGCTCCGGCCGCCTCGCTGGAGAAGGTCGTCGCGGACGGCCATCTGGGCCGCAAGACCAAGCGCGGCTTCCACGACTACAGCTGACCGAGGTCAGCGCGAACGCTGAGCCGCCGTCCCTTCCGGGGCGGCGGCTCCGTCGTCTCTCAACTGGCTGAGACGGCCGGCTTCCAGGGTTTCAGCCACGGAGTCTCCGGCCAGCCCTCGCGCGCGGCGACCAACTCGAACAGGGTCGCGCCGTCGACACCTTCGCGGAGGATGTCGGCATGGCCGGCGTGCCGGGTCAGCTCCTCGAAGAGGTGGAACCACACCCAGCGCACCGACCAGGCCTCGACGTCCTTCGGGTTCCACGGAGCGTCCGGGACCGGCACGGCGGCGTCGAGGTCGACCGCGCCGATCGCCGCGGTCACCCGCTCGCTGACGTCGTCGAACGCCGCTAGGAGCGGGGTGAGGCCGTCCTGCTCGTCGTAGCGGAACCCGTCGAGGTGGTCCTCGTCTGCGCCGGCTGCGGGCGCCGGCGTCCCGGGTGCGGCGAGCGCGAGCGAGAGCCAGTACTCCTGGACTGCGGTCACGTGCTTGACCAGTCCGCCCAAGGTCAGTGCGCTGACGGTGCTGGCCCTCCCGGCTTGGGAATCGGTGAGTCCGAATACGACTGTCCGGAAAGCGTCCTGCTGCTGGGCGAGGTAGCCGGCGAGGGCTTCGGTCTCGTTGCGGACGGGTGCGACGTGGGCTGCCATGACTGGTCCTCCGGTGGTGTGTTCCTGAGTTGGTAGCACCATCCTCTGCGTCAAATAGGACAGGTACTGTCCGCTTAATCTGGCAGTCTGGAGGCATGTCAGACCTCGAGCCCGGCGCTGGCCCGACGACCCGAGCGCTGCGGTTGCTGAGTCTGCTGCAGTCGAGGTCGAGCTGGAGTGGGCCTGAGCTCTCCGAGCGCCTCGGCGTCACGACCCGCAGCATTCGACGCGATGTCGACCGGCTCCGATCGTTGGGTTATCCGGTCAACGCTCAGCAGGGTGCCGTCGGCGGCTATCAGCTCGGAGCGGGACGCGCGCTACCGCCATTGCTGCTCGACGATGAGGAGGCGGTCGCTGTCGCGGTCTCGCTGAGGCTTGCCGCTGGAGGGACGGTGGCAGGCGCGAGCGAGGCAGCGCTGCGGGCTCTGACCAAGATCGACCAGGTCCTGCCTGCTCGGCTGCGGTCGGAGATCGCGGCGATCTTGGCGTCAACCGACATGCTCGGGCAGGGCGCCGGGGGAGTCGGCGGTGCCGAGATCGATGGCGAGGCCCTGCTGGCACTTGCGAAGTGCTGTCGCGACCGGCGACGGGCGACGTTCGCCTACAAGGCCAGACAAGGTGCGAGCAGCGAGCGCCGTGTCGAGCCCGTCCGGCTGATCGCGACGGGCCGACGCTGGTATCTGATGGCCTGGGATCTCGATCGTGACGACTGGCGCACGTTCCGCCTCGACCGGATGAGTGATGTTGTCGGAGGCACCTGGCAGTTCGCCGTCCGTGAGCACCCCGATCCGGTCGACTACGTCAGCAGCTCGATCAGCTCGCCGTACTGGTTCAACGCTCGAGTCAGGGTGCTGGCGCCGTACGAGGAGGTCCTGCACCGCGTCACTCCCGGGTCGGGCACGGTCAGCCGTCTCGCTGGCGACGACGGCGCCGCCTCGTGCCTGCTCGAGGCCGGCGGCAACAGCTTGTACGCCCTGGCCTTCCACCTCTGCTGGCTCGGCTTCGACGTCGAAGTACTGGAGCCTCCCGAGCTGCGGACGGTGCTCGGTCAGCTGGGGGCACGGATGACCCGGGCAGCGACCGGTGCGACGACGTAGCCTGGCTCGATGACGAGATCCTGGGCGCTGCTCCTCGCCGTTCTGGCCGCGCTCCTGATCCTCGCCGCTCCTGCCGCTGCCGCGATCAAGCCGCTCCCGCTCGGCACCGACTTCGACTACCAGCTCGGCGGTGTCCGGTCGGTGCCGGCGAACGTCGGCATCGTGGGCCGGGATCGCAATGCCAAGCCCGTCGCGGGTCGCTACAACATCTGCTACATCAACGGGTTCCAGGCTCAGACCGAGGAGCGGGCGTTCTGGCGCAAGCACCCGCACCTGATCCTGCGCAAGAACGGGCGCCCGGTGGTCGACGAGGGCTGGGGCGAGCAGCTGCTCGACACCCGCACCGCAGCGAAGCGGTCCCGCCTGGCCACCATCGAAGGCCGTTGGATCGCCGGCTGTGCGCGCTCGGGCTTCGACGCCGTCGAGTTCGACAACCTGGACTCCTACTCGCGCAGCAAGCACCTGATTACCCGCGCCGACAACAAGGCGATGGCCAGGCTCCTGGTCGCCCGCGCGCACGCTGCCGGGCTCGCGGCCGGCCAGAAGAATTGGGCGGAGTGGAACGGCCGCTCCGTCGGCTACGACTTCGCGATCGCCGAGGAGTGCGGCCGGTACGACGAGTGCGGGGAGTACGTCGCCCACTACGGCTCGCGGGTGCTGGTCATCGAGTACCGGGCCAAGGACTTCACCAAGACCTGCGCGGCGTGGGGCGACCGGCTCGCCGTGGTCCTGCGCGACCGGGACCTGAGCCCCACCGGCGTGCGGCGCTTCTGCTGACACAATGACGGCGTGACGGACGTCCCCGAGCTCAACATCACCCGGTACGGCGAGCAGGGGAGCCCGGTGGTCTTCCTGCACGGCCTGTTCGGGCAGGGACGGAACTGGACCGGCATCGCGAAGACGCTGGCCGCCGGACACCAGGTCGTGCTGATCGACCTGCCCGATCACGGCCGCTCAGCCTGGGTCGAGCACTTCGGCTTCGTCGACGTCGCCGACACGATCGCGGGGGTCTTCGCGGCCGACGAGCCGGTCGCCCTGGTCGGGCACTCACTGGGCGGCAAGGTCGCGATGGTGCTGGCGCTACGGCACCCCGACCTGGTCGAGCGGCTGTGCGTCGTGGACATCTCCCCGGTCGCGTACCCGACCGTGAGCGAGTTCGCCGGTTACATCGACGCGATGCGCGCCCTCGACCTCGGCTCCTTGCACCAGCGCTCGGATGCCGAGGAGGCGCTCGCGGCCGCAGTGCCGAACCCTGTCGTGCGGTCGTTCCTGCTCCAGAACCTCCGACGCGACGACGAGCGCGGCGGCAACGGGTGGAGGTGGCAGCCGAACCTCGAAGGTTTGCACGCCGACCTGCCGTCGATCGGCTCGTGGCCGGCCGACGAGCTCTCCGGCACCCCGCCATACGCCGGGCCGGTGCTGTGGATCGCCGGCGCCGAGTCGCGCTACATCACCGAGGAGTACGCGCCGGCGATGACAGAGCTGTTCCCCCGCCATCGCACGGTCACGATCAAGAACGCCGGCCACTGGGTGCATTCGGAGCAGCCCCAGGTGTTCGGCGAGGTACTACGGCGCTTCCTGGCCTGAGGGCTCCTCGGCGGCCGCCTGCGGTGCGGCGTGAGGCTCGTCGGAGTCATCGGAATCGTCAGCGCCGAAGCCGGACACGACATCCTTGAGGGCGCCGAGCTGGGCGACGATCGCGTCGCGGCGCTTGGTGACCTTCTCGACCTCGGCCTTGATCGCGGCGAGGGCACGCTCGGACTCGGCGTGACCAGTGCTGAGCAGGCTCTCGGCCTGCTTCTTCGCCGAGCTGACCAGCTGCTCGGCCTCACGCCGAGCCTTGGCCATCAGCGCCTCGGCGTCAGTGCTGGTCTGGTCACGGTGGGCGTTCGCGGCGTTGATGGCCTCGCGGGACCTGTCCTCGGCCGCGTTGGCGCGGGCCTCGGCCTCTGCGACCATCCGCTGCGTCTCAGCCGATGCGCTGGCGTGGTACTCGGCCGCCTCTCGCACCAGCCGCTCACGCTCGACGGCGAGCATCCGGCGGGCCTCGGTGACCTCGCGGTCGGCGCCGGCGCGCGCCTGCTCGGACTCGCGGGCAGCGGCGGTCCGGAGTGAACCGGCCTCCTGCTCGGCCGCGAGTCGCAACTGCTCGGCCTCGCGTTGCGCGGCGGCCAGGTGATCGTCGGCATCAGCCTTGAGCCGGCGGCGCTCGGCCTCGATCTCCGACATCGTCCGGACCCGCTGGTCGTCGAGCTCGCCGAGCTGAACGACTCGCATGTCGTCGGCGTCGCTCTCGGCCTGGGCGCGGACAGCAGCGGCGTCACGCTCGGCCTGGGCCAGCACGGTCCCGGCCTGGGTGCTCGCCGACGTCAGCACATCGTCGGCCTGCTCCTCGGCGAGGCGCAGCATCTCGCTGGCCCGGCCGCCGAGCCCGGCGTACGACGGGGTCTCGTTCTCGGTGAGCTTCTCGCGCAGGGTGTCGGCCTCGGACTGGGCGGCGCGCAGCTTCTGCTGCGACTCGTTCAGGCTCGCGATCAGGCCGGCCTTCTCGGCCGAGGTGGTGCGCAGGTGCCGGTCGACGGCGTCCTTGTCGTAGCCGCCGCGACGTACCAGGGGGAGGGCGGCAGTGCCGGTTGCGGCGGTCTGCGGCGGCAGCACCGGCGCGTTGGCCGACCGGATCGTGCCAGCAGCGTCACCGGCGGCAGCACGGCCGTGCTCGGCCTTGTGCGCGGGACCTGCGGCGGCGGCCGGTCCGGCTGCCTGGGCAGGCGCCGGAGCGGCGGCGTTCGGATCGACCCGGGGGATCACCTGGGTCGGCTCGTCGGCGTCTCCGGAGTCCTCGAAGATGGTCAGGCCCTGGTCCTCAGTCATGGTGTCCCTCGCGGTTGGCGGTGCATCGGTTCCCCTCGAGCCATCCTCGCCGATCCTCGTGCCGTTTCCCAAGTCGTCGCGGCAACTGATCGCGCTCGGGACGCAAAACGAGGCCGATCTCCCGCTGCAGCGGGAGATCGGCCCCGTGATGAGGCTCCGGCGCGGGTGTGCTCAGACGCCGCGGAACAGGTTGATCTTGTCGAGGTGCTGCGCGCGCAGCTCCTCGTTCTTGACGCCCAGGCCCTCGGAGGGGGCGAGTGCGAGCACGCCGACCTTCCCCTGGTGCTTGTTGTGGTGCACGTCCAGGGCCGCTTGGCCGACGTCCTCGAGGCTGTAGACGCGCGAGAGGGTCGGGTGGATCTTGCCCTGGGCGATGAGGCGGTTGGCCTCCCACGACTCGCGGTAGTTGGCGAAGTGGCTGGAGATGATCTTCTTCAGGTTCATCCACAGGTAGCGGTTGTCGTACTCGTGCATGTAGCCCGAGGTCGAGGCGCAGGTGGTGATGGTGCCGCCCTTGCGGGTGACGTAGACCGAGGC
>DASRRQ010000106.1:0-2412 GCA_035695505.1 Marmoricola sp. | reverse complement strand
CGACCTCATCATTGTCAGGTCGTGGGAACAGCTTCGCGAAGTCTGGCGTCGGGGGTGTGGTCAAGGTGTCCTCCGGGCAGGTTGGCGTACGGCTGAAGCACAAACTACCTGGTCAGTGGCCTGAGGATCATCGCTCGATCGTGTATCGAAGTCGGGGGTACTTTGGTGATGACGATGTTCGCGATGTTGTTGGCGATGGCGTTCTGACGCGCGGCGAGGCCGGCGACCGAGACGCGCAGGGCGGCCGACGAGGTGTCGTCGAACAAAGCAGCTCCTTGGGTGTGGTTCAAGGCGCCGATCCGTGGCGGTTCTTGAGCAATCCGTCGCTCGTACCCTGCAGTTCGGCCCACCCGGGGATCCGCTGAGCGCCAACCGGTTGCTGGGAGGTTGCACACGCGAAAAGCGCCCCGGAACCCTCAAGTGGGGTTCCGGGGCGCTCCGATTACATGGCGCGATCGACGTAGGCGGGCCGTTTGACCGCTTCTCCGGTCTCGATCCGCGAGGTCACCGCGAACTGCCGGCGGTTGCGGGTCAGCCGTTTCCCGATCTCCTCGGCCGCCTTGAGCTGGCGGGTGAGGATCTCGTCGGCCCGCGGCTTGAGCTCCAGCGGCAGCGCGCCCAGTTCGGTGGGCGGCCGCCAGAGGTCGGCCGGCGGCAGTTCGGCGTTGCGGCGCTCGTCGGCCAGCATCGCCTCGACCTGGTCCAGGTCGAGCTCGAGCTCGTCGAGCGCGGCGCCCCAAGCGTCGTGCCAGTCGTGGTTCATCAGCCGGCGACGGCCGCGGTGGCCGCTTCCTGCCAGGCGTCTCGCAGCGGCTCGACCAGCGCCCGGCAGGCGGCTACCCGGTCGGCGTCGCGGCTGACGTTGGCCCCGATCATCTCGGTCAGCAGAAACCCGTACAGGGAGGCCAGGCCGGGACCGCCGGACCAGGCCTCGACGTCGAGGCTGGTGCGCAGCTCGAGGACGATGTCCTGGGCGTGGGTGAGCCGGTCGTGGGCTCGCTCGCGGTCGTCCGAGCGCAGCGCCTCCTCGGCCTGGGCCAGGTCGACGATCAGCCGGTCGTACAGCATGATCAGCAGTTTGGCGGGCGAGGCCGTGTTGATCGAGTCGCGGAGGTAGCGGTCACGCAGCTGCGGAGAGGTCATCAGGTTTCCCTCGTGTTAGGTCGGCGGGCGCTCCCGGCCGGGCGGGGCCGGGCACGGCGGTCAGATGGGCGGAGTTCCGGCTCAGGAGAGTCCGGCCAGCTGGCCCTGGAGCCAGTTGGACTGGTCCTTGAGCTTGCCCAGGGCGACTTCCAGGTCGGAGTACTGCTTCTGCAGGGCCTGCCGCTTGTCGGAGAGCCGCACGTCCCAGTCGCTGATCTGGTCGTTGAGGCTGTCGATGTCGCTGTTGCGCCCGGTGATCACCGAGGTGAGGCTGGTGTTCATGGTGTCCGCGGTGGCCTTGAACTGGCTGCCCAGGGCCATGCCGGCCTTCTGGATCCCGGCCGGGTCGTTGTTGTAGGCGTCGGTGAAGGCGTTCTGGTCGAAGGTCAGCGTGCCGCTGTCGCTGAGCTCGATGCCGAACTTCTTCAGCGACCCGAAGTTGATGTTCTTCGGGTTGGTGCCGGACTCGGGCTGGTTGGGATCGAACTTGTCGTTCGGGTAGCTCAGGCCCAGGCTGATCGAGCTCAGAATGGTCTGCGACATGTTCCGCACGGCGAAATCGCCGGTCAGCGGCGAACCCGTCTTGGTGCTCGGGTCGTACGCGGTCTGATTGCCGATCTCGGTCAGCGCGGCGTTCGCCGCGTCGACCACCGCCTTGAAGCTGTTGGCGACCGCGCCCACGTCACTGTTGGCGTCGACCGTGACGTTGTCCTCGAGCTTCGAGACGGTGATCGTCACGCCGGCCATCAGGCCGGTGAACGTGTTGGTGTCGCTGTTGACCGCATACGTGGTGCCACCACCACCGGTCATCTGCAACGTCGCGCTGGTGGCCGGGGTCGTGGCCGGCGAGGCGGCGCCGAGGCCGGTGCCGTCCAGGCCGTCGATCTGGAAGCCGTTGCCGGCGCCCGACTTGGAGCTGGTGATCTGCAGGACGCCCTCGCCCGGCCCGGTGTTCATCACGAACGCCGCGACGCCCGCGCCGGCCGCGTTGAGGGCCTTGGCGATGCCGGACGCTGATTGATCCTGGCTGATGTCGACGGTCTTGGGATCGCCGGAAGCGTTGAAGTAGCCGTTCTCGTCATAGCTGCCGGGCGTGACGGTGATGCTGGTAGCGCCGGTGATCGGGGTCGGCGTGGTGTCGAGCTTCCCGTCGTTGTCGCCGTCGACGAACGTGGTCACCGGGAGCGTCGTCGACTGCTTGGACGCCAGCGAGGTGACGTTGAAGGTGAGGCTGCCGCTGGTCGCGTTGAGGCTGGTGGAGGCGGTGGC
>DASRRQ010000105.1:0-18144 GCA_035695505.1 Marmoricola sp. | reverse complement strand
GCGGTGGGACCGACGGCCGTCGTTCGAGCCTGCCCGCACCCCGTTCGTCGAGCTTGTCGAGACCCGTTCATTTCGACAGGCTCAACCACCGCTGGTTGAGCCTGTCGAAACTCGTCTGTCTCAGGCGGTCGGCGGAGCCGGAGGCGCCGGGGGCTCGGTCGCCGCAGGAGCGGCCGGTGCTGCGGGAGTGGCCGGCGGAGGCGTCGTGAAGTTGACCACCGGTGCCGTAGCAGCAGCGGCCGGTGCCTCGTAGAAGGCACGCTTCGCGACCTTGGACATGCCCACCATCAGCGACCACGGGATCGTGACGATGAGCTTGTTCAGCGTCGAGACTGCGTCGTTGTAGTAGGTACGGGCGAAGGAGATCTTGTCCTCAGTGTCCTTCAACTGCGCCTGCAGGTCGAGGAACTGCGTGTTCGCCTTCAGGTCCGGGTAGGCCTCGGCGACGGCGTTGACGCGGACCAGGGCCTGGCTCAGCGCCTGGTCGGCGGCGGCCTTCGCGGCGACGTCATCGGACTTGGCGGCGTTCGCCAGGCCGGCCCGGGCCTGGGTGACGGCCTCGAACACGCCGGACTCGTGGGCGGCGTACCCCTTGACGGTCTCGACCAGGTTGGGGATCAGGTCAGCGCGACGCGTGAGCTGGACGTCGATCCCGCTGAGCGCCTCCTGTGCGGTCACGTCGGTGGTGCGCAGCTTGTTCAGGCCGATGACGACGAAGCCACCGATCAGGACCAGCAGGACAACGATCACGATCACGGCGATCATGAGCTACCTCTTTCTCCGTTGGACTTCGTTGGACTCGTTGAACGCTTGCGGGCGCCGGGAGGTTCCGCAGGCAGCCGGGCGGCTACCAGGAGCCGCCTCCACCGCCGCCTCCACCGCCACCACCGCTGAACCCGCCGCCTCCGCCCGAGGACGAGCTCTGGGTGGCCTGGTACGCCGAGATGGCCGAGGACACCGATGAGTCGAAGGTGTCGACCATCTGGTTGACCATGCTGCCGGCGTACAGGGCGCCGTACCCGGCGAAGTAGAACGGCGTGGGCGGCTCCTCGGCGGTTGCGAGCTTGTACTTCGCGGCCCACTTGTCGGCGCAGTCGAACGCGACGGCCCACGGCAAGTACGTCGTGTACAGGTCCTTCTTGCCGGCGAAGTCGAACCGCGCCTCGGCCGAGTCGGTCGAGAGGATCCGGTGGAAGCCGCCGACCCGCGACCACAGCTCGCGGCCCTCCGGCGTTCGCTTGGTGCCGGCTCCCGCGAACGCCAGGCTCAAGCCGGTCAGTCCGAACATGCCCGGGATGAGCGCGATGATCGACATGTCGAACGGGTTCCAGCAGCCGATCACGACCGCAACCACCCAGACGCCCGCGATGATCAGCCAGCTGAAGGGGCCGAGCCCGCTGTTGATCATCAGGCCGTTCATCTTGGCCCAGCCCTCGGTGTTGGTGTTGAACGAGCTGATGGCGGACTTCAGCTTCTGGCCGGCGCTCACCGACTTCGACGTCGCAGTGAAGCTCGCGCCCGGCGCGTTGATGCCGAGAGACTGCAGGGTCAACTGGGTGACGCCGTCGATCTTGGTCCAGGTCGTCGTGTCCGCAGCCCCGGTGACGGTCCAGCCGTCCTGGGACAGCTGCAGATCGACGGCCTTGTTCTCAGCCGCGTGCATCAGCGTCGCGACGAAGGTCTTGTTGTCGACCGTCTCGTTGAGGATGTACGCCGCCTCGGCTGGCCCGATCCCGTCCGGGGGCGCATACATCAGCGGTAAGCCCGGCGGCTTCTCGCGCGTGGAGATGCTCAGCAGCGCGCCGGCAGCGGCGGCCAGGCCAGCGAGCACGAGCACGACGATCAGCCCAGGGACGCTGTTGCCGAGCATCGCATCGACCGTGCTCGACCAGGGCCGGGTGTCAGCAGCAGGAGTCGGGATATCCATCCCGGCGGCGATGGTGACCGGGGTGTTGCGGTCCAGCGGGCCAGTCGTGACGACCACCGTCTTGGTGCCCTGCCCGGTGATCCGCGAGGTCGCGTCCGCGCCTGTGGTGTCGCACGTCTGGCCGACGCCCAGCCCGACCGTGCACTTCAACGTGTCGGCATTCGCCGGCAGGTGCACCGTCAGGATCGAAGCGCTGATGTTCTGGGCCCAGCCCGCGGGGATGAGGTTCCAGTAGAACTGCGTCGGCGTCGTGGAGCCCTTCGCCGGCGTCAGCACGCCGTTGATCGTGTAGCCGATCTTGTAGGTGTGGCTGCCGATGATCGTGGTGTCGGGGTCGCCGATCTTGATGTTGCGGTAGCGGCCGCGCCCTTGGGTCAGCACGCTGAACGGCTCGGAGACCCCGTCCATCGAGACGCTGATGTTGGTCGGGATCAGCCGGTTCTTGGGGTGGTGTGGATCGCGCACGTCGAAGAAGCGAAAGATCCCGTGCTTGGACTCGTTGAAGTCCACCGTCAGGGTCTCGGTCGCCTCGAGCACACCCGAGCTGGTGACCAGGAAATCGGCGTCGTACGACGTGATCGTCGAGGGGTCCGGGGTCGGGTCCTCTTTCGACGAATCGAGGTTGATCGCGCCGATGCCGACGACAGCGGCCAGGACGATCAGCCCGAGAACCCACGCCACGACCTTCTTCATGCCTCGGACCTTACCGAGATCGACGCACCGGCGCGCTAGCCCAGAGGCCGGTTCTTACTCCGCTTCGGGCAGCCCAGCCAGCGTGTAGAGCTCGAGCTCGCCGGCGAACGCCTCGCCCACGCGGGCGTGCACGAGGGTGCCGTCGCCGGTGTGCTCGACGCTGATCACCTCGCCCTTGTCATGCAGCCGGCTGACCAGGTCGCCGCGACTGTAGGGCAGTAGCGCGCGGATCTCGATGTCGGGACGCGGCAGGTCGGCCTCGATCGCGGCGAGCACGTCGGCAATGCCCTGGCCCGTCTTCGCCGAGCAGACCACGGTGTGGGGCTCGTTGAGTTGAAGCCTTGCGATGGTCAGCGGGTCGGCGACGTCGGCCTTGTTGATCACCACCAGCTCGCGGATCCCTGCGGCGTCGACGTCGGCCAGCACCTCCCGTACGGCAGAGAGCTGGCCCTCGGGGTCGGGGTGCGAGCCGTCCACGACGTGCACGATCAGATCGGACTCGGCCACCTCCTCCAAGGTGCTCCGGAACGCCTCGATCAGCTGGTGCGGCAGGTGCCGGACGAACCCGACGGTGTCGCTCATCGTGTAGACGCGCCCGTCGGCCGTCGTCGTACGCCGCGTGGTCGGGTCAAGGGTCGCGAACAGCGCGTTCTCCACCAGGACGCCGGCATCGGTGAGCCGGTTGAGGATCGAGGACTTGCCGGCGTTGGTGTAGCCGGCGATCGCGACCCCGGGGATGGCGTTGCGGCGGCGCTCGTTGCGCTTGGTGCTCCGCGTCGTCTTCATCTGCGCCAGCTCCTTGTGGAGCTTGGCGACCTTATCGTTGATCCGACGGCGGTCGGTCTCGATCTTGGTCTCGCCGGGACCACGTCCACCGATGCCACCGGCCTGGCGGGACAGACTGCTGCCCCAGCCGCGCAGGCGCTGCTTCATGTATTGCAGCTGGGCGAGCTCGACCTGCGCCTTGCCCTCCTTGGACTTCGCGTGCTGGGCGAAGATGTCGAGGATCAACGCGGTCCTGTCGACCACCTTGACCTTGAGCTTGTCTTCGAGGTTCCTCAGCTGGCTGGGCGCGAGCTCTCCGTCCATGATGACGGTGTCCGCGCCCGTGGCCTGGACGATCTCCCGGACGCCCTCGACCTTGCCGCGCCCGATATACGTCGCCGGGTCGGGCTTGTCGCGACGCTGGTAGACGTTCTCCAGCACCTGAGAACCAGCGGTCTCAGCGAGCAGGGCCAGCTCGGCCATCGAGTTCTCGGCGTCGGTGACGCTGCCCTCGGTCCAGACGCCGACCAGGACGACCCGCTCGAGCCGTAGTTGGCGGTACTCGACCTCGCTGATGTCCTCGAGCTCGGTGGACAGGCCGACGACGCGGCGCAGGGCGTGCCGCTCGGCGAGGTCCATCGCCCCCGTGGTCTGCTCCTCGGGGTCGAGGGCGTCGTACCCCTCGGGCGCTTCGTCCCACCCGGCGGTCTCGTCCAGCTCGTCGTCGAGGGTGAAGTCATCTGGTGCGTTCGTCATATGCATCCAGGGTAGGCCCGTGTGCAATGCAGTTTCGCCGCTTCGGCGCTCATGGACCGCCCCGGCGTGGGTACGTCGGGGGCATGTCCGCTGCTGAGAAGGACCCTGCCCAGGCCCATCCCGACGATCGGGCCGACGGTCTGGCCGACCCGAAGGACGACCCGCAGACCCATCTCGCGGTCGCTCCCGAGGTGGCTCCTGAGGTTGCCGAGGAGAACGCCGAGAGCTCGCTGGACCAGCCGTCCGAGGACGTCTCGTGACCAGCCCCGACGAACAGCCGGTCGAGCCCCGCGAGGTCACCGACAGCGACCCGAACGCCGGCGAGGCGGACGGTCTGGCCGGCGGGATGGGGATCAGCAGTGAGAGGGTCGGACCGGTCCGCGGCGAGGATGGCGAGCGCACCCACGGGGGCGAGGACACCAGTCCGGACGCGGAGGCCTAATCGTTTCGACAGGCTCAACCACGTGGTTGAGCCTGTCGAAACCGCTTACTACTTAGGAGGCATCCGGATGCCGCCGTCGACCCGGATGACCTCGGCGTTCATGTAGGAGTTGGTGACCAGCTCGACGACCATGCTGGCCAGCTCGTCGGCGATGCCGAGGCGCTTGGGGAAGAGCACGTTCTGGCCGAGGTTGGCCTTGAACGCCTCCGAGTCCGGGCCTTCGCCGTAGATCGGGGTGTCGATCAGGCCGGGGGCGATCGTGTTGAGCCGGATGCCGGCAGCCGACAGGTCGCGGGCGACCGGGAGGGTCATCCCGACGACGCCGCCCTTGGAGGCAGAGTACGACGCCTGGCCGATCTGGCCGTCGAATGCGGCGACTGACGCCATATTCACGATGGCGCCACGGCCTCCATCGGCGTCGGGCTCGTTGAGGCTCATCGCGGTCGCCGCGAGACGAACGCAGTCGAAGGTGCCGATCAGGTTGATCGCGATGACCTTCTTGAAGGCGTCCAGGTTGTGCGCGGAGTCCGGGTTGCCGTCGCGTCCGATCGTGCGCTGGGCCCAGCCGATGCCGGCCGAGTTGACCACGGCCTTCAGCGGAGCGAGCTCGACGGCGGTGTTGACCGCGGTCTGGATCTGCTCGGTGTTGGTGACGTCGACGCTGACGAACGCGCCGCCGATCTCCTTGGCGAGGGCTTCGCCCGCCTCAGCGTTGAGGTCGGCGATGACCACGATCGCTCCCTTGGCGGCGAGCTGACGAGCGGCGGCTGCTCCGATTCCGGAAGCGCCGCCGGTGACGATTGCACTGGCTCCGTTGATGTCCATGCCGCGATCCTAGGGCGCGGTCACCAACGCCGGCAGCGCCCCCCGGAACTTCGCCACAGCAGTCTGCTCGCCGACCACCACGAGCCGGGGAGCCAACGACTCCAGGTCCGCGCCGCGGCACAGGTCGATCAGCGCCGCCGCTGTGCCGGTGATGATCAGATCGGGCTCAGCGGAGCGATCGGGGCGGACCACACGACCATCCTGCAGCTCGAGCCAGAGCGTCTCCCCTTCCAGCTCGAACCGCATCCGCAGAGCGAGGTCGGCAGGACCACTGGCCGAGAGCACTGCGCCGAGGCTTCCGAAGACAGCCATCCGCGGGCGCACGCGACCGTCGACGGGGTCGGTCAGGAACGGCAGCCCGAACGCCGCCAGCGAGCGCAGCACCGGGTTGATCCGCTGACCGGACTCGGTCAGCGCGTAGACCATCCGCGCAGCCGGCGCGGGCAGCTCGCGCTGCTCGATGAGACCGGCGTCCTCGAGGGTGCGCAGCCGCTCGGAGAGCAGGTTCGATGCGATCCCGGGCAGCCCGGAACGTAGGTCGGTGAACCGCTGCTGCCCGAAGGACAGCTCGCGGAGCACCAGCAGGGTCCAGCGGTCGCCGACGACGTCGAGAGCCGCCGCGATCCCGCAGTACTGGTCGTAGGTCTTGTTCACCACAGCATCAGCCTATGTTAGTTACATTTCTGAATCAAGCAGTTGATTTTTTAAACCACGATGGTCTACGGTCCTGGCATGACTTCTCAGACACCCCCCTCCCGGGCGGTCAATCCCTGGGTGATCCTCGCGGTGACCGCGGTCGCGTCCTTCATGGTGTTCCTCGATACCCAGGTGCTGTTCGTCGCCTTCGACGACATCACCCGCAGCTTCCCCTCGGTGTCTTTCGCGACGATGTCGTGGACCCTCTCGGCGTACACGATCGCGTTGGCTGCGGCGCTGGTGCCGGCCGGACGGATGGCCGACCGGATCGGGCGCCGACAGATGTTCGTGATCGGGCTGGTCCTGTTCACCGTCGCTTCTGCGCTGTGCGCCGCGGCAACCTCGCCGGCGATGCTGATCGCCTTCCGCATCGTGCAGGCGCTCGGCGCCGCGGCCCTGATCCCGGCAGCGCTGGCGATCCTGCTCTCTGTGTTCCCGCCGGCGAAGGTGCCGGTCGCGATCGCGATCTGGGGCTCGATCGCCGCGTTGTCCGCAGCGGTCGGCCCGACACTGGGTGCCCTGCTCGTGGATGAGTGGAACTGGCGCGCGGTGTTCCTGCTCAATGTGCCGGTCGGCGCCCTCACCCTGGTCGTCGGGCTCAAACTGCTGCCCGAGTCGCGGGAGACCAGCCGCTCGCGGTTCCCCGACTGGGTGGGCACGCTGATGCTCGCGGCGTCGTTGACGCTGCTGGCCCTCGGCATCGTGCAGGGCAACAGCTGGCACTGGGACTCGGCGCGCACGATCGGCTCCCTGGTCGCCGGAGTCGCCGTGCTCGTCGGGTTCGTCGTACGGACCCTGGACCACCCGCATCCGGCACTGGACCTGACGCTGTTCGGCAACCGGTCGTTCCGGTGGGCCAACATCGCGACCGCGGCCTTCACGATCGGCTTCACTGCGATGTTCTTCGCCCAGATCCAGTTCCTGACCGGCGTCTGGCACCTGAGCATCGTGCACGCCGGCCTGGCGATGATGCCCGGGCCCGCCGTGGTGATGCTGCTGGCACCGCAGACCGGGCGACTCGCTGGCCGGGTCGGGCAGCGGACGCTGCTGGTGCCCGGAGGCCTGGTGTACGCCGCCTCCGGGGTGTGGTTCCTGACCATGGTCGACGGCCACGTGCACTGGGCGACCCACCTGCTGCCCGGCTCGCTGCTCACCGGGCTCGGCGTCTCGCTGGTGCTGCCGCACCTGACCAGCGCAGCGGTCCAGGGCCTGCCCGCCGACGCGTTCGGCGCCGGCTCGGCCGTCAACCAGGCGATCCGGCAGTTCGGGGCGACCTTCGGGGTCGCGCTGACGGTCGCGCTGCTCGGCACGGTGACGCCGCTCAACGCGCTCGATCACTTCGACCGGGTCTGGTGGATGCTCACGCTGTGCGGCGTGCTGACCTCGGCTGCGGCCCTGGCTCTCCCGCATCCGGCGAGGACGGTCGCTCTCGAGCCGACGATCCTGGAGCCGGAGCCGCTGCTGGTGGAGGACGTCGCATGAGCACGTCGATCGAGACGCTGTCGGGGCTCGAGGTGATGCAGATGATCGTGGCCGGCGAGCTGCCACCGCCGGGGATCGCGACCCTGCTGGGCATGAGCGTGGTCGAGGTCGGCGACGGCAGCGCAACGTTCGAGCTCAGCCCCGACCAGCGGATGATGAACCCGATCGGCAGCATCCACGGCGGGATCGCGGCAACGATCCTCGACTCCTGCATGGGGTGCGCGGTGCACACCACCTTGCCGCCGGGCTGGGGCTACACGACGGCGCAGCTGAACCTGCACTACCTCCGCGCGATGCAGCCGGGGATGGGGCCGGTCCGGGCGACCGGGACGGTGATCCACCGCGGTCGGAAGCAGAGCACCGCCGAGGGCAGGCTGTACGCCGCCGACGGCAAGTTGATCGCGCACGGGACGACGACCTGCCTGGTGCTGCCCGCCTGACCGCCGAGCGGGCGCAGATGTCTCGCGTTATGCCGCCGAGCGGGCGCAGATGTCTCACCTGTCCGAGCATCTGTGCCCGCTCACCGCGCTTCGGCGGGACATCTGTGCCCGCTCACCGCGCTCCGGCGGGACATCTGTGCCCGGTCAGCGGGTGTCGGCGAGGCGCTCGCGCAGGCCGTTCGCCATCCCGCGGATCGTCAGTGCGTCGAAGAAGTCGCCGACCGAGTTGGCCAGCCAGGGCCGCTTGATCGGGGCGAGGCGGAGGCGGAAGAAGATCCGGGTGCCGGTGACGGTCGGGACCACGGTGATCGTCCAGGTCAACTTGGTCTTCCCGCGCTGGGAGCCGTAGACGATCGAGGCGCCCGGGTCGAGGGCGAGCACCTCGAACGTCTCGTGCTTCCCGCCCCAGTCAGGCACGACGTCGCCGACCGCAAGGCTCTGCCACTGCGGATCGATCCGACGGATTGCGCGGTTGCGCGCTGGGATCAAGCGTTCGACTCTCCGGGTCAGGTACCACCCGGAGCGGTTCTTACCGAGCTGGACGAGCCACGGCCAGACCACCTCGGGCGCGACCGGTACGTCGACCGCCCGGTCCATCACCACGTCCGGATCGGAGACGACCTCGTCGCCGGGCCGGTCCGCCGCGCGCTCGGCCGCGGTGACCTCGATCACGGCGAAGAAACCGGGGCCGATCACAGGTCGGTGAAGCCCTCGGCGACCAGCGCGGCCGGGCCGGTCATCAGGATCCGGTCGTCGGCGGTCCAAACGATGTCCAGTGTGCCTCCGGGCACGTCGACCCGGTACGACGTACCGCGCTCGGCCCCGTCAGCAAGGGCCGCAGCGACCATGACAGCGCACGCCCCGGTACCGCAGGAGCGGGTCTCGCCTGAACCGCGCTCGTGGACTCGCATCGCGACGTGCCGCTCGCCGCTGCGTACGACGAACTCGACGTTGGCGCCCTGGGGGAACACGCCGCGGTCGAACTCCGGCTCGACCAGCAGCCGTCCGGCGTCCTCGAGCGCGTCCACGAAAGCGACCGCATGGGGGTTGCCCATGCTGATCCGGCTAGCGGCCCAGGAGCGGTCGCCGACCGCGACCTTGGTCTCGTCGAAGACCACGGGACTGCCCATGTCGACGGTGATCCGGACGCCGTCGTGGCGCAGCGCGTCGAAGGTGACGGTCTTGATGCCGGCGCGGGTGGCGATCGTGAGCGGCTCGCGGCGGTCGAGATCGGTGTGCAGCGCGAGGTAGAGCGCCAGCACCCGGATGCCGTTGCCGCACATCTCCGAGAGCGAGCCGTCGCTGTTGCGGTAGTCCATGAACCAGCGCGCTTCGTCGCGCGCCTCGACCGCAGCGGGATCGTCGGTGGCGTCCGTCCGGACCACCCGGATAACCCCGTCGGCGCCGATGCCGGCCCGGCGGTCGCACAGCCGCGCGACCTGCTCGGGCGTCAGCTCGTGACGACCGTTGGCGTCCGGGATCAGCACGAAGTCGTTCTCGGTGCCGTGTCCCTTGACGAAGGAGTAGTCCACGGGGCCAGTTTAGGGCCGGCGTCGAGCCGGTTCTCCACAGATGTCGCTCAGGCCTTGGCAGGCATCCTTCGCGGGTCCGTAGGTTGACCCGCATGACGACGGAGACCGACCTGGAGAAGCGAGTGGACCGGATGGAGAAGGAGGCCGTCGCGATCTACGACCTGATCGACGCGAGGACGCTGGGACTCCGAAGCGTCCAGAGCGACCACACCCGCATCCTCGGCGAGCACAGCGACGCGTTGGCCGAGATCCTGCGCCGGCTGCCCGAGCCGACCGCCAGCTGACCGGTCGGTCAGCGCTTGACCCGGAGACGCCGGCACGCGAAGTCGCCGTTGGCATCCTGAGCGATCTCCTCGAACTCGACCCGCCGCGGCAGCAGCGGGGCTCCAGCGCCGAGGGTCACCGGGGCGTACTGGATCCAGACCTCGTCGAGGAGGCCGTGGTCGTGGAACTGCCCGACCAGCTCTCCCCCGCCGGCGACCCAGAGATTCGTCCCGGCCGCTGCCTCGATCATCGCGGCGTGCACCACCGGCACCGTCTCGGCGGTGAACCGGATGTCGTCATCGACCGCTGGGAACGTGCGGTGGGTGAAGACCCACGTGGGGATCTCGTAGGGCCAAGGCCCGTCATTGTTGTCCAGCAGCCACTGATAGGTCGTCGCGCCCATCGCGATCGCGCCGATGTCCGCGATGAACTCGTTGTAGCCCTGCGGCCCGTCAGCGTCGCAATCGCGGGTCAGCAACCAGGCCAGGCCGTCCTCGGGCTCAGCAGCGATGAAGCCGTCGAGGCTCGAGGCCGTGAAGTACTGGGTCAGCATGAGATGAGCGTCTCAGGGCGCGCCGACAGCGGCGAGGTGCGCCTGTCGAAGAAGTCGGCGAGATCGATGTGTCGGGCCCTAGTGCGACGGTGCAGGCATGGAAACTCGAGACATGGAGGCTGACGACATGGAGACCTTGCTGATGCTCCACGGCGAGACCCGGCACTGCGCCGATTGCGCGACCGAGACCGTGTTCCTGCCGGTCGAGGACCAGGCCTGGATCTGCACGGTCTGCGACGCCGCCGTACTGCTGCCCCTCGCCTTCGCCGCCTGAGCAGCGACGCCGCGTAAGCGACGCCCTAGCTCGGCCGGCCGGTCGGTGCGCTGCGTGCGGTCAATGCTGCATCGCTGACGACCACCTCGCCGAGCGCCTCATCGATCGCATTCATCGTCTGCACGTCCAGCTTCACACCGGCGGCCTTGACGTTCTCCGCGACCTGCTCGGGCCGCGACGCCCCGACCAGCGCCGAGGCGACGTTCGGGTTCTGAAGCACCCAGGCGACAGCGAGCTGGGCGAGCGTCAGGTCGACGCCGTCGGCGATCGGCTTGAGCCGCTGGACCGCGTTGAGGATGTCGTCCGACATCAGGCGCTGGATGAAGTTGGCGCCACCGTTCTCATCGGTCGCCCGCGAGCCCGCCGGCGGCGGCTGACCCGGGAGGTACTTGCCGGTCAGCACGCCCTGCGCGATCGGGGACCAGACGATCTGGGAGAGCCCGAGCTCCTCGCACGCCGGCACCACGTCGGGCTCGATCACGCGCCACAGCATCGAGTACTGCGGCTGGCTCGAGATCAGCTGGATGTTCAACTCCTTGGCGAGTACAGCCCCCGCACGGATCTGATCGGCGGTCCACTCGCTGACCCCGATGTAGAGCGCCTTGCCCTGGCGTACGACGTCGGCGAACGCCTGCATCGTCTCCTCCAGCGGCGTCTCCACGTCGTACCGGTGCGCCTGGTAGAGGTCGACGTAGTCGGTCTGCAGCCGGCGCAGCGAGCCGTTGATCGACTCCAGGATGTGCTTGCGGGACAGACCGCTGTCGTTCGGGCCGCCGGGGCCGGTCGTCCAGTACACCTTGGTGAAGATCTCCAGCGACTCGCGGCGCTCACCGGCAAGAGCCTCACCGAGGACGGTCTCGGCCGCGGTGTTGGCGTACACGTCAGCGGTGTCGAAGGTGGTGATGCCGGAGTCGAGGGCCGCGCGGACGCACTGGCCGGCGACGTCGTTCTCCACCTGGGAGCCGTGCGTGATCCAGTTGCCGTAGGTGATCTCGGAGATCTTCAGGCCGCTGTTGCCGAGGTATCGGAAGTCCATGGGTCGATCATGCCTCGGTAGGCCACATCGTATCTCCCGTGGGTGCAGCCGAAGCCGCGCCGAAGGCCGCGACAGCGACCGCGCCGAGGACCGCGAGCGCGAAGCCGAGCCCGATCAGCCAGCCCTGACCAGCACGCGCCGCGTCGCCGAACCAGACGAGCCCCACGATGCCGGGTACGACGGTCTCACCGACCACGAGCGCCGCGGTCGCGCCGTTGACCGACCCGATCTGCAGCGCGACGGTGTGCAGGTAGAAGCCGGCGATCCCCGTCACCACGATCGCCCAGAGCGCCGGGTCGGCCAGCAGGGCGTGCAGGCGCAACGGGTCCACCCCGTGCAGCACCCGGACTGCGATCGCCAGCGTGCCGAACAGCAGCCCGGCGATCAGGCCGGCCGGGACCGCCGCCCGGGCGCCGAGGCGGCGTACCCCGACGGTGCCGAGCAGCGCGATCCCGATGGCTCCGCCGAGCACGGTCCAGTGTGCCCAACCAGGCTCGCGCGCGTCCGGGGCCTGCCGGGAGGCGAGGCCGAGCACGACGAGCGCGGCGAGCACGACGGCGATGGCCAGCCAGTCGCGGCCGCGTAGCCGGATCCCGAGCACGAAGAACCCGAGAACTGCCGTGATCACCAGGTTCGCGCTGACGACAGTCTGCGACAAGAACAGCGGCACCAGGCGCGCGGACACGGCACTGCCGGCGAAGGCGAGCACGTCCAGCACCGTGCCGACGACGAATGCCGTGGTCACGGCTGCGGCGGCCGTCGAGCGCAGCGTCGGCCCGCCGGTCGCGGTCGTGCCGCCGGTCGTCGCGACTGCGGCCTGCCGGGCGCCGTAGGCCTGCAGGGCCGCCGAGACGCCGTACCCGATGCAGGCCAGAGCGGCGGCGAGGACGCCGAGCAGCATCAGGTCGTCCCGGCCTGACCGATCGCGGCGACAGCCTTCTCGACCCGGTCGGGGTCGTCGTAGGAGACCCAGGCGATCCGCGGGTCCTTGCGGAACCAGCCGTCCTGGCGGCGGGCGAACCGCCGGGTGCCATTGACGATCTGCTCGCGCGCCTCGACCTCGGTGATCGCGCCGCCGAGGTAGTCGAGCACCTGGCTGTAGCCGATCGCCCGTGACGCCGTGACGCCCTCGCGCAGTCCCTGCTCCAGGAGCCGGCGGACCTCGTCGACCAGCCCGGCCGCCCACATCGCATCCACGCGCTGCGCGATCCGCGCGTCCAGGGCGGGCCGGTCGATGTCCACCCCGATCTGCACGGTAGCGGGCTCGGCGTACGTCGCCTGCGGGAGTTTCGCGGTGAACGGGCCGCCCAACGCGAGGACCTCCAGGGCTCGGACGATCCGGCGTCCGTTGGCCTCGCCGATCCCGGCAGCGACGGCCGGAGCCAGACCAGCCAGCCGCGCGTGCAGCTCGTGCGGGCCCAGCTCGGCGAGCTCGGACTCCAGGGCCGCACGCACAACCGGATCGGTCGCCGGGAACTCGAAACCGTCGACCACCGCCCGCGTGTACAGCGCCGAGCCGCCGACGAGGACCGGTACGGCGCCACGGGACCGGCAGCCGGCGATCACCGCGCGGGCTTGGATCTGGAAGTCCGCAACGGTGGCCGGCTCACGCACGTCGAGGAGGTCGAGCAGGTGATGCGGGATCCCGCGCCGCTCGGCAGCCGGCAGCTTCGCGGTGCCGATGTCCATGCCGCGGTAGACCTGCATCGCGTCGGTGTTGACGATCTCGCCGCCGAGGCGCTCGGCCAGATCGAGCGCCAGATCGCTCTTGCCCGACGCGGTGGCGCCGACGACAGCGACGATCGGGATGACGGGCACGGGGCCAGTCTGCCAACACCGGGCCGTGACGCGGGACGGGCGCCGGGTCCATGATGGTCCCCAACCGCTGGGACCTCGGAGGGGCAGACATGGGATTTCTCGATGACGCCAAGAAGAAGCTGACCAAGGCCGTCGACGAGCACGGCAGCCAGATCGCCTCGGGCCTGGACAAGGCCGGCGCGCTGGTCGACAAGAAGACCAAGGGCAAATACACCGCGAAGATCCACACCGGCCTGGACAAGGCCAAGGACGGACTGGACGGGCTCGACGGGAAGAACGACGACATCGCCTGAGCCGGCGTACGGCATGAAAGGCGGTGTCCTGGGCACAGGATCGTCATGAGCCAGACTCCCGGACCGCCGCCCGAGCCGCAGATCGACGCGGATCCCGACCTCGGCAACGAGGCTGGCGGGGTCGACGCCATCGAGGAGCAACCGAACCTGCCGCCGTTGACGCGGGAAGTCCCGCGCTCCGCGCAGATGGACGATGACGTGATCCCCGAGGAGATCATGGAGCCCGAGGGTCCCGATCGGGAAGCCGACATCGATGACCCGAGCTCGGAGCCGAGCGGCTAGCTCGGTGATGTCGACAGGCTCAATCAGCGGTGGTCGAGTCGTCCAGACCTCGGCCCGGTGGTCGGGCCTGTCGAAACCTCGTCAGCGGCAGGCAGGGGCCGCAGGTAGCGGCGCGGGTACGCCGACCGTCGGCAGACCGAGCGAGACCCCGGCCGGCGCTGCGCTCCGCGACTCCCACACGTCGCCGGCTTTGGTACGCCGGACCGAGCGGACCGGTCCGTCAGCCACCAGGTGGTGCGGGGCGGCGTACGTGATGGCGACCTCGACCATGTCGCCAGGGCGCAGTTCGATCGCGCCGCCATCACCGTCGACGGGCGTGAAGTGGACCAGTCGGTTGTCCGGCGCGCGGCCGGAGAGCCGCAGCGTCTCGGCATCCTTGCGGCCCTCGCCGACGGAGACCATCAGCTCGAGCACCCGGCCCTCGAGTTTCTTGTTCTCCGCGTGCGCAACCTCGTTGACGACTGCCGAGAGCCGGCCGAAGCGCTCGGTGACGACCTCGGCAGGGATTTGGTCGGGCAGATCGGCGGCGGGGGTACCGGGCCGCTTGGAGTACTGGAAGGTGAACGCGTTCGCGAACCGAGCGCGGCGTACGACGTCCAGCGTCGCCTCGAAGTCCTCGTCGGTCTCGCCCGGGAAGCCGACGATGATGTCGGTCGTGATCGCGGCGTCGGGCATCGCGGCACGGACCCGGTCGATGATGCCGAGGAAGCGCTCGGCACGGTAGGAGCGGCGCATCTCGCGGAGCACCTTGTCCGAGCCGGACTGGAGCGGCATGTGCAGCTGGTGCATCACGTTCGGCGTCTCGGCCATCGCGGCGATCACGTCGTCGGTGAACGACGACGGGTGCGGCGAGGTGAACCGGACCCGCTCGAGACCCCCGATCTCGCCGCAGGACCGGAGCAGCTTGCCGAACGCGAGCCGGTCGCCGAACTCGACGCCGTAGGTGTTCACGTTCTGGCCGAGCAGGGTGACCTCGGTGACGCCCTCGGCGACCAGCGCTTCGATCTCGGCCAGGATGTCGCCGGGCCGGCGGTCCTTCTCGGCTCCGCGCAGTGCCGGGACGATGCAGAACGTGCAGGTGTTGTTGCAGCCGACGGAGATCGAGACCCACGCGGCGTACGCGGACTCGCGCTTGGTGGGCAGGGTCGAGGGGAAGACGTCGAGCGACTCCAGGATCTCGACCTGGGCCTCCTCCAACGACCGCGCGCGCTCCAACAGCACCGGCAGCGAACCGATGTTGTGGGTGCCGAAAACGACGTCGACCCACGGCGCCTTGTCGGTGATCGTGGTCCGGTCCTTCTGCGCCAGACAGCCGCCGACTGCGATCTGCATGCCCGGGTTCGCCGCCTTGATCGGCGCGAGGTGCCCCAAGTTGCCGTACAGCTTGTTGTCTGCGTTCTCGCGGACGGCGCAGGTGTTGAAGACGACCACGTCGGCGTGCGTGTCCGTGGGCGCTGCCGCCTTGTCGAACGCCGCGTAGCCTGCGTCCTCGAGCAGGCCGGTGAGGCGCTCGGAGTCGTGCACGTTCATCTGGCACCCGTAGGTGCGGACTTCGTAGGTGCGGGGGTCAGACCGTGTGGATTCATCTAGAGACACAGGAGAAGTCTAGAGATGACCACGCGAGAACGGCTCTATGCAGTAGCGATGGAGCGCCAGCTACGGCGCTCGACGGTCCGATGGCTGAGTCAGATATGTCGAGTCTCCGATAGCGTCCGCTCATGATCAAGAGCGTTGTAGTCGCAGGCGTCGTGTCGCTGTCAGTCGCGGCTTGCGGCGGCACTGCCAAGTCTCCGAGTTCAGCAGCAACCGACACCCACCCGACGACATCCTCAATTTCGCCGTCGCCTTCGATTGAGTCCCCACCCGCAACGAATACTGCCTCGCCCACCGCCGGGCAGACTGCTTCGGACGGACTAACTCCGTTGGGTCAACCTGCGACAGTTGCGGATTGGCAGATAACCATCGACTCAGTTCAACGAAACGCCAATGCGACCGTGATCAAGGCAAGCAATGACTTCATCACTCCGCCCAAGAAGCAGTACGTTCTCGTTACGTTTGAGGCAGAGTACGACGGTCCGCACGGTTCCGGAGACGTAGTCGGGGACCTGACGTGGACTGTCACCGGCGCTGACAATCGGTCCTACGACTCTTCACTTACGCCGCCGCCGGCGGTCTATCAGAACTGGGCTTCGACCGTTCGCGCTTCCCGAACTGTCAGGTATCAGGTTGTGTTCGACATTGATCCAGCAACGCTTGCCAACGCCAGCCTGACGGTTAGTGCCACGCCGGCGAACTCGTTCGACCCGAAGTTCGCAGACTTCCGACTCTGAGCACGCGGCCCGCCTGACCTCTGTACTGACCCAGGATTTACGCGGAACCGATGGGCGCACTCACGGATTAGGGCATCGCTACGTCGAGTTGCATATCAACCGCGTGAACGAAATCTGTGCATTCTGGTTCTGCGCACTTTCAGCTCCTAGGCATCCAGCGGGATCGAAGTCGTCAAACCACACTGGGGCCGTATCGTGCAGGAACCATCAAATCGTGAATTCACACGCCTCACGATGACTTCTAGACTTAGGAGTCGTGGACGTTCATCTGGCAATCGCGCGCAGGCATCAGAACGCTCCGCGACGGGCCCGCTGCTCAGTGGCAGCAAGCCCGTCGTGGTCTCAGGGGTGAGCGGCTAGGACCCGATGCGCCGAGCCGCGAGGGCCCACCAGCGCGGGTCCTCTTCGGGGTCGACGCGATGGGGACCCGCGTCGCAGCTGAGCAACTCCTCGGTCGGCTCGGACCGGAGCGCGGACGGCTCCGCTTCGTCGTTCGTGTCCTCGGGTGCGTGCTGGCGATGCCTCATGCTGCGACCTCCGGATAGGGGATGGCTCTCCCCTGCCCGATCTGGGCGCTCGCAAACCTCACACCACGATATTGCTGCCGCCACCCTTGCAGTCGGTGACGTACTTCTTCCACCGGTCGTGCACCGGGGAGTTGGGGTCCTGGCCGCCGGGCAGCGCTCCGGAGGCGGCGTGCCTGCAGTCATTGTCGGAGTAGTCGTTGGCAGTGTTCACGATCAGCACGATGACCAGGGTCACGATCACCGCGATCACCACAGTGATGGCGACACCGATGATCGCGAAGAGCTTCCACGGCGCCGACGGGCTGGACTGCGGAGTCATGACCGGGTTGCCGTAGTGCGGCGCTGAGTACTCCGTCCAGGCCGCCCCGTCCCAGTAGCGCTGCTCCCCTGGCCCGGTCGGGTACCAGCCCGCAGCCGCCTGAGCCTGCTCAGCACCATCGTGTGGGCCCTTGACCGGGTACCCGCAGGCGGGGCAGGTGCGGTCCTCGGAACCGACCGGGTGTCCGTTCGGGCAATCCATGCGCGCTCCTCGGCGTACGGCGACGGCGCGTAGCCGACGTGCTGGGTCGAGGTGATCACGGTACGGGGCGCTCAACAATCCGTCCCGCGGATCTTCGCAGCGCCGCGCTCAGTCGGCGCCGACGGCCTCGGGCTTGGCAGTGTCGGCCCGGGCGCCGAGCCTGCTGGCGGCGTACCAGATCAGCGGCGGGCCGAGCAGCACCGCGAGCGTGGAGGCCACTTTGAGCCACACGAAAGGCAACGCCCCATCCTCCAGTGCCGTGATCCCGAGGATGCCGATTCCGCCGACGAGTGCGGCGGCGGCAGGCACGGAGAGCCGGACGCACGCGAGGATCGGGATCGCCCACAGCGCGTACCAGGGATGCACCGCCGGGGACAGCAGCGCCGCTACAAGCAGCACCGCGCCGACCATCGCGAGAGCGGTCTCGGAGTCCACGAGCCGGTGTCGGAGCAGAGCCCAGCCGACCAGGAGCAACAGCGCAACGACACCGAGGTGCCGGCAGAGCGCGAGCGGATCGTCCACGCCGACCATCGCCGAGCTCGCGACGCCGAGGCGCTCAGCAACATCGCGGAGCACCAGCCCTAGGTCCGTCGTCACGGCCAGCGGCGTATGGGCGTGGCCGGGCACTGACAGGCCCCCGACCCAGCCCGATCCTTGGCCGGTGATCCAGCCGCAGAACCAGAGCGTTA
>DASRRQ010000104.1:0-18641 GCA_035695505.1 Marmoricola sp. | reverse complement strand
TGCAGCTCGAGCCCGGGATCACCTGCATCGTCGGGCCCAACGGGTCCGGCAAGTCCAACGTGGTCGACGCCCTCGCCTGGGTGATGGGCGAGCAAGGCGCCAAGTCGCTGCGCGGCGGCAAGATGGAGGACGTCATCTTCGCCGGCACCGCCGGCCGCCCGCCGCTGGGACGCGCCGAGGTGCAGCTGACCATCGACAACGCCGACGGCGCGCTGCCGATCGAGTACGCCGAGGTGACGATCAGCCGGACGATGTTCCGCAACGGCGGCTCGGAGTACGCCATCAACGGCACCCCGTGCCGGCTGCTCGACGTCCAGGAGCTGCTCAGCGACTCCGGCATCGGACGCGAGATGCACGTGATCGTGGGCCAGGGCCAGCTCGACTCGATCCTGCGCGCGACCCCCGAGGAGCGTCGCGGCTTCATCGAGGAGGCCGCAGGTGTCCTCAAGCACCGCAAGCGCAAGGAGAAGGCGCTCCGCAAGCTCGACTCGACCGAGGGCAACCTGACCCGGCTCTCGGACCTGCTCAGCGAGATCCGCCGTCAGCTCAAGCCACTGGGCCGGCAGGCCGAAGTGGCCCGCCGCGCGCAGACCGTCCAGGCTGACCTGCGCGATGCCCGTGCCCGGCTGATGGCAGACGACCTCGCCGCTGCCCGGCATTCGCTCGCCCAGGAGCTCGCAGACGAGAGCATCCTGGTCGCCCGCCGTGCCGAGGTCGAGGCCGACATCGCTGCAACGCGCGAGATCGAGGCGGCCCTCGAGGCCGCGCTCCGCGAGGACCTGCCGGCGCTGGCCCGCGCTCAGGAGACCTGGTTCGGGCTGTCCGGTCTGCGCGAGCGCCTGCGCGGTACGGCGAGCCTTGCAGCCGAGCGGGTCCGCAACGCTGCAGTCGAGCCGGAGATCCCCGCCGGCCGCGACCCCGTCGAGCTCGAGGCCGAGGCCGAGAGGGTCCGGGTCGAGGAAGCCGCGATCCTGGCCGAGGTCGAGACCAACCGCGGAGCACTCGACGGCGCCGTAGCCGCACGCCAAGCTGCTGAGCAAGCCTTCGGCGAGGAGGAGCGCCGGATCGCCGGGCTCCAACGTGCCGCGGCCGATCGCCGCGAGGGGCTCGCTCGCCTGCACGGGCAGGTCAACGGCCTGCGCAGTCGAGCCGCAGCCGCGCAGGACGAGGTCGCCCGGCTGGCCGCAGCACGCGCCGAGGCCGGCTCCCGCGCCGAGAAGGCCGAGCAGAGCTTCACCTCCCTGGAGTCCCGGATCGCGGGACTTGACGCGGGGGAGGAGGGGCTCGACGCCGAGCACGAGGGTGCCAGCAGCCTGCTCGCCGACATCGAGGACCGGCTGGCGAAGATGCGCGACGAGGCTCAGGTCGCGGACCGCGAGCGGGGGGCCCTGGCCGCCCGCAAGGAAGCTCTCGAGATCGGCCTGAACCGCAAGGACGGCGCTGGCGCGCTGCTCGCCGCGACTGGCTCGGTCTCCGGACTGCTCGGCTCGGTGGCTGCCCTGCTCAGCGTCCGTACCGGCTATGAGGCCGCCGTTGCCGCCGCGCTCGGCAGCGCGGCTGATGCCGTCGCCGTTGTCGATGTCGACTCCGCTATCTCCGCGATCGGGCACCTCAAGGCGGACGACCTGGGTCGTGCCGGGATCCTGCTCGGCGGCGCCGCCGTCGACGACACCGCCTGGCCGGGTCTGGACTCGGGCGCGATCTATGCGATGGATGCTGTGGAGTGCCCCGCCGAGCTGCGCCCTGCGCTGTCGCGGCTGCTCTTCAAAGTCGCCGTCGTCGACGATCTTGCGGCAGCCAAGGCCCTTGTCGCCGATGCTCCCGACGTCACCGCGGTGACCCTGGACGGCGACGTCCTCGGAGTGCACTTCGCAGCGGGCGGCTCGACCAGCCAGCCGAGCCTGCTCGAGGTCCAGGCCGCGGTCGACGACGCGACCGAGTCGCTGACGCACGCCGGTCACGAGCTCGACCGACTGACCTTTGCTCTCAGCTCGCTGGAGACCGAGCGCGAAGAGGCTGCCCGGCGGGTCGACGTCGCGTTGGCCAAGCTGCACGAGTCGGACGCGGCGTTGGCCGCCGTGGCCGAGGAGCTCGGCCAGTACGGCTCCCAGGCCCGGGCTGCGAAGGCCGAGGCCGCACGGCTGGAGCAGGCGATCCTCACCGCTCAGGAATCGCACGCCAAGGACCAGGCCGGCCTGGCCGAGCTCGAGGAGCGCCTCGCAGCCGCCGAGGACGCGCCCGACGAGGAGCCTGACACCGAGGTGCGCGAGCAACTCGCCGAGGCTGCCCGGGTGGCACGCGCAGGTGAGATGGAGTCGCGTCTCGCGCTGCGCACGGCCGAGGAGCGCGCCCGCGCCTTGCGAGGACGCGCTGACGGCCTGGTCGCCAGCGCGCAAGCCGAGCGCGAGGCGCGTGCCAAGGCGATCGAGCGGCGCGAGCGGATGCTGCGCGAGGGCAAGGTCGCCGAGGCGGTGACCCGCGGAGTGGCCGTCGTACTGGCACGCCTGGAGGAGTCGGTCGAGCTGGCGTCGATCCAGCGCACCCGCGTCGAGCAGGGCCGGGTCGGCCGCGAGCAGGAGCTGGTGGACGCGCGCGAGAAGCTGCGCGGCCTGGCCGCCCAGCTCGACGAGCTGGTCAACTCCGTCCACCGTGACGAGATGGCGCGTACCGAACAGCGGATGCGGATCGAGCAGCTCGAGGAGCGCGCGCTGGACGAGCTCGGCCTGGACGCCGACGGCCTGCTGAGCGAGTACGGCCCGGACCAGCTGGTCCCGTTCAGCGGCGAGCTGGAGGAGGGACAGGAGGCGCCCGAGCCTGCGGCGTTCGACCGCGAGGAGCAGACCAAGCGGCTGCGCTCGGCCGAGCGCGCGCTGGCCCAGCTCGGCCGGATCAACCCGCTGGCGCTGGAGGAGTTCTCGGCGCTGGAGGAGCGGCACAAGTTCCTGACCGAGCAGCTCGAGGACCTGCGGCGTACCCGGCGCGACCTGCTCGACATCGTCCGCGAGGTCGACGAGCGCGTCGAGCAGGTCTTCAGTGAGGCGTACGCCGACGTGGTGGTCGCGTTCGACCAGACCTTCACCCGGCTCTTCCCGGGCGGTGAGGGCCGGCTGGTGCTGACCGATCCGGACAACATGCTGACGACGGGCATCGAGGTCGAGGCGCGTCCGGCTGGCAAGAAGGTCAAGCGCCTCTCGCTGCTCTCCGGTGGCGAGCGCTCGCTGGTCGCGGTGTGCTTCCTGTTCGCGCTGTTCAAGGCCCGCCCGTCGCCGTTCTACATCCTCGACGAGGTCGAGGCTGCGCTCGACGACACCAACCTCGGCCGGCTGCTGGAGATCTACGAGGAGCTCCGGGCCCACTCGCAGCTGCTCGTGATCACCCACCAGAAGCGGACCATGGAGGTCGGCGACGCCCTGTACGGCGTCTCGATGCGCGGTGACGGCGTCTCGGCGGTGATCAGCCAGCGGCTGCGCGAGTCCGAGAGCGCGTGACCTCCGCGATGGGCTCAGGGCGGCCTACCCGGTCCGACTACGTCGCCTGGCGTACGGCGACGAGTCGCTGGCGCGACGACGACGCCTACGGGCACCTCAACAATGCGACCTATTACGAGCTGTTCGACACCGCAGTGAACGCGCATCTCTATGAGGCGACCGGACTCGACGTACGAGGGCTTCCGCAGATCGGGGTCGTGGCCGAGACCGGGTGCCGCTACTTCCGGGAGATCGGGTTCCCGGCGCCGATCGAGATGGGCCTCGTCGTCGACAAGGTCGGCACCTCCTCGATCATCTACCGGATCGGCCTGTTCCAGGGTGGTTCCGGCGCCGACGACGAGGAGGCGGCGGCCGAGGGCCGTTTCGTGCATGTCTACGTCGACAACACCGACCCAGACCGTCCGTCGACGCCGATGCCGGAGGTGATCCGAGCTGCGGTGACGCCGCTGTTGCGTGAGTCACAGCCTCCGCGCGGCGCGTGAAGGGGTTTGGTCGCGGGTAGGAGGATGGCGTTGACCCGTTGCTCGCTGCATCTCTCGGAAGGCCCCCGATGCTCTGGCTGCTCATCGCCATGCTGGTGATCCTGGTCGTCGCCGCGACCGTCGTCGTCTACGTCGCTTACCCGCACCGCGACCAGGAGGTCCCCGGGGCCCCCTGGCTGGGCGACGCGATGAAGCGCGGCGTCGAGGCGATGCCGACTTTGGAAGACGAGTTCTCCCGCCACTGACCGAGCGGCGTGTGACGCTCTGGTTGGATTGACCCATGGCCGTCCTCATCGTCGCTGTTGCCGTGGTCGCGCTCGCCGCGATCGCGCTGGTCCTCGGGCTCGTCGGACGGAGTCGACGCAGTGCCCCGACCGCCGTACCGGCACCGTCGGCGACGACCCGGGCCGTGGAGCCGGACGCGGCCGCCGACGCACCGGTTGCGGCGCCCACGCTCGAACGTCCCGAAGGGGCTGCGAGCAGGCTTGTCCGGCTGCGTCAGCGGCTGGCCGGATCGCAGAGTGGACTAGGCCGCGGACTGCTCGCGCTGCTCTCTCGTGACCGTCTTGACGATGACACCTGGGAGGAGCTCGAGGAGACGCTGCTACGTGCCGACGTCGGGGTCCGCCCGACCACCGAGCTCGTCGAGAAGCTGCGTACCCGGCTGCGAGTGGAGGGCGCGGCTGCGTCCGAGGCCCGCACCGTCCTGCGCGAGGAGCTGCTCGCCCTGGTCGACCCGAGCATGGACCGGGCATTGAACACCGACGGCGACGGTACGTCCGTGGTCCTGGTCGTCGGCGTCAACGGGGCCGGCAAGACCACCTCGGTGGGAAAGATCGCACGGGTGCTGGTCTCCGAGGACCGCAGCGTGGTGATGGGCGCGGCCGACACCTTCCGTGCCGCGGCTGCCGAGCAGCTCTCGACCTGGGGTCAGCGGGTCGGCGTGGAGGTCGTCTCCGGGCCCGAGGGCAGTGATCCCGCCAGCGTCGCGTTCGAGGCGGTCCGGACCGGCATCGAGAAGGGCTCGGATGTCGTCTTGGTCGACACCGCCGGGCGGCTGCAGAACAAGGCTGGTCTGATGGACGAGCTCGGCAAGGTCAAGCGGGTGATCGAGAAGCAGGTCGCGGTCAGCGAGGTGCTGCTCGTGCTCGACGCCACCACTGGCCAGAACGGCCTGGTTCAGGCACGGGTCTTCAGCGAGGTCGTCGACGTCACCGGCATCGTGCTGACCAAGCTCGACGGATCAGCCAAGGGCGGCATCGTGGTCGCCGTACAGCGCGAGCTCGGCGTGCCGGTCAAGCTCATCGGCCTCGGTGAGGGCCCGGACGACCTGGCGCCGTTCGACCCTGAGGCGTTCGTCGACGCGCTGTTGGACTAAGTGCCTTCGCGCTTCCGTCGCCTGATCTCGACTGCTCGGTTCGGCTTCGTTCCTCAGCCGAGCTCGCGCTCGAGCCGCTTGCCTTGCAAGGCCGCTGTCGCGTCCTCGGTCAAGCGCCGATCCCGCGCAGGAGGAATTCGATCATCTCGTCCACCTCGTCGATCCCGGGCTGCTGCTTCTCGGTGGTGGCGTTGAGGACGAACAGGCCGGAGATCCAGCCGACCGCGAAGTCGACGCGCATGTCGGAGCGGAGCTCGCCGCGGGCGATACCGCGCTCGAACATGGTGCGCGCAGCCGCCTCCTGGGAGTTGTGTGCCGAGGTGTAGAGCGCACCGAGCCGGTCGTCGCGCAGCGACTCGGCGATCGTCATCCGCAGGTAGGCCTTGCCGTTGTCGGAGGACACGAACTCCAGGGCCTGGGTGAACGCCTGGCGCAGGTCCCCGCGGATGCTGCCGGTGTCCGGGACGGGGAGCTCGGTGTTGTAGAGCTGCTCGAGCGCCGCGAACGCGAGGTCCTCCTTGCCGGCCCAGCGCCGGTAGACGGTGGCCTTGCCCGCCTTGGCCTTCGCAGCGACTTCGTCGACTGTCATGTTGTCGTAGCCGCGCTTGAGGATCAGCTCGGCGGCGGCAGCGAGGATGCGCTCGTCGGCGCTGGCATCGCGCGGACGACCTTTGCGACGTGGGGGCGCAGGCTCGGCCGGGTCGCTGATGGCTGCAGAGTCGGACACGTGGAAAACGTAGGTGCGCGCGGCCCTGCGCGGTAGCGAAACGCCGACATTCTCAGTGTGCCGAGAATTCGCCGATCTGCCCGTGACCTCTGGGAATTCGCAGTGAATTCCGGCGAAATCTGACCAGAACATCCACCGTCGGGCCAGGGCGCCGCGGTCCTGCCCGGGATCCAGCGGCTCGGGCGACGGATCCCTAGACCGAGGTAGTTCACAAGTTCGTAACACGATCCGTCGATGTGTCACGAAACCGAAACGGCCGCGCACGGCTTGGCGAAACGTCAGGGCCCGAGTCTGTTCCACGACAACGCGGCATGCCCTGGACCCGACACCGACGTGGGGGACGAGTGCCGCAGGTGCCCAAGCAGTCTCACCACTGGAGGTTTCATGGACGGCTATTACGCCTGGATGATCGTCGCCACAGCATTCGTGCTGATGATGACGACGCCAGCACTGGCCCTGTTTTACGGCGGCATGACCCGCTCGAAGTCCGTACTGAACATGATGATGATGTCGTACACCGCTATGGGCGTCGTCGGCATCGTCTTCGTGCTCTGGGGATGGTCGATGGGCTGGGGCGGTGATGGGGTCGGCAATGCCAACGGCAAGCTGATCGCCAATCCGTTCCACATGTTCGCCTTGAACCATGTCAGCGACGCGAACTACATCTATGTGCTGTTCCAGCTGACCTTCGCAGTGATCACCGCGGCGCTCATCTCGGGCTCGATCGCGGATCGCGTGAAGATCTCCTCCTGGATCGTCTTCATCATCGGCTGGATCACGTTCGCGTACTTCCCGATCGCCCACAACGTCTGGGCCGGGGGCTGGTTCTACACCAAGTTCCCGAACCTCGACTACGCCGGCGGGACCGTCGTCCACATCAACGCCGGTGTCGCAGGCTTGGTGCTCGCGCTCATCATCGGCAAGCGGGTCGGGTTCATGAAGGATCCGATGAAGCCGCACAACCTGACGCTGACCATGATCGGCGCTGGGCTCCTGTGGACCGGATGGTACGGCTTCAACGTCGGGTCGATCGTGTTCTCCGATGGCTCGATCAAGGCCTGGGGCAGCTTCTCCAAGCAGTTCTACGCTGAGACCGGTGCCACGTTCATGAACACCACGCTCGCGACGATGGCCGCGATGCTCGGCTGGCTGCTGATCGAGCGGATCGTGCACGGCAAGGCCACGTCGCTCGGTGCGGCGTCGGGTGTCGTCGCCGGCCTGGTCGCGATCACGCCGTCCTGTGGCGCGGTCTCGATCCTGGGAGCCATCATCATCGGCGCGCTCGCCGGCGGCATCTGCTCGGTGGCGGTCGGTCTGAAGTTCAAGTTCCGGATGGATGACTCGCTCGACGTCGTCGGCGTCCACCTAGTCGGCGGAATCCTCGGAGCCTTGATGATCGGCCTGGTCGGCACGAACACGTCAGTCACCGGCGTCGACGGGTACTTCCCGGCCGGTACGAACGGCCTCTTCTACGGCGGCAACGCCACGCTGCTCGGCCACCAGGCGCTCGGCGTGCTGTTCACGATCGTGGTCTCCGGTGTCGTCGCGGCCGTCTTCGGCTTGGCGATCAAGTACACGATCGGCTGGAGGGTCACCGAGGAAGAGGAGATCGACGGTATCGACTTCGCCGAGCACGGCGAGTCGGCCTACGATCTCGCGACGTCCTCGGGCGGCCTGAGCACGTCGGTCCTGGCCTCCTCCGCAGTGAAGGAAGGTGCACACGCATGAAGCTCGTGACCGCGGTCATCAAGCCGCACAAGTGGGAAGAGGTCCGTGAGGCCCTGGAGACCTTCGGCGTGACCGGCATGACGGTCAGCGAGGTCAGCGGCTACGGCCGTCAGAAGGGCCACACCGAGGTCTACCGGGGCGCCGAGTACGACATCGCCCTGGTGCCGAAGATCCGGATCGAGATCGTCGTCGACGATGGTGACGTCGAGGACGTCGTCGGGATCGTCGTGAAGGCGGCGCAGACCGGCCGGATCGGTGACGGCAAGGTCTGGGTCTCCTCGATCGACAGCGTGATCCGGGTCCGTACCGGTGATCGCGACGAGGCTGCGATCTGACCAGCAGCCCATGACACGACCCGGCGGGCACGTCTCCACTCTGAGACGTGCCCGCCGGTCCTGCTCGTGGATGAGAAGGTGCGCGGATGAGCTCACCACTCTTCTCTCACCTCGCCGGTTCGCCGGCGCTCGCCTCGTCCCTGGCCTCGAGACCGGTCCGGCTGGACACTGGCGACACCGCCTGGCTGCTCGCCGCCTCGGCTCTGGTCCTGTTGATGGCGCCGGGGCTGGCATTGTTCTACGGCGGCATGGTCCGCTCCAAGAGCGTGCTGAACATGATCATGATGACCTTCGGGGCCTTGGCCGCGATCACGGTCATCTGGGTCCTGGTCGGGTACTCGCTGGCCTTCGGCAACGACGTCGGCGGGGGACTGCTCGGCAGCCCAGGCCAGTACTTCGCGCTTCGCGGCCTGGACACCGGCACGGGTGGCGGCTGGCTGAGCGTGCCGCTCATCCTGTACGCCGTCTTCCAGGGCCTGTTCTGCGTGATCACCGGGGCGCTGGTCTCCGGCGCGGTGGCCGATCGAGCCCGCTTCGGTGCCTGGATGGTCTTCATCTCCATCTGGACGGTCCTGGTCTACGCGCCAGTAGCGCACTGGGTCTTCGACGCCGATCACGCCGGCCACACGGGAGGCTGGCTGGTGAACAAGATCGGCCTGATCGATTTCGCCGGCGGCACCGCGGTCGAGATCTGCTCCGGCGCCTCCGCGCTAGCCCTGGCGCTGGTGCTCGGCACCCGGATCGGCTTCGGCAAGGACCCGATGCGGCCGCACAACCTGACGCTGGTGATGCTCGGAGCCGGTCTGCTGTGGTTCGGCTGGTTCGGGTTCAACGCCGGGTCGGCGCTCGGCGCCAACCGGACCGCAGCGGTCGTGTTCACCACGACTCTGTGCGCCGGTGCCGCCGGTACCTTGGGCTGGCTCCTCGTCGAGCGCGTCCGCGACGGGCACGCGACCTCGCTGGGCGCGGCATCGGGCATGGTCGCTGGACTGGTCGCGATCACACCGAGCTGCTCGTCGGTGACCCCGTTGGGGGCGCTGGTCATGGGCGCCGCAGCCGGTGTCGTCTGCGCGCTCGCGATCGGCCTGAAGTACACCTTCGGGTACGACGACTCGCTCGATGTCGTCGGCGTGCACATGGTGGGCGGCCTGGTCGGCACGATCGGCATCGGGCTGCTCGGCGCGAGCTCGGCGCCGGCGCATGTGGACGGCCTCTTCTACGGCGGCGGGGTCGACCAGCTCGGCAAGCAGTTGTTCTCAGGCGGCGTGGTGCTGCTCTACGCCTTCGTCGTCTCCGGGATCATTGCGCTGGTGGTCGACAAGGTGATGGGCTTCCGGATCGGCGAGGAGCATGAGGTGAGCGGGATCGACCTGCTCGTCCACGCCGAGACGGCGTACGACCTGCACGCCACGGCGGGGACCCGCAGCTCGGGGTTCCTCACCGGGCACCGGGACTGAACCGACCAAGAACGGGATGAGGAGCGCACGATGAAGCTGGTGACCGCGGTGATCAAGCCGCACAAGTGGGAGGACGTCCGGGCTGCCCTGGAGACGGTCGGGGTGACCGGCATGACGGTCAGCGAGGTCTCTGGCTACGGCCGTCAGAAAGGCCACACCGAGGTCTACCGCGGTGCCGAGTACGACATCGCCTTGGTGCCGAAGGTCCGGATCGAGATCGTCGTGGACGACGGCGACGTCGAGGCGGTCTCGGGTGCGATCGTGAGCGCCGGCCAGACCGGCCAGATCGGTGACGGCAAGGTCTGGATCACGCCGGTGGAGAGCGTGGTCCGGGTCCGCACCGGCGACCGCGACGAAGCAGCGATCTGAGTCGACGAGGACCAAGGACGGACCGGCCAGGTGACCGCTGCTGATCGTGCCGAGCGTGCCCGCGCGGCCGATGAGCTGTGCCAGCGCTCCTTCGCCGAGGTCGGCTGCCCCGACGCCGGTGTCGCGCTCGTCGCGGTCGGCGGCTACGGGCGCGAGGAGCTGGCGCCGTACAGCGACCTGGATGTGGTCCTGGTCCACGACGACGAGATCGAGGTCGGCGACTGGGCCGGCAAGATCTGGTACCCGCTCTGGGACTCCGGCACCACGATCGATCATTCCGTCCGGTCGGCGCCGCAGGTGCTCGAGCAGGCCGAGGCCGACATCAAGGTCGCGTTGGGCCTCCTCGACATCCGGCACCTGGCCGGCGATCCGAACCTGACGCTGCGGCTGCGGACCGCGATCCTGGCCGAATGGCGCCGGGACGCTAAGAGACGGCTGCCCGAGCTGCACGACCTGGTCCGTGATCGAGGCCGGCTGCTCGGCGAGCTCGCGCACGTCTCGGTCCCCGACGTCAAGGAAGCGACCGGCGGACTGCGTGATGCCACCGTCCTCAAGGCGCTCTCGGCGACCTGGCTGGTCGACGTACCGCACGCCGAGCTCGAGGGCTGCAGGCAGACGCTGCTCGACGTGCGCGACGCCCTGCACCAGGTGGCCGGCCGGGCTACCGACCGCATCTCGCCGGAGTACTGGGCCGACATGGCGCCGCTGCTCGGTCTGCCGGATGCTGCCGCGGTCCAGCTGCACGTACGCAGCCTGGGGCGGCGGCTCACGCACCTCTCCCGGCTCACCTGGCGCCGTGCCGACGCGGTGCTGCGTCGTCCGGCCGCCTCGCCGGCGACGCGAAGGCCGCAACTGACCACGATCGCCGACGGCCTCGCGATCGCCTACGAGGAGATCGTGCTGGACCGCGATGCCCGCCCGGCGAGCGATCCGCTGCTGCTGCTCCGGGCCGCGGCCGAGGCCGCGGAGCGCGACTTGGTCCTCGAGCCCAGCACCACGGCCCGTCTGGTCTCCGAGGTGCCGCCCTTGCCCGAGCCCTGGCCGACCGAGGCCCGGGACCTGCTGGTCAGGCTGCTCGCCTCGGGCCGCGGTCTGCTCCCGGTGTGGGAGACCCTGGACGAGACCGGGGCGCTGGAGTCGTTCCTGCCTGAGTGGGAGCGCGTCCGGCTTCTCCCGCACGCTTCGGTGGTGCACCGGTTCACCGTCGACCGGCACCTGATCGAGACCTGCATCGAGGCGTCCTCGCTGATCCGCCGCGTCTCTCGGCCGGACGTGCTGATGATCGCGGCGCTGCTGCACGACATCGGCAAGGGCCAGGTGACCGAGCACTCGGTCGCCGGCGAGCCGATCGCTCGCGACATCGCTCGGCGGATGGGCTTCGACGAGCGTGAGACCGAGCTTGTCGCCGCGCTGGTGCGCTGGCATCTGCTGCTCCCGGAGACCGCGACCACGCGTGACCCGGAGGACCCGGCGACGGTCGGGCTGGTGACGGCCCGGATCAACGACCGCGAGGAGCTCGAGCTGCTGGCCGCGCTGACCGAGGCTGACGCGCGGGCCACCTCGGAGAAGGCGTGGACGACCTGGCGCGCGTCGCTGGTCAAGAGCCTGGTCCGGCGTACGTCGATTGAGCTGAGCGACAATCTGACCTTCGTGGACGAGCCTCGCAACGTCGAGGTTCCGGCGTCGGTGTCGGCGGATCCGCTCGCGGTGGGGGTCACTGTCGTCGACGGCGAGGACGGCTCGGCCGTCACGGTGATGGCGCGAGACCGGATCGGCCTCCTGGCCGACGCGGCCGCGATGCTCGCCCTGCAGCGGGTCTCGGTCCGGGCCGCACGGGTGTGGACCGAGGACGGCGTCGGCATCTCGGTCTGGGACGTAGGCCGAGCCGGGCTCGACGCCCGCGTGCTGCGCGAGCGGCTCGAGGCCATCGTGCAGGGGCGCTTGGACCTAGCCGGCCGGCTGGCGATGAGCAAGGACGCCAAGCTGGCGCCGATCGTGGTGCTGCATCCCGACGACTCCGCGAGCGCGACCGTCATCGAGGTACGGGCTGAGGACCAGCCCGGCGTGGTGCACCTGGTCTGCGCCGCACTCGCCGGCCTGGGGCTCACGGTCCGCTCAGCCCACGTGGACACGCTGGGGCCGCAGGCGGTCGACGTGTTCTATGTCCAGGAGGCGGGCGGTATTGCGCTCGAGACGGCTCGGGCGCGCGAGGCCGCTGCCACGATCGCGGCGGCACTCACGGGATCGTCTCCTGGATCGCTTAGTGGGGGCGCCGGATCCTGACCGACTTCGGCGAGCCATCGGGGCCGAGCCGTAGCCGGATCGGGTCGTCGGGGTCCGGATCCGGTGTGGGAGTCACCGGGCCGACGTTCTGCTGCTCCTTCAGGTCCCGGTTGGCGCGCCCCTGACCCGGGTCGAACACGTCGATGAGATTGCCCAGGCCGTCGCCCATCGCGCTCGTCCGTCGCCCATCCTCATCGTCCAGGCTCCGCTGGAACACCCAGACCGCGATCACTGTGCCGATCACGATGACCCCCGCCGCCGCCATTGTCACCAGCACACCCATCGGTCCAGCCTCCCTGATCAGGTCGATCCGCTCAAGGGCGGTGAACTAAGGTGAGGAAGCGCTGTCATGACGTCCGACTCCGAGGATCGCTTTGTTCAACACCCTTTCCGATCGCCTGTCCGAGAGCTTCAAGAGCCTGCGTGGCAAGGGCAAGCTCTCCGAGGCCGACATCGATGCGACCGCCCGTGAGATCAGGCTCGCCCTGCTCGAAGCCGACGTCGCGCTGCCGGTGGTCAAGGACTTCGTGGACGCTGTCAAGGAGCGTGCACGCGGCGCCGAGGTCAGCGGCGCTCTGAACCCGGCTCAGCAGGTCATCAAGATCGTCAACGAGGAGCTCGTCGGCATCCTCGGCGGCGAGACCCGGCGGCTGCGGTTCGCCAAGACTCCGCCGACCGTGATCATGCTCGCCGGCCTACAGGGTGCTGGTAAGACGACGCTGGCGGCGAAACTGGCGTTGTGGCTGAAGAGCCAGAACTCCTCGCCGCTGCTGGTTGCCGCCGACCTGCAGCGCCCGAATGCCGTCCAGCAGCTCCAGGTCAATGGCGAGCGGGCCGGAGTCACGGTCTTCGCGCCCGAGCCCGGTAACGGGCAGGGGGACCCGATCGCGGTCGCCCGTGCTGGCGTCGAGGAGGCCCGTCGTACCTTGCACGACGTCGTCATCATCGACACCGCCGGCCGACTCGGCATCGACGAGGAGCTGATGGCCCAGGCCGCCGGCATCCGCGACGCCGTCCAGCCCGACGAGGTCCTCTTCGTCGTCGACGCGATGATCGGCCAGGACGCGGTCAACACCGCCCAGGCCTTCCTCGACGGCGTCGGGTACGACGGCGTCGTGCTCACCAAGCTCGACGGTGACGCCCGCGGAGGTGCCGCGCTGTCGATCGCGAAGATGACCGGCAAGCCGGTGATGTTCGCCTCCAACGGCGAGAAGCTCACCGACTTCGACCTCTTCCACCCCGACCGGATGGCGTCACGCATCCTCGACATGGGCGACCTGCTGACCCTGATCGAGCAGGCTGAGAAGACCTTCGATGCCGATCAGGCGGCCAAGGCCGCAGCCAAGCTGCAGACCGGCGACTTCACCCTCGACGACTTCCTCGAGCAGATGCTGCAGGTCCGCAAGATGGGCTCGCTGACCAAGATGCTCGGGATGCTGCCCGGCATGGGCCAGTTCCGCGACCAGCTCGAGAATTTCGACGAGCGTGAGATCGACCGGATCCAGGCGATCATCCAGTCGATGACGCCAGGCGAGCGGGCCGCCCCGAAGATGATCGACGGCTCCCGCCGGTCCCGGATCGCCAAGGGCGCCGGACGTACCGTCGCCGACGTCAACCAGCTCGTCGACCGCTTCTTCGAGGCCCGCAAGATGATGGAGCAGATGGCGCGCGGCGGCGGCATGCCCGGGATGCCGGGCTCGCCGGGGATGGCGCTCGGCAAGCGTTCCAAAGCCCGTCAGGCGCCGCAGGCGAAGAAAGGCAAGGGCAAGCGGGTCTCCGGCAACCCGGCGAAGCGCGCCCAGGCCGAGTCGGCCCCCGACACCGCTCCCGTGGCCAACCCGTTCGGGCTGCCCAGCGGCGGCGGCGACCTGAACCCCGACGACTTCCAGCTGCCCGCGGGCCTAGAGGAGTACCTGAAGTAGTCCCCTCGCGCGCGCCCCTACCGACATGCAAATGTCGCTGGTGGGGCGAGTGGGGCGCAGTCCTACGTCACCAGCGACATTCGCATGTCCTGCGCGGGCTCCTCTCAGCCGGCCGAGGCCACCGGCGAGGTCACCGGCGAGGTCACCGGCGAGGCCACCGCGGCGGCCGCCTTCTTCCGATTCTTCTTCGTCCTACGTCGCACCAGCCACGTCGAGACGCCGGTGACGCCGAGCAAGATCGGGGACAGGCCGAGGGCGAGCCAGATCAGTCGCCACCAGCCGTTGACGATGTAGCCGCTGTGCACTGGATAGCTCCACGAGTCCCAGAGGTCCTGCGCTGTCGACTCTGACGGGGAGCCGTAGACCACGGTGCCCGTCCCGGTGTGCCGGTCGACGACGACGGCCCGATCTCCGGGGTACTCGGCCTTGGCGTACGGGTCGAAACCGGCACCGAGCCAGATGTAGTACACCCCGGTCGGGTCGGTCGGGTCCGGGATGTCGACCGAGTCGACTTTGTCGGCGGGGAACATCGTGTGCGCCGTCGCCACGGCGGCGTCGATACCGATGTCGGGCGCCTTGCTCTTCTTAGAGACAGGGTCGGGCTTCTCGGGGAGTTTGTGGCCAGGCGTGACGGCGTACCACGCTTTCTCGACAGGCCTCAGCTCGAAGCCCGCGCCGGTCACCGCCCAGATGACCATCGCCGGCAGGACGATCATCCCGGCAACCTTGTGCAGGTCGGTGTCCCGCGCGAACCGTCCTCGTCTCCACCGCACGCTCAGCGACTTCTTCAGCTGGCTCGGCCGCGGGAACCAGAGCCACAGCCCCGTCAGCGACAGATAGAGCAGCAGCAGGCCGAAGATGCCCAGGACCAGCGAGCCATAGGTGATGTCGGCCTCGTCGCCGAGCCAGGTCGTGTGCGGGATCGCCTTGTTGAACACCTTCACGAAGCCGGTCTCGCCCTCGCAGGAGAAGAAGCACTCATGGAAGTTGTCCATCAGCTCGACCCACTTCGGTGGCTTGCCGATGTGGCCGAGGATCTTGCCGGTGCCCGGGTCGACGCTCCAGAACTCCTCGTAGTCGGCGTTGTGCACCTTGTAGATGCCACTCTCCAAGACGACGCCGGTGGGCTTGAAGCCCGGATGCGCCGTCTCGACGGTGCCGAAGGCCTGCGAGTAGCTGACCGTTGCCGGCCCGCCGCTCGGGGAGTACGCCGCATGGTTCATCACGTGCACCAGCTCGGGCCGGTACAGCAGCAGGGCTCCGGTGGTGCTGATCAGCAGCAGCACCAGGCCGAGGACCAGCGAGAGCCACCGATGCGTCACGATCATGAAGCGGCGTACCGGCTTGCGACCGCCTCGACGCCCGCGGGGGAGCGCGAAGCGCGGTCGGCGGGCACGCTCGAAGGATCCGGTGGGTGCGAGGGTCTCGGCGTCGTCGCGGTCGGTCGTCGTCGTCATCGGACCGCCTCCCCGGCAGCCTGAGCGACGGCCAGCACCGAGGCAGCCGTGGCGGCCGTCGCGACGAACGCGTACAGATAGCGGGCCCGGTGGCCGGTTGCCCAGAGGCGCCGGGCGCCGTACGTCGAGGTGATCGCGCCGAGGATCTGGAGCAATAGGCCGAACGGGCCGAGGATGAGGCCTAGAGCGCCGACGGCCGGGGCGACGACGTAGGTCAGGACGCAGCGGGTCGCGGAGACCCAGATCCCGAGCTGGACGGCGGACATCGCGTCGGCTGCCTGGTCGGACTGCTCGGTCGGTACATCCCGTTCGCCCACGGATGCGACTGGAGACATGAAAGGAGTAGACATATAGGGAAGGCTAGCCTAAGTAAGCCTTACCTAATTTATTATGCCAGAGAGGGTGCCCGACTACGGTCGACCCATGGGAGCGATGCGATTCTCCGGGCCAGTGCTGCCCGATGGGGAGGCCGCGGACCTCTACGTCGTCGACGGCACGATCACCTACGAGCACCAATCCGGTGCCGAGACGCAGGCCCAGGGTTGGATCGTCCCGGGTCTGGTTGACGCGCACTGCCACATCGGCCTGGACGATCACGGCGCCACCGACCAGGCGACCGCGGAGGAGCAGGCGATCGCCGACCGGGACGGGGGAGCGTTGCTCATCCGCGACTGCGGATCAGCCCTGGACACCCGCTGGATCCAGGAGCGCGCGGATCTGCCGCGGCTGATCCGCGCCGGCCGGCACGTCGGGCGGACCCGCCGTTACATCCGCGGGTACGCCGAAGAGGTCGAGCCCGACGGTCTGGTGGCCGCGGTCGTCGAGCAGGCACAACGCGGAGACGGCTGGGTCAAGCTGGTCGGGGACTGGATCTCCCGCGAGGACGGCGACCTGACGCCGTCGTTCCCGGCCGAGGCGTTCGCCGCGGCGATCGCCGCGGCCCACGAGCATGGCGCCAAGGTGACCGCGCACTGCTTCGGCCACGACGTGCTGCCGGGGCTGATCACGGCCGGGATCGACTGCATCGAGCACGGCACAGGCCTCGACCCGACGCTGGTCGAGGAGATGGTGGCCCGCGGCACCGCCCTGGTGCCGACCGTGATGCAGCTCGACAAGTTCCCCGAGCACGCCGCCTCCGGGCGTGAGAAGTTCCCGGCGTACGCAGCGACGATGACCGACCTCTACGCGCACCGGCGCGAGACACTGATGGCGGCGTACGAGGCCGGGGTGCCCCTGTACGCAGGCTCGGACGGCGGCGGGGTCGCCAAGCACGGCAACCTGGCTGGCGAGGTGATCGCGATGGCCGGCCTCGGGATGCCTGCTGCGTACGCCCTCGGCGCGGCCTCCTGGCGGGCTCGCGAGTGGCTCGGCCACCCACCCACGCTGGCCGAGGGGGCGCCGGCGGACTTCGTGGTCTACCCACGCGACCCGCTGGCGGACCTGGGCGTGCTAGCCGAACCGTCGTGCATCGTGCTCCGCGGTGCTGTCGTCGGCTGAACGTGTGCCTCAGCCCGCTCGCGGACTCGATTTCGACGCACGGGCTATCTCTGGCAGAATGATCCGCTGAGTCTCAGGCGGTTTCGGACCCTCTATCCCGATCCGCTCGAGCCCCCCGAGTTGTCCGACCCGGTCCCCACCTGGTGCAGGGCGCTCACCCACTCCAGAACTCGCAAGGAGACACCACAAACGTGGCCGTCAAGATTCGTTTGAAGCGCATGGGCAAGATCCGTCAGCCGTACTACCGCGTCGTCGTCGTCGACGGCCGGAAGAAGCGGGACGGCCGGGTCATCGAGGAGATCGGCAAGTACCACCCGAAGGAGGAGCCCTCGTTCATCGAGGTCACCTCGGACCGGGCGCAGTACTGGCTGGGCGTCGGCGCGCAGCCGTCGGAGGCCGTCGAGGCCATCTTGAAGATCACCGGCGACTGGCAGACGTTCAAGGGCCTCCCGGGCACCGAGGGCACCCTGCGGGTCGCCGAGCCGAAGCGCGACAAGACCGAGATCTTCAACGAGGCTCTCAAGGACGCGGCGAACGAGCCCAAGCGCGAGGCCGTCACCAAGAAGAAGGCCGCCGAGAAGAAGGTCGAGGAGCCGGTTGCCGAGGCCCCCGCCGCTGAGGCGACCCCGGACGTCGAGCCTGCCGAGGCCCCCGCCGCTGAGGCGACCCCGGACGTCGAGCCTGTCGAGACGCCCGCTGCTGAGACCGCCGAGGCCTGAGCGCGGTGCTGGCCGAAGCGCTCGAGCACCTCGTCCGTGGCGTCGTGGACAACCCTGACGACGTCTCTGTCCGGGACAAGCAGCTGCGTCGTGGCTCGATCCTCGAGGTCCGGGTGCACCCGTCCGACCTCGGCAAGGTGATCGGCCGCAACGGTCGTACCGCGACCGCCTTCCGCACCGTCATGTCGGCCCTCGCGGGTCGTGGCGGCGCGCGGGTGGACTTCGTGGATGTAGACAGGCGTCGCTGACCTGATGGCTGCCAGTCCGGCGCCGGGCGAGACCATTGTCGTCGGCCGGATCGGCAAGCCGCACGGCATCAAGGGCGAGGTCTCCGTGGAGACTCGTACCGACGAGCCGGACCGTCGCTTCGCCGACGGAGCGGTACTGAAATCTGAGAACAAGCGGCCCGGTGCCCCCGGTCCGGCCCACCTCACCGTGGCCGGCACCCGGTGGCACTCGGGCCGTTTGCTCGTCCGCTTCGCCGAGATCGCCGACCGCAACGCGGCCGAGGAAGCGCGCGGCACGGTCCTGGCGATCGACCTCGACCCGGACGAGAGCCCCGAGGACCCTGAGGAGTTCTACGACCACCAGCTGGTCGGGCTGGCGGTGGTCACTACCGACGGCCGCGATGTCGGGGTGCTCCGCGAGATCGTGCACGGGTCTGCGCAGGACCTGCTCGTCGTGTCTGCGGCGACCGACGGCGGTCCCGACGTCCTGGTGCCGTTCGTGAGCGCGCTTGTCCCGCAGGTGGATGTGCCCGGCGGCCGGATCGTCGTTGCCGACCTGCCCGGGCTGCTCA
>DASRRQ010000103.1:0-23709 GCA_035695505.1 Marmoricola sp. | reverse complement strand
ACCACGTCGTAGGCCTCAGGGCTATCGGCGATCGTTCGCCACCCGACGCGCGCCTCTGGCTTGTTCCTGGTGGCCGAGACGCCCTCGTCGAAAGCCTCGAGGACGACCGTCCAGCCCTGCGACTCGGCGTACTTCCGAGTGGCTTCTAACTGGTGCGGAATCGAAACGCTCTCGTCCTTCGTGACCGACAAGCGCGCGTAGAGTGCTGCGCGCAGTACGCGAGGTTTGGCCACCGGATCAACCTATACGTCTAAACCGTACTACCACCAGCAGTACCTGGCGAAGAACCCCTTCGGCTACCGCTGCCACTCGGCGACCGGGATCAAGGTGCCCAGCTAACCGAGTCGTGTGCGTGAGAGCGCGCCCTACGACGCGCTCAGGCACACGACCGTGTTGTCAGCGACCCAGGAAGCGGCTGGCGAACCCGAACAGGACCACGGCCGCGAAGACGACGATCGCGACGGGCGCCGACGCGTGCCTGATGAGGTGCCCGGCGCCGAACACGAACACGAGCTTGAGGCCGATCACCAGGACTGCGACCGATACGCCGGCGACCTTGCGCCCAGGCGACCGCCGCTGCTCGCTCGGCTGATACTGAGCAGGCAGCGGCGGAGGAGCCGGCGGTGGAGCCGGCGGTGGAGCCGGCGGGGCAGCCGGCGGGGGTTGCGGAGGCCCCGCGGAGCTGTCGCCTGGCAACGCCTGATCGTCGGTCACGCACTGAGGCTAGTTCAGAACAGGTGCGCCAACAGGCCGGTCAGCCCGACGAGCAGGTTGGGCAGCGCGCCCAACAGGTTCGGCAGGTTGATCAGCGGGTAGGTGCCTGCGACGCCGTCCTGCAGCGTCACCGAGATCCCGGTCGGTACCTGGTGGCTGCCGTAGAGCGACGTCAGGTGGGTCAGCGCCGAGCTCAGCACCACATCGCTGACGTGACCGGAGAACGGTGAGACGTAGGCAGGGAGCAGGCCCATCAGCGCCTCCGTGTTCACCGCCGAGAGCGCCGCGCCCAGCGTGTCCCCATCGAGCGTCAGCCCGTTGGAACCGCCCGGGGTGTTGAACAGCGACGTGTAGACATCGGTCGGCACACCGGCCACAGCCAGGGCTGCCGCCATCTGCACGCCCTGGTCGGCGGTCACCTCGCCGTCGTCGAGGCCGTGGAAGATCTCCACACCCTGGATCCCTGAGGACCGCATCAAGCCAGCGCGGGTCACCGGGCTGTTGGTCAGGTAGGCACCGGGGACCGTCAGCGGAGTCCCGCCGAACTCGGCGCTCTCCGCCGCGAGCCCGTTCTTGCCCGTCGTCTGGACCGAGCCGAGCGGCACCAAGGAGATCGCCGCAGCGTCGGCCCACGTCTCAGTCACGTCCGACACACCCGAGACGTCGAACCAGTAGTTGTACAGCGGGGCGCCGCTGGCGCGGAGCGCGTTCTGCGAGACGGCAAGGCCCGACATGTTGCCGCCCATGCTGATCCCGAAGACGGTGTTGACGAAGCTGTCGCTGCCCGGGCACGAGCTGTCGAACAGCTTGGTGGCGGCGATCGAGTCCTGGGCGCCTTCGATCACGCGCCAGCCGAGGCCGGTGCTCAGGTCGGTGCCGCGGTAGTTCATCGCCAGCGCGATCACGTTGTCGCTCGTCGCGATCTGCTGGACCAGTGAGGCCTCGCCGGCCGCCGTGCCCGGGAACCCGTGGCCGACGACCACGATGCCCCGGGGGGCAGTGGCGGGGAGCGCGTAGATCCCGGTTGCTGCCTGGGAGCCCACCGTCACCGACAACGGCTGCGGTACCTGGCTGGCGCTGGTGCACGGCGCCGCCACAACGGTGTCCGCCGAGGCCTGGCCGGCCAGCATGAACGGCAGGCCGATCGCGAGCGCCAACGCGGCACCGGACCGCCCTGCGAACCTCGCGTTGAGAACCTTCATCACGCCACCGCCTCGGGAGATGGCCGCGCGCATCCCCACATGACTGCGCCGGCCGAGTTACTGCACAGTAATGAGACGGTGATGACGTGTCTATAGCCCACCCTGGCGTCCGACCTGAGGATTGCAGAAGAACGGCTGGCGAACTGGCGGCAAGCCCCAGCGGATCGTCAACGACGCCGTGTCGCATGCGGCTACCGCCGTTCGTAGAGAAGGTGGAAGGTGGTCAGAGCGGCCGCCGCGCGAGGAGGAGCCATGCCGGAATACCTGATCGTCTTCAACGCCGAGTGGGTTCCCGATCTCACCGAGGCTGAGATCCTGGAGCGCGCCCACGTCACGGGCGTGCTGACCGCTGAGATGAAGGCCGCCGGAGTCCTCGTATACGGAGGCGGCCTCGACGCAGACTCGCTGGTCGCCGGCGTCGATCTGGTCGACGGCACGCCGATCGTGCTCGACGGCCCGTACGCCGAGACCAAGGAGCACCTCGGCGGCTTCTGCGTCGTCGATGTGCCTGATGACGAGACGGCGCGCCACTGGGGCGCGAAGGTCGCGGTCGCCTGCGGGTGGCCGCAGGAGGTGCACCGGCTCGGGATCCCGCCGCACCTGCGGTGACCGAGCCGTGTGCCTGAGAGGGCGCTCTACGACGCCCTCAGGCACACAACCTCGCTCTGGCTGTGAGGTCAGCCGCAGTTGAGTCCGGCGACTGCCTCCCCGATGACCGTGTGGTACGCCGCGGCGTTCGGATGGATGCTGGTGATCGACAGCGCCCGGACCGTGACCACGTTGCGGGTCACGATCTTCTGGTTCAGATTGAGCTGCAGGCCCAGCCCCAGCGGGATCGTCACTGACGCCGTGCCGATCGTGTCCTTCTTGCCATTGATCACGAGGCCCTCGATGTCCGAGGAGCCGGTGGCGGTGCCGGCACACGTGGAGCCCAGGGTCGAGGCCACACTCCGGGCATTCCGACCGAATGCACGGAAGGTGGTCTGGCCCGGTCCCACCAACCGGGCCGTGTGCGTGACACGCGCGATAGCGCGTTCCCAGGCACACAACTGCCTCACAGGTGCAGGATCAGACCCGTGACCCACCCCGAGGTGCTCGCCGACGTGAACCCGGACCGGACCTCGCGGCGCGAGGTGTTCTGGGACGCGGTCCTCCCCTTCGCCGCCTGTCGGGTCGCGCTCTTCGGGATCGCGGCCTTCGTCAACTCCTACCTGCTGCCTGGTTCGACACACGCCGCGCTGAAGGCCCACGGGCCGAGCGTCCTCACGTCGCCGTGGAACCGCTTCGACAGCACCTTCTACCTCTCGATCGCCCAGCACGGCTACAGCGCGCACTCCGGACCCGAGTGGGCGTTCTACCCGCTCTACCCGTTCCTGGTGCGCATCCTGTCCGTCATCCTCGGAGGCGGTGACGCCGTCACGCTGTTCTGCGCACTCCTGATCGCGAACGCCGCCGCGGTCGGCACGGCCGCCGTGCTCTACCTGCTCGTCCGGGCCGAGTGGGGTCGCGACGTGGCCCGGCGTACGTCGATCTACCTCGCGGTCTTTCCGCTCGCCTTCTACCTCTCCGCGCCGTACGCCGAGAGCCTGTTCGTCCTGCTCTGCGTCTCGTGCCTGCTGCTGACCCGCCAGCACCACTGGATCGCTGCCGGCGCCGTTGCCGGGCTGGCGGCCGCGACCCGGCCGCCCGGAGTGATGCTCGGCTTCGTGATCCTGTGCGAGCTGGTGCTGGTGATCCGCCGCAACAACGAGGACGGATTCGGGACCTTCCTCGTCCGCCCTGCCATCGGGCTCGCACTGGTGCCGACCGGACTGCTGGCCTTCCTGGCCTGGGGCAAGCACGTCACCGGCGACTGGCTGACCACGTTCCACGTCAACTCCGACGTGTGGGGCCGCAAGCTCGCGATGCCGTGGACGGCGATCGCCGACGGCTTCAGATCGGCCGGCTGGGGCCATCCGGGCGACTATCTCTTCGGCCTGCTCAACCTCGCGGTGCTACTGGCGTGGATCGTGGGCGTGGTGGCGATGGCACGCAAGGTCCGTCTGACCTACACCGTCTTCACGGTCGCGCTCTTCGTGCTGTCTCTGGCCTCGAGCCACCTGCAGAGCCTGGGCCGGCAGTCGCTGCCGCTCGTCCCGCTGTTGGTCCTGCTCGCGATGTCGACGAAGTCGGAGAGCAGCAACAGGCACCAGCTGATCCTGGTCGGCTTCAGTGGTCTGGGCGCGATCTTCCTGGCCAGCTACGTGATGCTGGTGCCCGCCATCGCCTGAGGTCGGCGCCGCCGCGACGACAAAAATCTATGAACGTGCTGTCGTATCCGGCATCCCCCGTTCGTGGTCACGGTGCAGGGTGGCAGCAGGCGCCGCCCACCAAGGAGGAGACATGACCGAGTACCTGATCGCCTTCAACGACGAGTGGGTCCCCGAGCACACGTTCGAGGAGCTGCAGGCGAAGTCGCAGGCGCTGCAGCCGCTGCTCGCCGAGATGCGGGCGGCCGGCGTCCTGATCTTCACCGGCGGGCTCGACGACGAAGCGCCGGTCTTCAGCGTCAACGCATCCACCGGGACCCCGGTCTTCACCGACGGCCCCTTCACCGAGACCAAGGAGCACCTCGGGGGCTTCGCCGTGGTCGACGTCGCCGACGAGGAGGCCGCCCGCCACTGGGCCGGCAAGATCGCCGTCGCCTGCGGGTGGCCGCAGCAGGTCCATCGCTTCCAGCGCCGCGGCAGGTTCGAGTCCTAGGACCCGCGCAGGATCTCGCTCTCACTGAGGACGGCGCTGATCGCCTCGTGGTCGACCTGGTCCTCGCCCGGCACGTCGTTGCGGGCGAGCGCCTCCACCACCGAGTCGGCGGCGGGGTCCGCCTCGGGGTCGGAGTCGGCGTACCAGTCGTCGAGGTCCGCCTCGTCGCGACGGCTCGAGCTGTGGTGCGCCTCGACCGAGTACGGATCGTGGGCGAACGTCTCGCTCGGCGGCGCCGGCGGACGCTGCTCGGCTGGCTCGGCGCGCACGACCGGCGCTGGCGAAGCAGCCGCGTCGGGCTCGGCGGCCTTCGGTGACGACGACAGCGGTCCACCCGCCGCGCGGAGCACCGCCACCGCGACCCCGCGCACGAGCCCGACCGCGTAGGCCACACTCGACACCGGGTGCGTCACCACGTGGGTGGCCGCGTGGGTCGCGGTGTGCGCCGCCTCTTCGACCACGCCTGTCTTCTTCATGCTCGGTCCTTCCGTCGGGAAACGCCTGGGGCTCCCGTGCCCGCTCAGGACCGGCTCAAACGCGCTGGCTCAATCGGCGAGGTCCGGCGCCACGGTCTCGGTCAGCCGCGGATCCGGCTCGCCACCGGCCATCGCGAGCAGCCCGACCACGGCACGGCCGAGGGTCAGCAGGTCCTTCGGGCTCGTCTTGTCCAGGCCGCCGATCAGCTGCTTGAGGATGCTCAGCTGGTCGAAGTAGATCCGCTCTGCGATCAGGTTCTCCTCGGAATCGAAGACGAAGTACGCCGTCATCCGGGTGCGGTGCTTCGATCCCGTCGGTGGGATCTTGCCGAGCGGGCCGAGGTGGGTGCCGAGCAGCCAGAACTCCACGATCACCGCGTCCGGGGAGTGCCGGAACGCGATGATCTCGTGGTCCTGATCAGGGAACGCCACCCGGGTATCGCGGTAGTAGTCCCGCACCTCGCTGTCCCCGTCGTGGACGACCATCAGCGGGATCAGCTCGTAGTGCGGGTGCGGGAACGTCGACAGCGTCGCGTCCCAGTCCTGCCGGACCTCGTCGTGGAAATGGTCGAGGACGAGCCTCTCGCGGGCACGCAGGACCGGCTCGGGCGGCAAGGCGAATCGGGACATGGAGTCACCGTAGACCCCAGCAACGCGACCACCTCCCTGACAGAATCTCCGCATGATGCGCCGGACCCTCCCCTGGCTGGTCGCCGCCCTGCTGGCGGTCATGGTCAGCGGCTGCGGTGGTGCGTCGTCGGCGCCCACAGCGGCTGCGACCGACGTGCATGTGGGCCTCCCGGCCGGCGACGGCACCGAGGCGTCGTACGTCGGCTACTCCCTGACCGGGGTCGCGCTCCCGACCAAGGCCGGCGTCCCGCAGCGCTACGCGTTCCACATCGACGACTACCAGCACAAGCCGCTGACCCAGTACGTCGTGGACCTGACGAAGAAGATGCACCTCTACTTCGTCAGCAGCGACTTCGCCGTCTACCGGCATGTGCACCCCACCATGGCTGCCGACGGCACCTGGTCCGGCGAGGTGACCCTGCCGTTGGCAGGCGACTACCGGATGGTGGCCGAGTTCATCACCACCGATGCCGGCGGTACCAACAACCAGATCGTCTTGGGTGCCCAGGGCACCGTCGGACATCCCGGCGCCGTCGAGCCGGTGCCGGCGGCGAGCAGGACGTCGACGGCGTACGGGCTCACGCTGAGCGTCGTCAAGGCGCCGACCACCGGCTATCAGCACGAGATGGAGATCGGGATCAGCAAGGGCGGCAAACCCGCCGACCTCGGCTCCTACCTGGGCGTCTACGCCCACGTCTCGGCGTTCAACACCGCGACCGGGGGCCTCGAGCACATCCATGCACTGAGCGCGCCCGAGAACCGCGGCAACCGGGCCGTGCTGCTGCTGCACACCAACGTCGAGCAGCCCGGCGACTACCGGATGTTCGTGCAGGTACGGGTCTCGGGCATCGTCTGGACAATCCCCATCACGATCGCCGTCACGGGGCCTTCCGCACCGGCACTGTGATCGAGACCACCGGGTTGTCGAACTGGGAGAGCTTCACACTCACCGAGAGCGTCCACGTCCCGGGCTTCGGGATGAGCACGTCGGCGGCGTAGGTGCCGGAGTCGACGTCGGTCACAGCCTGATCGCCGAGACCGAGGATGCCGAGGCTGAAGGAGATGATCGGCGCCTGCGCAGGCTCGATCGGGTCCCCAGCGGAGTCCTGGACCTGGATCGTCACCGAGTTCTCGCCGGTCACAGCCGGCTTGACCGAGGCGACCACCCGGACTCCACCGGTCTGACCGGTGAACGTCGACGCGTCGTAACCACCCGGCAGCGCGGTCGAACCGGTCGCCTGCACGGGCGACCGGTCGACGAGGAAGCCGGTCAAGCCCAGCACACAGACCAGCAGGAGGGCCTCGACGCGCACCGTCCGGGTCATCAGCGCGCTGGCCGCTCGCCGGTCGGCGAAGCCCGCGTCGGCGAGCACCCGCGGCACCAGCTTGTACCGGTTCCAGGCGCCCACCAGTGCAATCAGGGACACTGAGCCGATCTTGACCAGCAGCACGTAGCCGTAGTCGGTGTGGAAGAAGTTGCTCCACGACCCGAGGATGCGCCAGGCCAGGATCGACCCGGTCACGGCGACGGTCGCGAGCAGGAAGCCGGCGAGCGCGGAGAACCGGCCGAGCATGTCGGCAGCCACCTTCGGGCGCTCGCCCAGCCGCCGCAGGCCGATCACCAGTCCGAGCAGCCCGCCGAACCAGATCGATCCGGCGGCGACATGGCTCAGGTCCGAGGCGACTAGCAGCCACAGCGGCTTCACCGAGCGGGTGTGGCCGACCAGGCTCAAGGTCAGCAACGTGAGGGTGACGACCCCGAGAGTGATCCCGCGCTTGACAGAGGGCCCCCGCCGCGCCAGGCCGACAGCCAGGGTGGCGCCCAGGGCGAGAAGCAGAGCACTCGCGGCCTGCGAGCCGCGGACGGAGTCGTGCCAGGTGATCGAGTCGCTCAGCGCGCCGAGGCCGTTGGCGCGCTGGTAGAGCGACGTGAACGGGAGCAGCACGACGCCGGCGACCAGGGTGAGCCAGGCGAACCAGCCGGCCAGGCCGAGCAGCCGGTTCCGGAATTGCTCGAGCCCGGAAGCGGTCGGGAACAGCATCACGAGGAAGACCACCAGCCCACAGGCGCCGAAGACACCGAGGTACGTCGCCCCCTGCGCGAGGCCGAGGATCGCGCGGACCACCGGCGGTGATGCTTGCGGCACGACCGTGCTGGCAGCGACTTTGGCACTCGGAGCACCGACAGAGAAGGAGAGTGATCCGCCGACGGGGTGCCCGTCGGCCGAGATCACCCGCCACGCGATGATGTACGTGCCGTCCTTCATCCCGCTGGGCAGGTCGACCAGCAGGTCGTCGTCCTTGGTGTGCGCGGAGGCCTTGAGCACGTCGCCCTTGGCGTCGAAGACCTCGACCCCCCCGGACACAGAGCCGATCGGCTCATCGAAGGTCAGCTTCGCGACCTTGGGCGCGGCGGCGACGATCGAACCGTCAGAGGGGTCGGTCGACAGCAGGCTCGCGTGAGCGCTGGCCGGGCCGACGAGCAGCAACGTCCCGGCCAGCGCGAGCGCTGCCGCCAGCACGAGTCGGCGTACGACTCGTGCTGGCGGCAGCAGCGATGCGAACATCAATCAGGCCTTACGGCTGCTCTTCGCGAGGGCGCCGGCGCCGACGAGCAGCCCGACGATCCCGACGATCAGGCCGGACCAGGCCAGGCCCTTTGAGGCGCCGCCCGAGGAGGACTTCGCCGAGGTCGGCGCGGTGCCGTCCAGGAAGGCAGTAGCGGCGGCCGGTGACGCGACGATCTTGACGGTCGGCGCAGGGTTCTCGGGCTCGGCGGCACCGGGGGCGGCGACCTGCGTCCAGTCGGTCTCGCCCTCCTCGCACTTCTGGATCGTGGGGAAGACCATGGTCGTCCCCACGTCCTTCGGCACGTCGAACTCCAACTCGAAAGCGTCGCGGTAGCCATCGGGCAGCGGCGTCTTCGCGGTGTAGACGACGGTGTTGACCTTCTCGGTGATCTCGTCACCGTCATCGGCCTTCTCGGGCGTGGCCAGCTTGGTCATGGTCTTGGTGACGTCCCAGTTCGCGTTGCGCGACGGGGTTACCTCGACGAGCTGCTTGGGGATCGAGATGATGATCTTGGTAGTCGCCGAGCCGTCGCAGCCGTGCGGGACGGCGACGGTGGCGATCATCGTCGAACCGGCCGCGGCAGCGCCGGGGCTGATCGTGACGTGAGCGAGCGCCGGGGCGATCGCGAGGGCGCTGAACCCGACGACGGCGGCGGGAAGCCCGACGGCGCGGGCAAGCTTGCGGTGTGCAGACATGGAGAATTGCTCCTTGGTTCGGGTCATGCTCGAAAGGTGGGCGGTGTCCGCGCAGCGGCGACCAGGCCCTCCGCTCTCAGAGCAGGACGGCCGAGGAAGGTGCGCGCAGCTGGAGCGGGGGCCCGCGCCGAGGAGAGGTCGTCAACAGGACCCGGCGGTTGCTGCGGGCCTCGAGGGCCGGCGCCGCAGCCCGGACGAGCAGCGGTGCGACGTACGGGCTCGTCCGGAGGCGGCGCAGCCAATGCGCGACCGCCGCGACAGCACGCTCCTGCAGCACCAGCACGATCGCGGTGACGGCGGCGGTGACCAAGTGCGCCCAGAACATCATCGGGGTCACGTGCAGCGACGACGGGAAACCGGTCATCGACGCGGGCTGACCACCCATCGCCTCCATCCCGCCCATCGCGGGCATCGGGGCGGTGGCCTCGAACACTGCGTGCAAACCGACCTCGGCCAGCAGCACGAACGGAACGACGTACCGGAGGCGGACCAGGCGCCCGATGGTGACCAGGCTGCACCCGAGGACGACCAGACCGAGCGCAAGCAAGAAGCCAGGGGCCGGCATCGCGCCGCCGGCCAACACGTGCGCTCCGGTCGCAAGCCCGGTGATCTCGAGCGTGGCGACCAGGCTGCGCTGGGCAGTCCGGGCGTCGATCGCAGGAGGGGTCACCGTGACATCTTCGCAAACACCGGTTGCGCCGCCGTTCCCGGCTACGCACCCAGGCACCCTGCGGCGCCCCGCGCTCCCTGATATCTGCACGTAACGTCCTGGCGTCGACGCCGGCCCGATGGGCTGATGTCACAACCAACGCCCGACCGGTGTCTTCATGGATACCCGCGCCACTCCGGCGCGAGCCGACGAAGGAGACAGCGATGAGCACCAAGACCTACGCCACCACCGAGGAGCGCCGCGCAGCGGTTCGGGTCCCGCTGCGGGAGAACGACGGCCTGCTCGGCCGGTTCCTCGGCTGGTACTGCCGCCGGACGTACGGCGACGTGCCCGACAACGCTCTGGTACTGCTGCATCATCGGCCGATCCTCTGGTCCGTGCTGAAGTTCGAGGGAAAGGTCGCGAAGTGGGACCGTCTCGACCCTGACCTGAAGAACCTGGCCCAGCTCGCCTCGGCCTCAGTGATCGGCTGCAGCTGGTGCATGGACTTCGGGTACTACGCCGCGCACAGCAAGGGAAACGACACCGCGAAGCTCAGCGAGGTCCCGTTCTGGCGCGAATCGACGGTCTTCACCCCTCTCGAGCGCACGGTCCTGGAGTACGCCGAGGCGATGACCGTGACCCCGCTCGACGTCACCGACGCGATGACCGAGGCGCTGCGTGCCGATCTCGGCGAGGATGGCTTCGTGGAGCTGACGATGATGATCGCGGTCGAGAACGAGCGCTCCCGCTTCAACAGCGCACTCGGCCTGACCAGCCAGGGCTTCAAGGACTCGTGCGAGCTGAGGCCGGGTGCCTGACTCCTCTGCCGACGCCTTCGCCGAGCACCGTGGCCTTCTGTTCACCGTCGCCTACGAGATGCTCGGCAGCACTGCCGACGCCGAGGACGTCGTCCAGGAGTCCTGGCTGCGCTGGCAGTCCCGGCTCGTCGACACCGGGCAGGACGAGGTGCGCGACCCGCGCGCGTACCTCGTCCGGATCGTCACCCGGCAGTCCCTGAACCGGCTGCGCACCCTTCAGCGCCAACGCGAGACGTACGTCGGCACCTGGCTGCCCGAGCCCCTGGTCACCGCGGCCGACGTCGCCGACGACGTGGAGCTCGCCGACTCGGTGTCCTTCGCGATGCTGGTCGTGCTCGAGACACTCAGCCCGCTAGAGCGCGCCGTCTTCGTCCTGCGCGAGGTCTTCGGTTTCTCCTACGACGAGATCGCCACCACCACCGATCGCACCCCCGAGGCGGTGCGCCAGCTGGCATCCCGAGCGCGCAAGCACGTCGAGGCCCGCCGCCCCCGCACCGAGGTGCCGGCCAACGCGGCCGAGATCGTGGCGCAATTCTTCTTCGCAGCGTCGACGGGCCAGGTCGAGCCGCTGCTGGAGCTGCTCGCCCCGGACGCCGTCCTGCACACCGACGGCGGCGGCATCAAGAAGGCTGCCCTCCGACCGATCCACGGAGCCTCGAAGGTGGCCCGGTTCCTAGCAGCCGTAGTCCCGCAGGGTGGCGACGTAGACGTCGCCTGGGGCACGGTCAACGGCGCTCCTGCGCTGTTCCTCTCCATCGACGGCGAGCTCGACGCCGTCGGCACCCTGGTCGCCGACGGAGGCCTGGTCACCGAGATCTACCTGGTCCGCAACCCCGAGAAGCTCACTGGCGTGGAAGTCGTCCGCGAGGTGCGCCGCTAGGGCTGAGCGGCTCCCCTCATGCCTGCTCGAAGGCCAGCCGTGCGGCGAGCGCGGCGAACGAGACCGCGAACACCCGCCGGATCCGGCTCAGGATCACCGGCCGGGTCAGCACCCGGTCGCGGAGCAAGGCGGCGCACGTCCCGTAGAGGGCGAACACCACGAAGGTGAGGGCCATGAACACAGCGCTGAGCACGAGCAGGTGCAGGGTCGCGTGCGGCGTCGCGGCCGGCACGAACTGCGGCAGGAACGCCACGAAGAAGACCGTCAGCTTGGGGTTCAGCAGGTTGAGGGTGATCCCGCTGCGCAGCACCGACTGCCACGACGCCGGGGTCGCGACGGACTCCACCGCCAAAGCACCCGTGTCCCGCCAGGTGCTCAGCGCCATCCAGAGCAGGTAGGCGACGCCTGCGTACTTGAGGGTCTCGAAGGCGACACCGCTCGCGTGCAGCAATGCCGCCAGCCCGGTCATCGCAGCGACGAGGTGCGGCAGGATCCCGAGCGTGCCGGCGAGCGCCGCCAGCAGCGAGGCCCGGGCGCCGCGGGTCAGGCCGGCGGCGATCGTGTAGAGCGCCCCAGTACCCGGCAGCGCGACGATGACCAGCGCCGTGATCACAAAGGTCGGGGTCATCGCGCCATGATGCCATCCCTGCATCGGTAGCCTCGGCGCATGTTGACGCGCTGGGGACGGGAGCTCGACCCCGCGCACCCGCTGCCCGAGCATCCGCGGCCGCAGCTGGTCCGTACGACGGAGTGGGTCAACCTCAACGGGCCCTGGTCCTACGCCTTCGGGACCGCCGATCGACCGACGATCTGGGATGGCGAGATCGTCGTCCCGTTCTCTCCGGAGACCGAGCTTTCCGGCGTCGGCCGCCAGCTCCAGCCGGACGAATGGCTCTGGTACCAGCGCACCTGCACGGCACCCGAGGGCGATCGCGTACTGCTGCACTTCGGCGCGGTCGACCAGAGCTGCACGGTCTGGGTCAACGGACACGAGGTAGGCACGCACACCGGCGGCTACCTGCCCTTCACGCTCGACATCACCGACGCCCTCGTCGTCGGCCTGCAGACCGTCGAGGTCCGCGTCCGCGACCTCTCCGAGACGGGTCCGCACGCGCGCGGCAAGCAACGGCTCGACCGTGGCCGGATCTGGTACACCGCCCAGTCCGGGATCTGGCAGACGGTCTGGCTCGAGGCGGTGCCAGCGGCGTACATCGAGAGCCTGGCGATCGTGCCGGATCTGGCAGCCGGGGCGCTGGAGGTGACCGTGCAGGTCACCGGGTTTCGACAGGCTCAACCAGCGGGGGCAGGCTTCGCAGGTTCCTCACCACCGCCGGTTGAGCCTGTCGAAACCACCGTCACCGTCCTGGACCATGGCACCCCGATCGCCACCGCTACCGGCCCGGTCGGATCCCCGCTCCGCGCGACCATCCCCGACCCGCAGCCATGGTCGCCGGACGATCCGTTCCTCTACGACCTCGCGATCACCTGCGGTGCCGACCAGGTGACCTCCTTCGCCGCGCTCCGCTCGTTCGGGACCGGAGCCGACGAACGGGGGCGTCCCTGCTTCCTGCTCAACGGCGCGCCGTTCCAACACGTCGGCGTCCTGGACCAGGGGTATTGGCCCGACGGTCTGATGACCGCACCGAGCGACGCCGCGATGATCCACGACATCGCCACCATGAAGTCGCTCGGGTTCACGATGCTGCGCAAGCACGCCAAGATCGAGCCGCTGCGCTGGTACCACCACTGCGACCGGCTCGGGATCCTGGTGTGGCAGGACATACCCAACGGCGGCGGCCGCTACCGCGAACTCGTGGCGAACGTGCCGGCACGGGTGCCGTCCTGGGTGCCGTTCCGGCTCTCCGACCGTCGCTACGACGTCTTCTTCCGTAGCGACTCGGCCGCTCGAGCCGAGTTCCGCGAGGAGGTGCGACGTGCGGTCGCGCTGCTGCGCAACGTGGTCGCGATCGCGGTCTGGACGCCGTTCAACGAGGGTTGGGGCCAGTTCGACGCCAACGACGTCGCGGCCGAGGTCGCGGCGCTCGATCCGACCCGCAGCGTTAACCACGTCAGCGGCTGGATCGACCAGGGCGGCGGTGACATCCGCAGCTACCACTCCTACCTGCGACCCTTCCGCCTGCCGCGGCGGCGGCGCGACCCGAGGGTGCCGGCGCTGACCGAGTACGGCGGCTACAGCCTCGTCGTCGACGGGCACGACGCCTCCGCGGTCGAGTTCGGCTACCGGCACTTCGATGACGCCGCCGGGCTCGCGGCTGGGTTCGCCGGGTTGCACAGCACCACCATCGCCACTGCCGTACGCCGCGGCCTCGCCGCGACCGTCTACACGCAGCTCAGCGACGTCGAAGATGAACTGAACGGCCTGCTGACCTGGGACCGCGAGGTCCAGAAGATCCCGACCGAGGTGGTCCGGGCCGCGCTCGCGTCGATCAGCCGTTGACCGGGCCGTTGACCGGGCCGCTCACCGGGCCGCTCACCGGGCCGTCGACCCAGCGGCGGCCGCGCCGCAACAGCGCCGCGGTGCCCTCGGTAAGCTCGGCGACGATCTCCTCGGTGACGCCGATGGCGATCAGCGGAACGGCGAGCTCGAGGGTGGCAACGTCGGTGTAGTCGATCCGCAGCACCTTCGCACCCCGGGACCGGAGCTCGTGCTCGAGCCGGCCGGCGGCAGCGAGGTCGACGGTCACGTCGCACAGCTCCTGCTCGACGCGCTCGATCAGCGCCGTGCTCTCGAACGCCGCCCGGACAGCATCGGCGTACGCGCGACTAAGCCCGCCGGTCCCGAGAAGAGTGCCGCCGAACCAGCGGGACACCACGGCGACCACGTCGCTGGCGCCGCGTCCGCGGAGCACGTCCAGCATCGGGGCGCCGCCCGTCCCCGGCGGCTCGCCGTCGTCGCTGGAGCGCTCCAGCGCGCGCTGCGGCCCGAGCACGTACGCCGAGCAGTGGTGGCGGGCGTCCCAGTGCTCCTTGCGCACCTGCTCGATGACACTGCGCGCCGACATCTCGTCGTCGACCCTCGCCAGGGTGCAGCGGAACCGCGAACGCGAGACCTCGATCTCCGCGACGCCGTCATCGGCGATCGTGAGGTAGCTCAACTAGTCCCGCCGTTCCTCTCATCGAGGTTGGGGTGGTGGCGGGGTACCCCTCCCAGGATCACCCCGCCACCTGATCCGTCGTGCGCCTGCCTCAAGGGCGGCGCTGCACCCCGACGGATCCCGGTCGCTTCCATGTGGGGTACGGAAAACGCGACCGTGCCTCCACTTTAGGACATACCTGGGCGAACCGCTAACGGAACGCCGCAAGGTAGGTCAGCAGATCCGCCCGGGTCAGCACCCCGACCGGGCGTCCTTCGTCCTGCACCAGCAGCGCATCCGCCTCGCCGAGTGCAGCGATCGCCTCCGACACACCGGCTGATGCGCCGATGGTCGGCAGCGGCGGGCTCATGTGCGCCTCCACCTGGTCAGCCAGATGGGCCGCGCCGGCGTACAAGGCGTCGAGCAGGGCCCGCTCGGAGACCGAGCCGGCCACCTCGGCAGCCATCACCGGCGGCTCGGCCCGGACCACCGGGATCTGCGAGACGCCGTACTCCTTGAGGATCTGGATCGCCTCGGCGACGGTCTCGTTCGGATGCGTATGCACCAGGTCCGGCATGCTGCCGCCCTTGCCGCGAAGCACTTCACCGACGGTCTGGTCGTCCTGGGCTGCGAGGAATCCGTATTGCGCCAGCCAGTCGTCGTTGAAGACCTTGGTCAGGTAGCCGCGCCCGGAGTCAGGCAGCAGCACCACGATGACGGCGTCGGTCTGCCCGGCCTCGGCGAGCTCACGGGCGAGCTGGGCCGCGGCGTACGCCGCCATCCCCGAGGAGCCGCCGACCAGCAGGCCTTCCTCGCGGGCCAGCCGGCGGGTCATCGCGAACGAGTCTGCGTCGGAGACCTCGATCACCCGGTCCGCGACGGTGCGGTCATAGGTCTCGGGCCAGAAATCCTCGCCGACGCCTTCGACGAGGTACGGGCGGCCAGTGCCACCGGAGTACACACTGCCGGCCGGGTCGGCGCCCACGACCTGGACGCCGCTCTGCCCTTTAAGGCTCTGCTCCTTAAGAAACCTGCCGACGCCCGAGATGGTGCCGCCGGTGCCCATGCCGGTCACGAAGTGGGTGATCCGGCCGTCAGTCTGCCGCCAGATCTCCGGGCCGGTGTCCTCGTAGTGCGAGCGCGGGTTGTTGGGGTTGGAGTACTGGTCGGGCTTCCACGCCCCCGGCTGCGCCGAGAGCCGATCGGAGACGTTGTAGTAGCTGTCCGGGTGCTCCGGCGCGACCGCGGTAGGGCAGACGACGACCTCGGCGCCGTACGCCTTGAGCACGTTGCGCTTGTCCTCGCTGACCTTGTCCGGGCAGACGAAGATGCACTTGTAGCCGCGCTGCTGGGCGACCAGGGCCAGCCCGACGCCGGTATTGCCGGACGTCGGCTCGACGATCGTGCCGCCGGGCTGGAGCTCGCCGGAGGCCTCCGCGGCATCGATCATCCGACGCGCGATCCGGTCCTTCACCGAGCCGCCGGGGTTCAAGTACTCGACCTTGGCCAGCACCAGCGGTCCGTCGCCGGGCGGCAGGTCGAGGGTCCGGCCCAGCTTGACCAGCGGGGTGTTGCCGATCAGGTCGAGAAGGGAGTCTGCGTAGTCCATGAGCCGAGGCTACCGAGCACCCGAGCTTGCTCGACGCTCCGCCCGTGGCACTCGAGGTCACGTCATCACGGTGCCGGGGATGCGGCCGAGAACTCACTGACGAACGAAGTGAGGACCATAGGGCTCAAGATAGTCGGGTCCCTGCCGACCGTAGAATCAGGGCAATTGGACCTGCGTGAGTGTTACACCGCTGTAGTTTGCAAGCACCGACACGCCTCACAAGTAACTTTTTTTCACTCAGGCCCCAATTTTCCTTGATTTCGGTCCATACTCGGTAGCGCTGATTCCCCCAGCACTTGACCAAAGCAGGAGAACCCCATGTCCGTCGTACGCCTGGCCCGCGCAGTGCTCGGAACCGCTGTGGTCGGCGCGATCGCCGCCCCCGCGCTCCTCAGCGCCACCAGTGCACCCGCCATCTCGCTGACCTCGCACGCCGCCAAGGCGGTCGTGCCGGTGCAGAAGCGGGCGGTCACCGCCCCGGATGTGGCCTACCCGATCAAGAGCAAGGCGGTCACCGACCTCAAGCTCTTCAGCAAGCGCGGCGGCACCGTCATCAACGCGCCGTGCAATGCGGTCGTGGTCTCCTCGACCCCTGGCATCGCGCACGTGACCTCCACCGCCGCGGCAGGCCCGCACCGGGTGCGGGTGGTGACCACCAGCGGCGGCATCATCGCCACCTACGGCTACCTGCGTTCGGCGGCGGTGACGACCGGCCAGATCGTCGCGGCCGGCCAGCCGATCGGCACCATCGGCGTCGCGGGCAAGGCGAAGAGATGCTCGCTTTCCTACACGATGATCAAGGGCGTCGGCGGGTCGGTGAAGATCAACCCGACAACCTGGTTGAACAACAACGTCGGCAAGCCCCTCCCGCAGACGGGGCTGTTCGGCAACAACGGCTTCGTGCTCGCCTCGTTCAACACCCTCGGCGCCGTCCACACCCCCGCCGGCCGCTACCCCGGCTACGCGGCACGGACGCCGAAGCAGGTCGCCCTGATCAACGCCTACAAGGCCGACGTCGTGGGTATGCAGGAGTTCGAGGCCAAGCAGCGCGACGTGTTCCTGGCCACGGCCGGCTCGACGTTCGGCATCTTCCCGACGCCGGGCGCACCGCAGACCGACAACTCGCTGATCTGGCGCAACTCCACGATGGAGTTCGTCAGCGGCACCACGATGCCGATCAAGTACTTCCAGGGCCGCACCGCCCAGGTCCCGGTGGTCCTTCTCAAGCAGCGGTCCTCGGGCCGGGAGGCGTACTTCATCAACGTGCACAACCCCGCGTCGATCAAGGAGTACGGCGACCAGTCCGCCTGGCGCGCCCAGGACATCGCGATCGAGAAGGCCGAGATCGTCAAGCTCCGCCAGACCGGCCTCCCGGTCTTCCTGCTCGGTGACTTCAACGACCGGGCGAAGGCGTTCTGCCCGATCACTGCCAACAAGCTGACGATCTCGGCGAACAGCATCCCCTCGATGACGTGCGCCCCACCGCCGACCTCCGACCTCTGGATCGACTGGGTCTTCGCCGCTGGCCCGGCCCGGTTCACCTCGTGGATCAAGGACTGGGTCTCCAAGGACCAGAACATCTCCGACCACCCGATCATCGTCACCCGCGCGTACATCGGCCCGCGCGGCTCATGAGGACCTCGGGCTCCTGATCTCCGGAGGCGGGGCGGCGCGCTGGGGGCGCGTCGTCCCGTCCCTGGTCGTCTCCTAGGGTGGTGGTGTGGGACGGGCCGCAGCAGCACGCAGACTTGCCTCCGCCGCTGCCTTCGGGGGCGGCGGCCTGTCGCTGCTGGGCGCATCGCTGTACGGCGTGCTGCGTGCCGAGGCCAATCTCGCCCGCAAGGCGATCGGCCGGATCGAGGGCAAGGTCCCCGATGCCACTGGCTGGTATGGACGCGGCCGGCCGGGCCCGGCGATCAAGGTGGCGCTGCTCGGCGACTCGAGCGCCGCGGGCTACGGCACCAGCACCGTCGAGGACACCCCCGGCGCGCTGCTCGGCTCCGGGCTGGCCTCGCGGGCCGACCGCAGAGTGCACCTGGGGGCTTTCTGCATCTCCGGTGCCAAGTCCAGCGACCTCGTCGGCCAGGTCAAGGCCGCACTGCCCACCGAGCCTGACCTGGCCGTGATCCTGGTCGGCGCGAATGACGTCACCCACCGGATGCTGCCCTCGGAGTCGGTGCGGTTCCTCTCCGAGGCGGTGCGGCACCTGACCGACGCGGGCGTCGCCGTCATCGTCGGCACCTGCCCCGACCTGGGCACCGTACGGCCGATCCCGCAGCCGCTGCGCGAGCTCGCCCGGCTGTGGTCACGCCGGCTGGCGGCTGCGCAGACGATCGCGGTCGTCGAGGCGGGCGGCCGGACCGTCTCGCTCGGCTCGATCCTCGGCCCGGAGTTCGACGCGGCACCCGCAGTGCTCTTCGGACCCGATCGGTTCCACCCCTCGGCGGCCGGCTACGTGTCCCTGGTCGGCGTCCTGCTGCCCTCGGCGCTCGCCGCGCTCGGCCTGGGCCCGGACGAGGAGGAGCACCCGCAGCCGGTCCGCGGCGAAGGGCTGCGCCCGATCAGCAAGGCGGCCGTCCACGCCACCAAGAACCCGGGCACCGAGCTCGGCGGTACCGAGGTCGCCGGGTCGAACCGGGGCCCGGGAGGCCGCTGGGTGCTGCAGATGCGACGTCGCTGGCTCAACCCCGAGAACGCCGAAGCGCCCGACCCCGAAGAGGAGTCGAGCGCTTCGGAGACGAGTTGATCAGCGCCGTCCGGCGAAGATCGACAGGATCCGCAGGATCTCGACGTAGATCCACACGATCGTCACGGTCAGGCCGAACGCACCGCGCCAGGACTCACGCTCGGGGAGTCCGGCGGCGATGCCCCGCTCGACGAAGTCGAAGTCGAGGATCAGCATCATGATGCCCAGCCCCAGGCCGAAGACACTGGAGAGCAGGCCGAGCCCGCCGAAGCCGTTGAATCCGAAGCTCGAGCCGAAGATGCCGAGCACGAAGTCGAGCATCGAGAGCGCCACGAACCCGAACATCATCCCGATCACCCAGGTGCGGAACTTGTTGCTCACCTTGATGTCGAAGAACCGGTATGCCGCCAGGGTGCCGGCGACCGCAGCCACGGTGCCAAGGACGGCGCCCGGGACGACCCCGCTGCCGAACTGCTCCTGGTAGACCTTGCTGATCGCGCCGATGAACACGCCCTCGAGCGCGGCGTAGCCGATCACCAGGGCCGGGCTGACAGCCTTCTTGAACGAGTTGACCATCGCCAGCGCGAAGCCGCCGAACGCTCCGACGATCGCGAGTGTGTAGAGCGCGCTGGAGGCGTTGTTACCGCTGGTGCCGATCGCGGTCGGGTCGCCGGTCAGTGCCCAGGTCAGCGCCGCCGCGACGACGACGGTGCCGAGGGTGAGTCCGGTCTTCTGGACCACCGAGTCGATCGTCATCGGACCGGTGCCTGCTCCGACGTGCGTGATCGGGCCGTTCGCGTAACCGCTCTGATCGAACGTCGCGTAGTTGGCGGGACGCTTGCCGTTGAAGCCCTCGCTGTTGGCAAAGACGGGGTTATTGCTCTGCATGGTCTCCTCCTTGGAGGCCGGACTGGCTCACCACGGTGGCGCCAGCGTGACACCGCGATACTACCGAGGCGTCATCGGGACAACGAGCGGCGAGGAGGCGGTGTTCCCGCCCGGGCGGGGACCCCAGGAGCCGGCGAGGGCCGTCGTACCGGATGATTCGGGGGTGGAGGAACCAGCAACCCCGACCGACCGGCAGCTCGGGTACGACGAGTTCGGGATGCGGTTCATGAACCTCGTCCTGCATCGCGAGCGGGTGATGGAGTCCATCAACCGGGTGCTCGGGCCGGACTTCCAGCTCGGCCCGATCGGCGCCGGCCCCGGGCGGAAGGTCGCCAAGGTGACCGCCACCGGTGCCTTCGGGACGGCGTACGGCGAGGCCCTGGACGACGCCCTGGGCTACGAGGTGAACCTGCCGGTCGACGTCACCTTCGACCTGGACCTCGGCGTCGACATGCATCGGTTCAATGCCGGCGTCGTGCTGCCGCTGCGGCTGACCATGGAGCTGGTCGAGCCACTGGTCATCCTGTGGCACATCACTCCCCCGGACCCCGACGACGTCGTGATGACGATCGCCTCGGACAGCCGCCGTGCGACCGTGCTGCAGAAGCTCACCGGCTTGGACGGCGAGCTGCGCCGGTTCATCGTGCGCTTCGTCGACCGTGAGCTCGACAAGCCGCACGTCCGCAAGGCGATGCGGATCGACCTGCCCACCCTGATCGACAACGCCTGGGAGCACCTCGCCGAGCAGTTCATGCCCAACGGTCCCGAGGATCGTCAGTAGCGATCAGTACGGCGTGGTCCTGGCTACCTGGAGGGCACGGTTGAGCTTGAACGGGTACGCCTGCGCGTAGAGCCACGGCCGACCGAACCAGAGGAAACCGTCGACGTAGTCGGCGGCCAGGGTCCGCGTGCGGGCCGAGAAGCCCCAGCGGGTCGAGGCCACGTCGGTGGTCGGCGGGATCCCGAGCGTCACGCACCTGGTCGACGTACGGGACGAGCACAGGTTGGCGTTGCCGATCTGGAGGTGCGGGTGCCGCTTCTTGAACTGGCGGGCGGTGAACGGCCTGCCGTTGTCGGCGGTGTCGATCACCAGGTGCTTGCCGATGATGTGGTGCGAGGCCAGCCGGCGGATCAGGTCGGCACCGTAGACGATGTTGCTCGACGTGCTGGAGTAGTGGGTCGCGCCGAGCGCGATGCCATCGGCGTAGGCGATCCCGGACTCGCGCAGCATCGTGGTGGCCTTCGCAGGCTTGAGCCAGTCAGCGTCGCTGCCGTCGATGTAGACGTGCGTGTTGGGCAGCGCGCCGAGCTCCTTGGCGGCGTACGCGGCCAGGCCGAAGCGGACGGCCGGGCGCCAGCCGCCCCAGGCCACCCCGAGGTCCGGCTCGAGGATCAGGATCACCCGCGACCTGCCGATGCCGGCTGCGATCTGGTCGATCCAGGCCTTGTACGTCGCCTGCTGCGCGGCGCTGAGCGGCTGCGAGCGGTGCGACTCGCCCTTCGGGTACAGCCCGAACAGAGCGAGCTGGGTGTACGCCGCCGGGTTGCCCTGCTGGAACTCCGAGATCCGGTCCTGGACTGTCTTCTCGGCCTTGCCGTTCTGGGTCTGCGAGGTCATCCAGATCACCCGCGGGCGGAGCGCGATCTTGCCGAGCAGCGTCTTGTTGGTGCCGGTGGCAGCGCTGTAGGCCTGGTCGACCGGGTCGAAGGACGCCACGAACGGCGTCCACGGCCCATCGGCGAGCGGGCTCCCCGCCGGTGCTGCCGAGGTCGGCGCCGAGGTCGAGGCGGAGATGCCGACGAGCGCGAGGGCGACGGCACCGAGGACCAGTCGTATGAGGGAGCGCTTCACGCCAGGGACCCTTCCTGAGGTCGTGGATTCCGAGTTTCGTAGCCGGAGGACGACGTTACGTCCTCCGGCTACCCGCTTCATCGGTTTTCACCCACGACCAGGACCGAGGTCCCCCGTCAGCACCAGGCCGCGCGGCGCGACACGCTGGTGTCGCTCATGCGGCATAAGCGCTGGTCAGAGCGGGTTTGTCACTAGCATCGGCGCACTGGGCCTCCCTTCCCCGCCCAGCAAGGAGCCCCTCCCCCATGTTCCGCGCCTTCCTGCTCATCCTGACCGCCGGCCTCGTGCTGGCCCTGGTCGACTGGCACTACGGTGGCATCGACATCGGCCTGCCTCGTCAGCTGACCGGGAGCCACGCGCTCTACGGCAAGCCGACGGTCCAGGTGACCTCGGCACCGGCCGACCTGGCCCTGCACGCGAGCGGCAACGTCACGGTCCAGGCGCAGACGCCGGCAGTGCCTGGGGATGTGGTCTTCCTGGAGACGGCCGGACTGGCCGGGCTGGGCTACAGCAAGGTCAGCCAGTCTGTCCTCGACGACCAGCTGCAGGCGACCCTGCCGGTGACCGGCCGCGACTACGCCGGCTCCTACAAGTACTTCGCCCTGATGCGGGCGACCGGCAAGCACCGTCAGGGCCTGAGCGCCTCGTTCACGATCACGATCGACAAGGCGCCACCGCCGGCCGCGAAGACTTCCGCCGGATGCGGGGGGTCGAGCGACGTGATCGCCGATGGCGAGGACTGGCAGTGCACCTACGACGACGAGTTCGACGGCACCGAGCTCGACCGCAGCTACTGGGTGCCGCAGACCGGCGGCTCGACGACGGGCAGCACGTCGATGTACGCGTGCGCGGTCGACGACCCGGACACCATCCGGGTCGCGAACGGCACCCTCGACCTCTCGTTGGTGCAGTTGCCGGCCGCCCGCAAATGCACCCGGACCAAGTCCTCGGCGTACGCCTATGGGCAGGTGACGCACTACGGGACGTTCTCCCAGGCCTATGGCAAGTTCGAAGTCCGCGCGAAGATCCCCGACATCACCGTCCCCGGCGTACAGCAGTCGTTCTGGCTGTGGCCGGCCAAGAACACCTACGGCGCCTGGCCCGCCTCCGGCGAGATCGACTTCGCCGAGATGTACAGCTCCACCCCGGGGTTGGACCGGCCGTACCTGCACTACATCCCCGGCGAGACGATCGCGGGGTCCGACGACAACGTCACCAACGCCCGCTGCGCCATGCACCCGGGCCAGTTCAACACCTACGGCCTGGAGTGGAAGCCCGGGAAGCTCACCGTGCTCCTCAACGGCGAGGTGTGCTTCACCGACGACTACTCCTCGGCACTCGGCACGATCCAGGGCTCGACCGCACCGTTCGACAAGGCCTTCTTCCTCTGCCTGAACCAGGCGATGGGCACGCTCAACAACGGCTTCAAGCCGGGCACCGTCAGCCTGCCGGTGACGACCGAGGTCGACTACGTCCGAGTCTGGAAGCTCGCCTCAAAGAGCTGAGACTGGGCGTAGCGTGCGCTGCATGAGCCCCCTCCCCTCATTGACCCAGCGCCGCCGTGCCCGTCACGCCCTGGTCGGCGCAGCCGTGCTCGCTCTCGCGGTCGGCCTGGTGGCGACCGCGCCCGCCGATGCCGGTACGTCGGGCTTCGCCCCGCTGAACCGGCCCGGACCGGCGCTGAGCGTCTCGCGCGCCACGGTCGCTGCGGCGACGGTCTGTCACGGGAACCTGCGCACGGCGCCCGGCGAACCGGTACTGCTCAGCCCGGCCACGGGCGTGACGCCAGATGAGAACTACTCGTGGAACTACGAGCGTGCGTTCAACGCCCAGCACCGCGCCTGGTGCGCGGTGACGATGCCGTTCCACACCCTCGGCGACATCCAGACCGCTGGGGAGTACCTAGTCTCCGCGATCCGCGCGATGCATGCCGCGGCAGGACGTCGGATCGCCGTGATGGGGCACAGCCAGGGCGGCATGTCGATGCGGTGGGCGCTGCGCTTCTGGCCCGACACCCGCGCCATGGTCGACGACGTCATCGGCATGGCGGGCTCCAACCATGGCACCTCCGCCTTGGGGACGCTCAGCGCGAAGGGCTCGAAGATGCCGCCGGCTTCGTGGCAGCAAGGCGCGAACGCCAACTTCATCAAGGCGCTCAACAGTGGCACGGAGACCTTCAAGGGGATCAGCTACACCGAG
>DASRRQ010000102.1:0-3663 GCA_035695505.1 Marmoricola sp. | reverse complement strand
GGCGACCAGATGGGCCGCGGCTTCCTCCTGGGCGCCACGGCCGGCCGTACGACGCTGACCGGCGAGGGCCTGCAGCATGCCGACGGGCACTCGCCCCTGCTGGCGGCGACGAACCCCGCAGTCGTGCACTACGACCCAGCTCACGCCCACGAGGTCGCGCACATCATGCAGTCGGGCCTGAAGCGGATGTACACCGTCACCCCCGAGCACCCGCTCGGCGAGGACGTCATCTTCTACGTGACGGTCTATAACGAGCCGGTCACCCAGCCCAAGGAGCCGAAGAGCCTCGACGTCGAGGCGCTGCTCAAGGGCATGTACCGCTTCGGTACCGGTCCCGATCTGGGCAAGAAGGCGCCGAAGGTGCAGCTGATGGCCTCCGGCGTCGGCTTCCCGTGGATCCTCGAGGCACAGCGGCTGCTGGCCGAGGACTGGGGCGTCAGCGCCGACCTGTGGTCGGTGACGTCGTGGAACGAACTCGCCCGCGATGCCATCGACAGCGAACGGCACTCGCTGCTGCACCCGGCCGAGGCTCCGCGGACGCCGTTCGTGACCAGCCAGCTCGCCGAGGCGGTCGGCCCGTTCGTCGCGGTCTCGGACTTCATGCGGGCGGTGCCGCTGCAGATCGCCCGCTGGGTCCCCGGCGACTACCACGCACTGGGCACCGACGGCTTCGGCTTCGCCGACACCCGGCCCGCTGCGCGACGGTTCTTCAACGTCGACGCGCCCTCGGTCGCCGTACAGGCGCTGCAGGCCCTCGCGGCCCGCGGCGAGATCAAGCCCGAGGTCGTCACCGAGGCGTTCAACCGCTACCGGATCAACGACCCGACCGCGACGTCCGGCGTGGCCCAGGAGGGCGGCGACGCGTAGCCGGTCGTCGAGCTTGTCGCGACGCGGTGACCTGCACACCGACCTGTTCACCGCTGGTTCACGCGGCCGCCCTAGCGTCCGGCTCATGATCGACGACCTGCGCGCGCATATCGACCGGCTGCACCTCGAGGGGCACTCGATCGGGGACGACCACGACGATGACCCGATCCTGATCGACCCGCACGGCAATGCTGTCGACACGTGGCGCGAGAACTACCCGTACGACGACCGGATAGACCGGAACGTCTACGACGAGGAGAAGTACAACCTCCAGGTCGAGCTGCTGAAGTTCCAGCGCTGGCAGCAGCGCACCGGCGGCCGGCACGTGATCCTCTTCGAGGGCCGGGACGCAGCTGGCAAGGGCGGCACGATCAAGCGGTTCATGGAGCACCTCAACCCTCGCTACGCCCGCACCGTGGCGCTGGTGAAGCCGACCGAGCGCGAGCAGACGCAGTGGTACTTCCAGCGTTACGCCCGGCACCTGCCCGCTGCTGGCGAGCTCGTCCTGTTCGACCGCAGCTGGTACAACCGCGCCGGTGTCGAGCGGGTGATGGGGTTCTGCAGCGACGACCAGTACCAGACCTTCATGGACCAGGCGCCGGTGTTCGAGAAGATGCTCGTCGAGTCGGGCGCCTCGGTGACGAAGTTCTGGTTCTCGGTCACCCAGTCCGAGCAGCGGACCCGCTTCATCATCCGGCAGATCGACCCGGTGCGGCAGTGGAAGCTCTCCTCGATGGACTTGGAGTCCCTCGACAAGTGGGAGGCCTACACCGACGCGAAGGAGGAGATGTTCCGGCGTACCGACACCAAGGCCGCGCCGTGGACCACGATCAAGTCCAACGACAAGAAGCGCGCCCGCCTCAACGCGATGCGCTACTTCCTCTCCCAGGTCGAGTACGACGACAAGGACCCCGCGCTGGTCGGCGTACCGGACCCGCTGATCGTGCAGCGCGGCAAGAAGGCCGTCGGGGATTAGTCCGGACGCACGTCACCGCATCTCGACAGGCTCGATGACCGGAGCTTGTCGAGACGTCCCGAGCCCCGTTCGTCGAGCTTGTCGAGACGTCCGAGCGTGCTCGCGACGGCGACAACTCAGGCGATCGGGATCGCCCTCGGGACGATGTGCAGCTGCTCGGTCATCGGCGCGAGCGGCCCGTTGCGCAGCAATGTGCGCCATCGGCCGCGGTGGTACGACGCGGGCTGCGTCGAGCGCACGAAATCGGTCAGGATCTTCACGAACCGTTCGGGGTGGTCCTTGTGCGGGAAGTGGCCGGAGTTGCCGAGCACCTCGACCTGGGCGCCCGGAGCGATCGCGTAGACCGTCTCGGCGTGCTTGACCGGGATCACCATGTCCTCGGCTCCCCACACGACCAGCATCGGCATCGCCTGGGTCAGGTAGGCGCGATCGACCATCGTCACGATCTGGCCGCGGGTGTCGACCACGGCCCGGACGACGTGGGCGATCGCGGCGCGCGTCCGGGCGTCCTTGAACGACTCGTAGATCGCGGCGACCTCGTCGAGGTCGTGGGTCGCGGCCAGGCCGGTGCGGCTCATCGCCCGCATCCCCGCCGTACCAGCGTGCCGGATCCCGGGCAGGGTCAGCAGCGCCATCGCCGCTTTGAACCCCGGCAGGCCGACGACGCGGATCATCGGCGTCACCTCCGGCCCGAGGCCGCCTGGTGCGACCAGGATCATCCGCTCGGTGCGCTCGGGGAACTGGTAGGCGAACTGCATCGCGACGCCGCCGCCGAGGCTGTGCCCGACGACGGTCACCTTGTCGATGTTGAGCACGGTGAGCAGGTCGCGCATCCCGTTCGCGTAGCCCCCGACCGAGTAGTCCGCGCGCGGCTTGGCGCTCTGGCCGTGGCCGAGCAGATCTGGGGCGATCACGGTGAATCGAGTCGCGAGCCGGGCGATGACCGGCTCCCAGGTGGTGTGGTCGCAGCCGAGCCCGTGCAGCAGGAGCAGAGCAGGGCCGGAGCCCGTCTTCACGTAGGCGCGGCGGTGACCGTGGATCGTGACGTACTGCACCTCGAAAGCTTCGACCACGACCCGTCCTTCGTTCGGCGCATCCGGCGGCAGGGGCCGCCGCCAGATGAATGACGAGTCAATCAGAGCTTTATGACGACCGTGTAACCCAGGTCTCGTTGAGTTCGGGCCTACGGGCAGTTGAGTTCGGGGTTCGTGCCAACTGACTTCGGGGTTCTGGTCTCAGGGCTCGCCTTTCACGTGCCCAGAACTCCAAACTCGCTTGCCCCGAACCCCGAACTCAACGGATGGGAACGCGCGGGTAACCGGGCACAACAGGCAGGATGAGGGGGTGACCCGGACCCGTGCTCAGATCGCTCAGCGGCTGACCCGGTCCAGCGGCGCGCTCAGCACGGCGGCGCTGAGCCGGATGGAGCAGGACATGCCGTGGGTCATCGAGCTCCCGGCCGCCGACCGCTCGTTCATCGGGCTGATCGTCCAGGCCGGCATCAAGTCGTTCATCGACTGGTACCGCAACCCCGAGAGCTCCCCCACGATCCGCGCCGAGGTCTTCGGGGTTGCGCCGCGCGAGATGGCCGGCGAGATCACCCTCGAGCAGACGGTGGCGATGGTCCGGCTCTCGATCATCGTGGTCGATGAGAACCTCGACAACCTGCTCGACGGCGACGCCGAGAGCGTCCGCGGGCCGCTGAACCGGTACGCCCGCGAGGTCGCCTTCGCTACCGCCGAAGTCTACGCCCGCGCGGCCGAGCAGCGTGGCGCTTGGGACGCGCGGCTCGAGGCACTGGTGGTCGACTCGCTGCTGCG
>DASRRQ010000101.1:0-3968 GCA_035695505.1 Marmoricola sp. | reverse complement strand
TAGCCCGCCTCGGTGAGCGCGGTGGCGTCGGCGATCGCGAACGGCACGTTGAGCATGCGGGCCAGGGTCTGCGCCAGGTGTGTCTTGCCGCAGCCGGTGGGACCGATGAGCATGATGTTGGACTTGGCGACCTCGACGTCGCTGCCGCCGCCGGGTGCGCCGGAGGACTCCGCCTGGATCCGCTTGTAGTGGTTGTAAACCGCGACCGAGAGCGCCTTTTTGGCCTGTTCCTGGCCCACCACGTAGTTGTCGAGGAACTGGCAGATCTCCATCGGCTTGGGAAGTTCTTCCCACTTGACCTCGCCGGTTTCGGCCAGCTCCTCCTCGATGATCTCGTTGCATAGGTCGATGCACTCGTCGCAGATGTAGACCCCAGGGCCCGCGATGAGCTTTTTGACCTGCTTCTGCGACTTCCCACAGAAGGAGCACTTCAGTAGGTCGCCGCCGTCACCGATCCGTGCCACCTACGTTCTCCTTGAGCTCATCGACCGGCGGATGCCGACCCAGATCCGAGGACGATTTGCCTCGTTGCCATCTCATCGTCTGCCGAACCGCGTAACTGAGGCTGCTTGCTCGACGTTACCCGCAAAGGGGCAGTTCTCCGACCCCCCAAAACGGGCGTGTCAGGGGTCGGCCAGTCTAACTCGGGCCGACCGGCCCCCGACTTCCCGTGCCTAGCTGTTGGCGCCGACGGACTGCAGGCTCTTCTTGCGCGTCGCGAGCACGACGTCGACCAGGCCGTACTCCTTGGCCTCCTCGGCCGTCATGATCTTGTCGCGGTCGATGTCCTTGCGGACCTTCTCCTGCGGCTGGCCGGAGTGACGCGAGATCATCTCCTCCAGCTGGGTGCGCATGCGCAGGATCTCACGCGCCTGGATCTCGATGTCGGAGCCCTGCCCGTAGCCGCCCTCGGTGGCCGGCTGGTGGATCAGGACCCGCGAGTGCGGCAGCGCCATGCGCTTGCCGGCCGAGCCGCCGGCCAGCAGGACCGCGGCGGCGCTGGCCGCCTGGCCCAGGCAGACCGTGGAGATGTCCGGCCGGACGTACTGCATGGTGTCGTAGATCGCCGTCATGGCGGTGAAGGAGCCGCCCGGCGAGTTGATGTACATCAGGATGTCGCGGTCCGGGTCGGAGCTCTCCAGCGTCAGCAGCTGGGCCATCACGTCGTTGGCCGACGCGTCGTCCACCTGGACGCCGAGGAAGATGATGCGGTCCTCGAACATCTTGTTGTAGGGGTTGGTCTCCTTCATCATGCCGTTCGACGAGCGCTCGACGAACGAGGGAAGCACGTAGCGGTTGTGCACCGGCGCGAACCCGGGAGGCATGGTCAGGTCAGTCATAGTTCAGCTCCTCAGTTCAGCGTTCCGGCGCCCTCGGGCACCTCGTTGGCCCCGGTGATCACCCTGTCGATGAAGCCATAGTCCTTGGCCTCCTGCGCCGTGAACCAGCGGTCCCGGTCGAAGTCGGCCTCGATCTGCTCCTGGGTCTGACCCGTGTGGAACGAGATGCGCTCCTGGAACATGCGCTTGGTGTAAAGCATCTGCTCGGCCTGGATGGCGATGTCGGCGGCCGTGCCGCCCATGCCGCCCGACGGCTGGTGCATCATGATCCGCGCGTGCGGCAGCGCGAAACGCTTGCCGGCGGCGCCCGCGCAGAGCAGGAACTGGCCCATCGACGCGGCCATGCCCATGGCGACGGTCTGCACGTCGTTGTCGATGAACTGCATCGTGTCGTAGATCGCCATGCCGGAGTAGACCGAGCCACCCGGCGAATTGATCCAGAGGTTGATGTCGCGCTCGGGGTCCTCGGCGGAGAGCAGCAGCAGCTGCGCGCAGATGCGGTTGGCCACCGCGTCGGTCACCTCGCTGCCGAGGAAGATGATGCGCTCACGCAGCAGGCGGTTGTAGACCGAGTCGTCGAGGTTGCCACTTAGGGTGTCGCCGCGAAGCACGGGGCTGGCGGGAATATGAAGATCGGTCATGGCAGCCCTTCACAGCTGACTGTGTCGGCCGGCGAGCCGGTCGGCAAGTTGTCCGTCGTACGACCAACCTAACCGGTCGAAAGAGCATCAGCTTCCCGCTCGGGCGGGTGTTCGCTGACAGCGCACGCGCGCGGACGGCGTACGGGAAAAGCAGAGGCCGCCGCGCAGCGTGAGCGATGCGCGGCGGCCCGTGAAGCTTTCCTGCTGGTGCGACGCGAAGCGGAGCCGACCGACTCAGTGGTTGTGGCCGGCGTGCTCGTCTTCGCCGGCGGCCCGGAGGTCGTCGAGCGTGAGCGTGTTGCCGTCGGAGTCGGACATCTTGACCTGCTCCATCACCGAGGCGAGCGCCTTGCCGCGCCGCACGTCGCCGAAGACGGCCGGCGCCGAGCCCGACTGCACGAGCTGGTCGTAGTACTGCTGGGGCTCCATCTGGGCGCGCTGGGCCCGGTGCACGATCTCGTGACCGAACTCGTCGTCGGAGACCTGCACATCTTCGGCGTCGGCGATGGTGTCGAGCAGCAGCTGGATGCGCACACCCTCCTCGGCCGCCTCGGTGAGCTCCTGGTCGATCTGCTCCTCGGTCTTGTCCTCGGAGGCCAGGTAGTCCTGCAGGGTCGCGCCGATCCGCTCGAGCTGGTCGGTCATCGCCTGCTTGCGGCCGTCGACCTCGTCCTTGACGACGCCCTCGGGAGCCGGGATGTCGGCCGCCTCGACGAGCTGCTTGAGCGCCTCGTCGCGGGCCGCGTAGATCTGCTCGACCTTCTTGACCTTGGTGAGCCGCTCGCGCAGGTCGTTGCGCAGCTCGTCGAGGGTGTCGAACTCGCTCGCCAGCTGGGCGAACTCGTCGTCGATCTCGGGGAGCTGCTTGTCCTTGACGCTGCGGACGGTCACCTGCACCTCGGCGTCGCGGCCGGCGAAGTCGCCGCCCACCAGCTCGGTGGTGAAGGTGGCGTCGGCGCCCGCGACCAGGCCGACCAGCACCTCGTCGAGACCCGGGAGCAACTGCTTGCTGCCGACCTCGTGGGAGATGTTGGTCGCCGAGCCGCCGGGAACCTCTTCGCCGTCGACGGCGGCACGGAGGTCGAGCTGGACGTAGTCACCCTCGGCGGCCGGCCGGTCGACCGTCTTGAGGGTGGCGAAGCGCTCACGCAGGCCGTTGATCTGCTCGTCGATCTCGTTGTCGCCCACCTCGATGGCGGGGACGATGACCGAGATGGTCTCAAGGTCGGGGATGGTGATCTCGGGGCGGACGTCGACCTCGGCGGTGAACTTCAGGGGCGCGTTGTCGGCGAACTCGGTGATCTCCACCTCGGGCCGGCCGAGCGTCTTGACGTCGTGCTCCTGGACCGCGGCGAGGATCTGCTGCGGGATCGCCTCCTGGACGGCCTCGTTGAGGACCGCGCCGCGGCCCACCCGCTGGTCGATGACCGCGGACGGAACCTTGCCACGACGGAAGCCCGGCACCTGAACCTGCGCGCCGATCTCCCGGTACGCCTTCTGCAGGCTCGGCCTGAGCTCCTCGAACGGCACCTCGATTGCGAGCTTCACCCGAGTCGGGCTCAGAGTCTCGACGGTGCTCTTCACAGGCGTACTCCTTGTTGCTGCGATGATGGTTGTCAGTCGGGGTGGCGGGATTTGAACCCACGGCCCCTCGCTCCCAAAGCGAGTGCGCTACCAAGCTGCGCCACACCCCGTGGCGTCGGTCAGTGTATGCGGTCCGCTTCCACACGCGTGCGCTGGAGTCACCTGGTGGCTCACTCGGTGGTGGGCGTGGCCCGTTCGCGTGGGCGGGGGATGATTCAGTAAGCTAGGCACACGCGGGCGTAGCTCAATGGTAGAGCCTCAGTCTTCCAAACTGATTACGCGAGTTCGATTCTCGTCGCCCGCTCCACGTTTATGCAGGTAGACGGCTTGATCAACCGAAGTTGGGCTCGGTTCTCGCCGAATTGCCGGGGAATTCGGTGGCTCCGAGGTCACATGATCGTCT
>DASRRQ010000100.1:0-15301 GCA_035695505.1 Marmoricola sp. | reverse complement strand
GCCACCCGAGCCGCCGGAGCTGCTGCTCGACGATCCGCAGCCGCTCAGGGAGATCGCGAGGGCAGCGGCTGCGGCTGCGGCGACGGTGATGGTGCGCAATGTTCGGGTGCTGTGCATGGTGCCTCCTCGGCGCCGGGGTTCGATGATCGGGACATCGCTGTCCGTGTCTCGAAACTAGAGTTCGGCGCACCCGTAGGAATCAGGAGAACCCCTACACTTCGGGTAGTCGGACCGACGCTTCCGCCGGGGGTGGTGAGCGTCTCGGTTGTGCCGGATCAGGCGTAGTGCCGGATCTGGAGCACGGGAAGACCCAGGAGGCGCGGGTGGAGGTTGCCGGGAGCCTGCTGAGCGACCTGCGCGCCGACGGCGGCGGGCTGCTGATCGAGGGCAGCGCCGGCATCGGCAAGACCCACGTCTGGGCTGAGGTGCTGCGGCTCGCCCGTGCCTCGGGCACCCGGGTGCTGACCGCGCAGCCCGTCGAAGCCGAGACCCGCCTGGCGGGCGGCGGTCTGATCGATCTGCTCCGCGACGTCACCGACGACGAGATCGCCGTCCTGCCGCAGCCGCAGAGCCAGGCGCTGCTTGCCGCCCTGCTCCGGACTCCGTCTGAAGGCGCCGCCCCCGATCCCGGGATCGTCTCGGTCGCCTTGGCCGCCGTGCTCACCGGGCTTGCCGAGGACGGTCCGGTGCTGGTCGCGGTCGACGATGCGCAGTGGCTGGACCCGACCACGGCAGGGGCGATCGGCTACGCGGCCCGGCGTACGGGCGAGGACGTCCGGTTCGCGATCACGTTGCGCACCCCCGTCGAGGTGCTGCCCAGCCCGGCTGCCGAGCTCGCGGCCCAGCAGCGGCTTCGCCGGTACGACGTACCGGCACTGGATGCGTCGACGATCGAGCTGATCGTGATCAGCAGATGTGGTCGTGAGGTGCCACGGACCACCATCGCCCGGGCGATCGAGACCAGCGGCGGCAACCCGTTCTACGCCGTCGAGCTCGCCCGGATGTGGGCGGCGGTGCCTGCCGGGACCTCGACCGCTCTGCCGATCCCGCAGTCGCTGCAAGACCTCGTCGGCGCCCGCCTCGCCGGCCTGAACGAGGGCAGCGCCGCTGCCGTGGCCACCGCCTCAGCGCTCTCCCGCCCGACAGTCGCGATCTTGAGGGCGGCCGGCATCTGCGATGACGACATCCGTGCCGCCGAGCTCGCCGGCCTGCTCGTCGTCGACCAGGGCCGGATCCGGTTCAGCCATCCGCTGCTGGCCGCGGCCTGCTACGACCGGCTGACCGGGACCGAGCGGGCCGCGCTGCATCGTCGGCTGACCGATGTGGTCGACGGAGTCGAGACCCGCGCGCGGCACCGCGCGCTGGGTGCCGAGGGGCCCGACGAGGAGGTGGCTGCGGCGCTGGATATCGCCAGCGACTCGGCGGTTGCGCGCGGCGACACCTACGCCGCCACCGAGTCCGCACGGCTCGCGGTGGCCGCGACGCCGCCCGGCTCGGCGCTCCTCGCCGAGCGCGAGTTCCGGCTGGCCCGGCACCTGTTCGCGTCCGGGGACTCCGCGGCCCGGGAGATCCTCGAGCGCCTGTGCCTGCCGGACGTGCCTGAGGAGATCCGTGGTCGTGCCCAGGCGACGATGTGCGAGCTGGCGCTCTCGACGATCTCGCACGAGGCGGCGCAGGTCTACGGCACCGAGGCGGTGGAGACGGCGACCCGTCTCGGCGACGTCTCGCTGCTCGCCGAGTCCTACATCTATCTCGCGGCGGCGCACCAGTTTGAGCCCGCCCGCGCCCGCCGGTACGCCGCCATGGCCCAGGACGCCCTGGAGTCGCAGCCGGATCCGGACGCCGCGCAGCTCTCGAAGGCGCTGGCCCTCTCGGCGGGCATCGACTTCAACGTCGGGCTCGGCCTCGACCACACCCGGCTGCAGCGCGCTAAGGACCTCGAGGACTCGGTGCGGGCGCCGGCCGAGGACCGGATGACCGGCTACTACGTGGCGATGTGCTGCTACGGCGACGACTTCGACAAGGCGCGCGAGCTGACGGCCGACTGGGTGAGTCTCAACGCGGCGTACGGGTATGAGCGCGACGACACGATGGTGCGGATGTGGAGCACCACGACCGAGCTGGCGACCGGGAACTTCGTCGACGCCGCCCGGTACGCCGAGGAGCACCTGGCCATCGCCGAGCTGTCCGGCCAGACGAACGGCGCCCGATTCGCGCGCTTCGGCCAGGGCCAGGTGGCGCTCCAGCTCGGCGACATCGCGACGGCCCGCACCTGCGGCGAGGAGCTCGTCGCCGACGCCGAGGCGGGCGCCGGCACCCGGATCGAGGTGCTGGGACGCCGGCTCTGCGGCGAGGCGGACCTGCTCCTCGGCGATTACGTGGGCGCGGCGGCGGAGCTCGCCCGCGTAGAGGAGCTGCGCAGCCCGGAGCTCAGCGATCCGAGTGCGCTGGCGCATCTGCCCAAGCTGATCGAGGCGCGGGTCGCGCTCGCGCAGCCGGTCACCGAGGAGCTCGCGCTCTACGAGCTGCAGGCCCGGCTCCTGGACCGGCCTTCGGCCCGGGCACTCGCCGGCCGGTGCCGGGCGCTGGTCGCGCTCGCCGAGGCAGATGAGCCGAGCGCGATCGCGGCGCTCGACGAGGCGATCGAATACCACGAGAAGGCCGGCACCTACCCGATCGAGCACGCCCGGACGCTGATGGTCCGCAGCCGTGCGATGCGCCGGTTCCGGCGCAAGGCCGCGGCTCGCGAGGCGCTGGTCGAGGCCCGGCGGATCTGCTCCGAGCACGGCTCGCTCGGCTGGGTCGAGCGCATCGACACCGAGCTCGCCGAGCTGGGCGCGCGCGGTGGCCGCGAGCAGGACGAGCTCACAGCCTCCGAGCGCAGGGTCGCCGAACTCGCCGCTCGAGGGCAGACCAACAAGGAGATCGGCGCCGCGCTGTTCCTGAGCCCGAAGACGGTCGAGGTCCACCTGACCCGCGCCTACCGCAAACTCGGCGTACGGTCGCGCACCGAGCTCGGTGCCCGCCTCTAAATTGCGATAGTCCCTAGCAAGTTGCACCATTCGCGACGCGAAATTGGTGCTACTCGCTAGGGACTATCGCGATTCGGAGGTCAGACGCCGGGGACGATGCGGATGTCGCGGACGGCTCCGTCGGCCAGGGCGGCCAGCGCCTCGGAGTACGCCGGGCTGTCGTGGGCTGCGATCGCGGCCTCGACCGAGTCGAACTCGATCAGCACCGAGCGCTCGTTCGTGCCGGACTCGTAGCTCGCCGCGGCGAGGGAGCGGGCCAGGAAGGTGCCGCCGGCGTTGATCAGGGCGGGCCCGGCGAGCTCGGCGTACGCCGCCATCTTGGCGTCGTCGCGGACCTCGACGTAGGTGGAAATCCAGTAGGCAGTCATACCGGCATTGTGCCCACTGCCGCCGTACGCCGCGGCGGCGCCCCGTGGTGGTGTTACGCCGCCCTCACACCGGCCGCCGGACGTTGTGAGCCCGCTCGCGCAATTCACGTCGGGTGGGGGAGCACTGCGAGAAACGCTTTACCTTCGGGACATCAACGTCGTGATGGGTGCGAAACATCGCGTTGACAGCGTCTGCTTCACGGACCCGCACGGGGTCTGAGGACCGTGAGGAGATCCGATGTCCGTCACCGAGCAGCCGGCTGACCCGGCCGCAGCGGAGGCCGAGGGCCTCGCTACGTCGTCGCGGGGCAAGTCCTGGATCGATCACTGGGAGCCCGAGGACCCGGAGTTCTGGGAGTCGACCGGCAAGCCGATCGCCCAGCGCAACCTGCTCTTCTCGATCTTCGCCGAGCACCTCGGGTTCTCGGTCTGGCTGCTGTGGAGCGTCAGCGCGGCGCTGCTGGCGAAACAGGGCTTCGACTTCACACCCAAGCAGTTGTTCTGGCTGGTCGCGATCCCGAACCTGGTCGGCTCGCTGCTACGGCTGCCCTACACGTTCGCGGTCCCGAAGTTCGGCGGCCGCAACTGGACGATCATGTCCGCCTCCTTGCTCGCCGTGCCGACGCTGCTGTTCGCGATCATCGTCCAGCACCCCGGTACGCCGTTCTGGGTCTTCATGGTGGTGGCAGCGCTAGCAGGAGTCGGCGGCGGCAACTTCGCCTCGTCGATGGCGAGCATCAACTTCTTCTACCCCACCGCTCAGAAGGGCACCGCGCTCGGCCTGAACGCCGCCGGCGGCAACGCCGGGGTCGCCGTGATCCAGTTCTTCCTGCCGATCATCGTCGGTGGCGCCGGAGCCTTCGGCCTGGTCAAAGCCGGCCAGAGCGGCATCGTCTTGCAGCGGGCCGGCTACCTGTACGCCGCGTTGGCGATCCTGGCGGCGGTCTGCGCCTACCTGTTCATGAACAACCTCTCCACGGCGTACTCCAAGCCGCGCGAGCAGCTCCAGGTCGTGAAGTACAAGCACACCTGGATCATGGCGTTCCTCTACATCGGCACCTTCGGCTCGTTCATCGGCTACTCCGCAGCGATGCCGCTGCTGATCAAGGTCAACTTCTTCCGCTCGCCGATCCCGTCTGCGTCGATCGGCATCAACTTCGCCTACTACGCCTTCCTCGGCGCCCTGGTCGGCTCGGTCGCCCGCCCGTACGGCGGCTGGCTGGCCGACAAGTACGGCGGGGCCAGGGTCACTGCGGCCTCGTTCGTCGGCATGATCGCCGGCACAGTCTCGGTCTACATCAGCCTGAAGATGCTGGACACAGTGCCGGCCCCGGACCCGGTCAAGGTCGCGGCCTGGACCAAGGACCCGACCAGCTTCCCGGGCTTCGCGCCGGCGGTGACCCACGCGGTCAACCACAACTCCGGCATCTTCCCGTTCTTCCTGATCTCGTTCCTGGTCGTCTTCGTGGCCTCGGGCATCGGCAACGGGTCGGCGTACCGGATGATCCCGGCGATCTGGAAGACCTACGCGAAGGCGGCCGGCGAGGAGGGCACCGGGCCGCGCATCGACGCCGAGGCCAAAGCGACCAAGGAAGCCTCCGCCGTTCTCGGCATCGTCGGCGCGGTCGGCGCCATCGGCGGGTTCCTGATCCCGATCACCTTCAACTCCCCGTGGGTCACCGACCCGGTTGCCGCCACGAAGAGCGCGTTCATCGTGTTCACGATCTTCTACCTGGTCTGCCTCGGCGTGGCCTGGGCCTTCTACCTCAAGCCCACCTCGGAGATGGCGAAGGCGGGTGTATGAGCCCATCTAGTACTGACACTCACTGTCCGTACTGCGCTCTCCAATGCGCGATGACGCTCACCTCCTCGCCCGAGGGGGTGAGCGTCACCCCGCGCGCTTTCCCGACCAACAGGGGCGGCCTGTGCCAGAAGGGGTGGACTGCGGCGGAGGTCCTCACGCTCCCGGACCGGATCACCGAGCCGCTGGTCCGCGGTGCCGACGGCGAGCTGCGGCCGACCACTTGGGAGCATGCGCTGGAGATGGTGACGAGCACCGTCATCCGGTTGCAGGCAGAGCACGGTCTGGACACCATCGGCGTCTTCGGCGGCGGCGGGCTGACCAATGAGAAGGCCTATCAGCTCGGCAAGTTCACCAGGACGGTGCTGCGCAGCAGGCACATCGACTACAACGGCCGATTCTGCATGTCCTCGGCCGCGGCGGCGGGCAACCGTGCCTTCGGCCTGGACCGCGGCCTGCCGTTCCCGCTGGCCGACGTCGGTGGCACCGGCGCGCTGCTGCTGCTCGGCAGCAACGTGGCGGACACGATGCCCCCGCTGGTGCAGCACCTCGCGGGGATTCGTGAGCGTGGCGGCCTGATCGTCGTCGACCCGCGCCGCTCGGCCACTGCCGCGCTGACCGCGGACGGTGGCGGGGTGCACCTCCAGGCGCTGCCGGGCACCGATCAGACGCTGCTGCTCGGCCTGCTGCACGTGGTCATTGCCGAAGGCCTCACCGACGAGGACTACCTGGCTGCGCGCACCACCGGCTGGGACGACGTACGCCGGTCCGCCGCGTTGTGGTGGCCCGAGCGGGTCGCCGCCGTGACCGGCGTACCGGAGGCCGACCTGCGCCGGTCCGCCGCCGTGCTCGCCGCCGCGTCGCCAGCTCGCGGCGGTGCCGGCGCGATGATCCTGACCGGTCGCGGGGCCGAGCAGCACACGGATGGGACCGACACCGTCACCGCTGCTATCAACCTGGCCCTGGCGCTCGGGCTTCCCGGCAGGAATGCGAGCGGCTACGGCTGCCTGACCGGTCAGGGCAACGGCCAGGGCGGTCGCGAGCACGGGCAGAAGTCCGACCAGCTGCCGGGCTACCGCTCGATCGAGGATCCGGCCGCCCGCGAGCACGTCGCCGCGGTCTGGGGCGTCGACCCGGAGTCCCTGCCTGGCAAGGGCGTCCCGGCGGTCGAGCTCCTCGGCAAGCTCGGCGGCGACGTGAGGGCGCTCTTCGTCCATGGCGCGAACCTCCTGGTCAGCGCGCCGGACGCGACCGCGGTCCGCCGCCGGCTGGAGAACCTGGAGCTGCTGGTGGTCTGCGACTTCGTGCCCAGTGAGACGGCGATGCTCGCCGACGTCGTCCTCCCGGTCACCCAGTGGGCCGAGGAGGAGGGCACGATGACCTCGCTGGAGGGCCGGGTGCTGCGCCGGCGCACGCTCCTCGACCCGCCGGGCAGCGCTCGCAGCGAGCTCTGGATTCTGGCGGAGCTGTCCCGGTACCTCGGCTCGACGGTCGCCTTCGACACCGAGCCCGCGATCGTCTTCGACGAGCTCGCACGCGCCAGCGCCGGAGGCAAGGCCGACTACTCCGGCCTCTCGCACGCGATCCTCGACGTCGAGGGTCCGGACGGCTACTACTGGCCCGCGCCGACCGGCTCGGCCGGGACGCCCCGCGTGTTCGACCGCACCTTCGGCCACGCCGACGGGCTCGCCCGGATGGTCGCGGTCGTCCCCGGCTCGCCTGACGACGACCTGCGCGAGGAGGCTCCGCTGTACCTGGTGACAGGCCGGGTGCTCGCGCAGTACCAGTCCGGAGCGCAGACCCGCCGGGTTGCCGCGCTCGGCAAGTCCGCGCCGGCACCGTTCGTCGAGTTGCACCCGCAGCTCGCCGCGCGCTACCGGATCGAGGACGGTGACGAGGTCGCGGTCAGCTCGACCCGGGGCACCGCCGTCGCTCGGGCGCGGATCACCGCCACGATCCGTCCGGACACCGTCTTCATGCCGTTCCACTGGCCCGGCGCCGGGATGGCGAACGCCGTGACCAACGACGCGGTGGACCCGATCTCGGGGATGCCGGAGTTCAAGGTCTGCGCCGTCCGGGTCGCCCGCGCCGACGAGCTGGTCCCGTTCGACGCCGAGGTGCTGGTGTGAACGGCGTCGAGAGGATCACGGTGATCGGCGCCGGCATGGTCGGTCACCGGTTCGTCGACGAGCTGGTCCGTGCCGACCCCGCTGGACGGTTCGCGGTCGAGCTGATCGGCGAGGAGGAGTACGAGCCGTACAACCGGATCCTGCTCTCCGAGGTGCTCGCCGGCCGCGCCGACCTGAAGGCGCTGAGCCTGCCGCTGCCGGACACCGAGCGGGTCACCTTCCGCCGCGGGGTCGCTGCGCAGTCCGTCGATCTGGATCAGGGCCGGGTGCTCCTCCAGGACGGCACCGAGTCGTCCTTCGACCGACTGGTGCTCGCGACCGGGGCGACGGCGTTCGTCCCGCCGATCGCGGGCCTGACCCGTGACGCCGAGGGGCAGCAGCCGCGGCACGTGCATGTGCTCCGCACCCTCGACGACTGCCGCAACATCGCCGCCCGCGCCATCAATGCCAAACACGCGGTCGTCCTCGGCGGCGGCGTCCTCGGGCTCGAGGCCGCGTGCGGGCTGCGGCGGCGCGGGGTCCCGGTCACCGTCGTGGACCTGGACAGCCACCTGATGCCCACCCAGCTCGATGCGGGACCGGCTCGGATACTCGCTGGCCGGCTGCGCGCGCTCGGCATCGACGTGATCACCGGCGTCAGCGTCGCCGAGGTGATCAGCGCCTACGACGAGATCGTTGCCGTCCGGCTCACTGACCAGCGGATCCTGGCCGCCGATCTGATGCTGGTCTCCTGCGGCGTCCGCGCGAGCACCGGCCTCGCTGTCGGTGCCGGACTCGCCGTCGATCGCGGAGTTGTCGTCGACGAGCTGCTGACCACGTCGGATCCCCGGGTGCACGCGATCGGCGACTGCGCCCAGGCGCCGTCCGGGATGACCGGTCTGCTGGCGCCTGGCTGGAAGCAGGCCGAGCAGCTGGCAGCGTTGCTGACGGGAGGCTTCGAGACCCCGCTCGACGGCCCGGAGGCGCGACCCGAGGGGATCAAGCTGAAAGCTGCCGGCGTCGACCTGGTCCGGCTCGGCGTCGCCGGGTCGGCTGCGTTGGACGAGGATCGCGTCGTCACCCTGACCGACGGCGGCGAGAACCGGTACGCCGAGCTGGTGCTGCGGCGCGACGACCGCGGTACCGACCGGCTGGTGGGGATCACCTGCCTCGGCATGAGCGACGTCTCCGCCGCGCTCGCCCTCGCCTACGACCGGCGTACGCCGCTCCCGCTGGACCCGCTGTCGCTGCTGGTTCCGAGCGGCCAGGTGGAGGAGGCGTCTTCGCCGGCGCTGATGCCCGGCGCTACGACGGTCTGCCGCTGCAGCAGCGTCACCAAGAAGGAGATCGTCAGCGCCTGGGAGGGCGGTGCCCGCACCGCCGACGCGGTCGCGGCGTCCACCCGGGCGAGCACCGGGTGCGGTGGCTGCCGCGGCGTGGTGTGCGGCCTCGTCGACTGGCTGAACGAATCCGATCCGCCGACCGCAGAACCACCAGCAGCACCAGAACCAGCTCCCGTCTCCGTCGATACCACGAGCAGAGGTTCCTGACATGGCACGCACTCACCAGCCCCGCCGCTTGACCGTGATCGGAGGTGGCATGGTCGCGCACCGGCTCGTCGAGGCGCTCCGCGACCGCGACACCGACGGCACCTGGCGCGTCGATCTGTACTGCGAGGAGGAGCACCCGCCGTACGACCGGGTCGCGTTGACGTCGTACTTCGCTGGCCGCTCGCCGGCGGAGCTGGTGCTCGGCGACCGGCACTTGGCCGAGGACGACCTCGTCGACGTCCACCTCGGGACCAGGGTGAGCGGCATCGACACCGGCGCCCGCACGGTGCAGGTGGGCGAGGCGTCCCGTCCGTACGACGCGTTGGTGCTCGCCACCGGCTCCTCGGCGTTCGTGCCTCCGGTGCGCTCCGCGGACCTGCCCGGCGCGTTCGTCTACCGGACCATCGCCGACGTGCAGACCCTCGAGGCCTGGGTGAGCACTTTGAAGGCGGCTGGCAAGCCGGTCAACGGCGTCGTCGTCGGCGGCGGACTGCTCGGGCTCGAAGCCGCCGGCGCGCTGCATGGGCTCGGTGTCCAGACGACGGTTGTGGAGTTCGCTGACCGGCTGATGCCGCTCCAGGTCGACGAGGGCGGTGGCGCTGCGCTGCGCCGGATCGTGGAGGGGATGGGCGTCGAGGTGCTCACCGCGACGGCCGGGGCGGCGCTGCACCCGGGCGCCGACGGCTCGGTGGCAGCGATGGAGCTGGCCGACGGCAGCACGCTGGAGGCCGAGGTCGTGGTCTTCGCGACCGGGGTCCGGCCCCGCGACGAGCTCGGCCGCGCGGCCGGCCTGAAGATCGGCGAGCGCGGCGGGATCACCGTCGATGACAGCTGCCGTGTCTCGACAAGCTCGACCAACGAGCCGGTAGATGTCTACGCGATCGGCGAGGTCGCCTGCATCCAGGGCCGCACCTGGGGCCTGGTCGGACCGGGCTACACGATGGCCGAGGTCGTCGTCGACCGACTGCTCGGCGGCGAGGCGACGTTCCCCGGCGCCGACACCAGCACCAAGCTCAAGCTCCTCGGCGTCGACGTCGCCTCCTTCGGCGATGCGTTCGCAGAGGCGCCCGGCAGCCTCGAGGTCACCTATGCCGACCCGGTCGCAGGGGTCTACAAGAAGCTGGTCATGTCGGATGACGCCAAGACCTTGCTCGGCGGGGTCCTGGTCGGCGATGCCAGTGCCTACGCGAGCCTGCGGCCGATGCTCGGCGCCGAGCTCGGGTCGGACCCGAACGCCTGGCTGCTGCCCGAAGGCACCGGTGCCCCCGTGGGCGGCGACCTGCCCGACGCCGCCAACGTCTGCTCCTGCAACAACGTCACCGCCGGAGCGATCCGAGCCTCGGTCTGCGACGGCGGCTGCACTGACCTCGGTGCGGTGAAGGCGTGCACGAAGGCGGGCACCAGCTGCGGATCCTGCCTGCCGCTGGTCAAGAAGCTGATGACCAGTGAGCTCGAGAAGGCCGGCGTCGCGGTCAGCAGCGCGCTCTGCGAGCACTTCGAGTTCAGCCGCGCCCAGCTGTTCGACATCATCTCGGTCACCGGGCTGCGGTCGTTCAGCGAGATCATCGCCTCGCATGGGACGGGTCGCGGCTGCGACATCTGCCGGCCGGTGGTGGCTTCGATCTTGTCCTCGCTCGGAACCGGGCACGTCATGGACAAGGATCTCGCCCGGCTCCAGGACACCAACGACCACGTGATGGCCAACCTGCAGAAGGACGGCACCTACTCGGTAGTCCCGCGGGTCCCGGCCGGCGAGATCACGCCTGCGGGCCTGATCGCGATCGGCCAGGTGGCCCAGGACTTCGGGCTCTACACCAAGATCACCGGTGGCCAGCGGATCGACCTCTTCGGCGCCCGCATCGAGCAGCTCCCGGAGATCTGGAAGCGCCTGGTCGAGGCAGGCTTCGAGTCCGGGCACGCCTACGGCAAGTCGCTGCGCACGGTGAAATCGTGCGTGGGCTCGACCTGGTGCCGGTACGGCGTCCAGGACTCCGTCGGGATGGCGATCGACCTCGAGCTCCGCTACCGCGGGCTGCGCTCCCCGCACAAGATCAAACTCGGTGTCTCCGGGTGCGCCCGGGAGTGCGCGGAGGCGCGCGGCAAGGACGTCGGCGTGATCGCGACGGACAAGGGCTGGAACCTCTACGTCGGCGGCAACGGCGGTTTCACCCCGCGGCACGCCGAGCTGTTCGCCGAGGACCTGGACACCGAGACCCTGGTCCGCACCATCGACCGGTTCCTCATGTACTACGTCCGGACTGCCGACCGGCTGCAGCGCACGGCACCCTGGGTCGAGGCGCACGAAGGCGGCATCGAGGCTATCCGGGCAGTCGTCCTGGAGGACTCGCTCGGCATCTGCGCCGACCTGGACGCCGCGATGGATGCGCATGTGGACAGCTACCGCGACGAGTGGGCGGCCACCCTGGCCGACCCGGACAAGCTGTCGCAGTTCGTCTCGTTCATCAACGCCCCCGAGTCCGGGGACCCCGACCTGACCTATGTCGCCGAGCGCGGTCAACGGCGCCCCGCGACCGCCGAGGAACGCGCCACTCTCATCGCCGGCCCGACCCTGGAGGTACGCGCATGACCGACCTGGACTACCGCCCCGAGACGCTGCCGGGCACGTCGGCGCGGCCGCACGACACCGCGGCTGCCCGCCCGGGCTGGGTCGCCGTGTGCACCAAGGGCCAGCTGATCCCCGAGCGCGGCGTCGCGGTCCTGGTCCGCGACCAGGGGGTTGATCACCAGATCGCCTTGTTCCGGGTCACGGGCACCGACGAGGCCGGGCTCCCTGCGGACTTCGTCTACGCCGTCGGTCACCGGGACCCGTTCGCCGATGCGAACGTGATCGCCCGCGGCATCGTCGGCTCGGTCGGCAACGGCGACGTGCAGCGCGATACGGTCGCCTCCCCGATGTACAAGCACGTCTTCGACCTCGCGACCGGGGAGTGCCTCACTGATCCGTCGGGGTCGCTGCCGGTCTACCGGACCTGGATCGCCGGCGGCGTGGTGTACGTCCATCCAACGCCGGCGCAGAGATCCTAGGATGGCTGAGGGACCTGCCATGACCGACCTCGCCCCGGTCCTCGCCGGCACCCGGATCCTGGTGACCGCCCAGCGCCGTTCCGACGAGCTCGCCGCAGCCCTGACCAGACGCGGCGCCGAGGTTGTGGTCGCGCCCGCGCTCGGCGTCGTCCCGCACATCGACGAGGAGGAGCTGATCCGGCGTACCCGGGAGATCCTCCTCGAGCCGGTCGGGATCCTGGTGGTCACCACCGGCATCGGGTTCCGTGGCTGGATGGACACCGCCGAGGCGGCCGGCCTGTACGACGACCTGGTCGCCTCCCTGCAGCGCACCCGGCTGGTCGCCCGCGGACCGAAGGCCCGCGGCGCGCTTCAGGCAGTCGGTTTGCAGGCCGACTGGGTGGCGGAGTCCGAGACGTCAGCGGAGATCGTCGACTTCCTGCTCGCCGAGGGGGTCGCCGACGAGCGGATCGCGGTCCAGCACCACGGCGCCGGCGATCCGAGCCTCGAACGCGCCCTGGTCGACGGAGGAGCCGAGGTGGTCCCGCTCGAGGTCTACCGGTGGGGTCCTGCGGCAGCACCCGAGGCGGTGACCGAGACGGCGCTGCAGGTCGCCGCCGGTGCCTTCGACGCCGTCATGTTCACCTCCGCTCCCGCTGCGATCGCCTGGATCGCGGAGCTCGAGGAGCAGGGCATCATCTTCATCGTCCGTGACCTGGTCCAGCAGGGCCGGTTGCTGATCGCTGCCGTCGGCCCGGTCACCTCTGATCCGCTGGTCAACGCGGGCTTGCGCCCGGTCCACCCTGACCGGTCTCGGATGGGCGCGCTGGTCCGACTGGTGATCATGGCCCTCGGCGACGGCGCGCACAGCGTGCTGACCCCTTCAGGGGTGCTGCACGTGCGGGCATCAGCGGCGACCCTGGACCACGACGTCCTGCCGCTCTCCCCGAACGGATTGGCCATCCTGCGCCAGCTCGCCCTGCACCCCGGCGAGGTGGTCAGCCGGGATCGTCTCCTGGCGGCACTCCCCGGAGACTCCGAGGACCCGCATACTGCCGAGGTGGCGGTCGCCCGGCTGCGCGAGGCACTCGGACCCAGGCCGCTGGTGAAGACCGTGATCAAGCGCGGCTACGTGCTCCAGACCGGGTGACTCGCGACGCTGACCGCAGCGCTGACCGCAGCGCTGGCCGCTCTTCGCCGCCTAACCCAGCCGGCTGCGCCCTGCCTCCAGCGCAGCGGTGCAGCCGGCCCACATCTCCTTGACCAGCCGGGCGACCGGCAGCACCTCGTCGATGCGCGAGGAGACCTGTCCGGTGTTCGCGACGCTGGCGTCCATGTCGCCGTTGAAGTAGAGGTCGGTGATCGAGCCGAGCAGGTTCTCCGGCGGCGTACCGGCAGTGAACGCAGCAGTGATCGAGTTGTGCAGCACCCGCATCGTCGGGTTGCCGGGCATGCTCACCAGGACGGTGCCGGCGTCGTCGGCCGCGACGATCGCGTCCTTGAAGTTCGCGTGCACGATGGCCTCCTCGGTCGCCAGCATCCGGGTCCCCATCTGGACGCCTTCCGCGCCGAGCACGAACGCGGCCGCCATCGAGGTGGCGTCGCAGATGCCGCCGGCGGCGATGATCGGCAGGTCCACCTTGGAGGCGACCAGGGGGAGCAGCACCATCGTGGAGGCACCGAGCGCCCCTTTGAAGCCACCGCCCTCGACGCCTTCGACGACGAGGCCGTCGACGCCCGCGTCCACCGCCTTCTGGGCTGCGCTCAACGAGCCGACGACGTGGAAGACGGTCATCCCGGCGTCGTGCAGGCGCTCGGTGAACAGGCTCGGGTGCCCGGCCGAGGTCGCGACATAGGTGATGCCCGCCTCGGCGATCACATCGACGATCGAGGGGTCGTTCTTCCAGCCCTGGATGAACAGGTTCGCGCCGACCGGGCGGCTGGTCAGCTCGCGGACCCGGGCGATGTCCTCGCGGCCCTGTGGCGAGAGCGTCTCGATGACCCCCATGCCACCGGCCTCGGAGACCGCCGCTGCCAGCGAGGCGTTGGCGATGTAGGTCATCGGGGCCTGGATGATGGGGATCTCGATGCCGAGGAGGTCCTGCACGCGGTTGGTCACGGGGTCAGGGCTATCACGTTCCGGTAGCGTGCGCACTCAGCATGTGACGGACGTTTCTGATTTGATGCGGCCACAACATCAAGGGAGACGGAATGCACAAGGCGAAGAGACTGATCAGCCTTCTGTTGGCAACGACCGTGGGCGCGTCGCTGTACGCGGGCGCACTCGACTCGGCCAGCGCGACCGACGGGCCCTCTGCTTCCGTCTCGATCGCTTCCGCGCGTTACACGGGCACCGGCCAGTGCATTCAGGTCCCCGTCACACTCAACGTCTCCGGTGGCGTCTCGAACGGTTTTGCGTACTGGAACACCGACAACGAGACCCTGGCCGGTCCGACGAGCGACCCGACGCCGGCGACCTTCTTCTTCGACAACGAAGACGCGCCGGGCACCGACTCGATCGAGATGTGCCCCTCGTCCGACCAGGCGGGCAGTTACACCTACTCAGCGGATGTCTACTTCACCAACTGGGACGACGAGGGCGGCGAGCAGTACGCCGGTCGGGTGACTGCGCGGTTCACGCTCGGCCTTGCCCGGACGAAGATCGTCAAGATCGCGAAGCACACCTGGCAGGTCAAGGTCGTGGGCGAGCCGTATGTGGTCCGTGCGCCGTTCATCTACCTACAGGCGCTCCGGAAGCACGTCTGGCACACGATCTCGAAGGGATATGCGAGTAACGCGGGTAAGTTCGCGCTGAAGAAGCGCCCTGCTGGTCGGTACCGCATCCAAGTCCACAACGACCTTGATCAGGGGCTGCAGGGGTCGACGTCAGTTGTGTTCCGAAAGCCCTGACTCCGGCACCTGAGGCTGGTCACGGGTCCGGCACGACCAGCTGGAGCAGCGCGGTCGCTGCGTCCAGGACGGCCGCGGCTCCCGGGTCCGCCCAGAGCGAGTCCGGCGGTCCTTGGCCGAAGCGGAACCCGCCGGGGGTGAGCAGCAGCAGCCGGGCGTGATCGACGGGCAGCGCTGGCAGGTCCGGCTCCTCCCAGGTGCCGACCATCCGTGCGAGCGGTCCGACCGCCTCGATCACCGCCTTCGCTGCGTCGAGCGCGGCCGGCGTGCTCATGCCGAGAATCTACAAGCCGCCGCCCCCGAGCGGACCGCCGTCGGGCCGGCTCAGAGTCCGACGGCACCTAGGGCGTCGAGGTCCTCGATCGCCGCGGCGACCCGGTTGATGCAGGCCAGGCTGACCTCGTCGGGCTGCATCTTCGGCTGGTAGAACGCGCGACCGATCGTGAACGACCAAGCCGAGTAGGCGTAGAACACGGCCTGGCGGTAGCGCAGCCAGGCGTCGTCGTAG
>DASRRQ010000099.1:0-27731 GCA_035695505.1 Marmoricola sp. | reverse complement strand
ACCCTTCGATCTCCAGTGACTGTCGATGCAACCTTTCAATGACCAGTACCGGTCAATGTGGGTGACGCAAACGACGAAGGATGGGGGTGAGCTGGTGAAGGTCGCTGAGCGCGATGACGAGTTTGCCGATTTCGTTCGCATCCACAGGCCGAGCCTCGTCGGTATGGCGAGGCTGTTGACGGCCGGCGATACCAGTGAGGCTGAGGACGTCGTTCAGACTGCCCTGGCACGGATGTATGTGAGCTGGGGTCGAGTACGGCGCGCTGATAACCAGTTGGGCTACGCGCGTACCACCTTGACTCACGTCTTCATCGACGAGACCAGGCGGGCGCACCGCCGCCGGGAGAGCCCAGTGGCTGACCCGCGGATTGACGGGCCTGCAGACCAGCCGGACTTTGAAATGCGTACCGCGATCGCAGCGGCGCTCGCCGGGCTCGCGCCAAGCCAACGCGCCGTCGTTGTCCTTCGCCATTGGCTCGACCTAAGTGTGGCCGAGACGGCCCACATCCTCGGATGCAGCACCGGCAACGTGAAATCTCAGAACTCACGGGCCCTCGAGCACCTTCGCGAAGTGCTCGGACCCGCCATGCACCTCACTACGAAGGAGTCCCGATGAACGACTTGAACCATCTGCTCGACAGGCTTGCCGACAACGCCGGTCCCACAGACCCTGCGGCCGACATCGAGCGCGGACGCGTTGCGCTCAAGACCAGGCGTCGCCGCAACTACCGGATCGGTGTCGCCGGGTTCGCGTCAGTGGCGATCCTCAGCGTCGGCATGACCGCGGTCGTCACAGCTGATCGATCAGGGCCTTCTCAGCCTGCGGCGACCACCCAGCCCAGCGGGGGCATCAGACTCTCCTCTGCGCATCTGGCGGCCGGGCCGTACACCTTCGACACATCGCCGGAGGGTTGGGCGGTCGAGTCCATCCGTCCCGATGCGGTGACGATCGCCCCTCAGGATGGTTCGGTCAGCACGAACCCCAACGTGTACACCGGCAAGCTGGTCATCTTGTTCGACAGCAACCCGCTCGGGAACGGAAACACAGTCACATTCGACGGTCGCGACTTCACGGTCCGTCACGAGAGCGCCAGCACCTCACCGTTGCGTCCTGGCAACGGTTCCGCCGACTCGACGACGATCTCGACCCGAACCAGAGCAGGCGAGCCCGACGGGGTCGTCCGCATTCAGTTCCCAGGTTCCAGCGGCTGGACTCAGGCACAGATGCTGCGATTCCTCGCGAGCGTGCACGTCGGATCAAGCGCACAACACAGCCTCGGCTAGTCAAGCGATCGAGACCCGTGCGTGGCTGCCAGATCCACCGGCAGCCGCGCACGGGTCTTGTTCGTCATCGCGCGCTCTGCCGCCGACGATGCGCGGAACCTGGCGACGTCAGAACCAAACGTCACTAGCCCTAGCCTATTTCAATACACGGTGTTAGTTTTTCCAGCGTGACGACCCGACGTGCGCTCGACATGGGCGCCTGCTACGCGGTCCCACGCTACTGCGATGCCACGAAGATCGACACCCACGGTGTCGACAGCTGCTTCGACCAGTAAGGAGACGGCCGTGTCCGAAACACCGACGAGCGATGCCGCCTGGGATGCCGTCCTCGGCATGTTCGGCGATCTCACCGAGATCGTCCGGGCCGATGCCCGCGACGACCGCGAGCGCGTAGAGGGCTACCGGGTGCTCGCTCGCACCATGGCGCTGTGCAGCGAGCTGTCGTTCGACCTCGACCCCGACGTCCCGAGGTTCTTCCCGATGACGACGCCGCTGCGGCAGATCGCCGGGCCGAACCCCGACGGCGAGTACGACCTGTGCGCCATCACGCCGGGTCGCTCCTACCGGATCCGCGGCGAGCGGCGCACGGTCACCTACCTCGGATTTCAAGTGATGGCCGGAACCGGGCTCACCCCGCGCCGACAGGCGGGCTATCTCTCCGACCGAGACCTGCAAGTCGATGCCGACGGCCGGTTCACCTTCGTGCTCGCGCCTTCCGACCCGGGAACCGGGGAACAGTGGGTCGAGCTCCCCGAGGACGCCTCGGCCATCGTGGTCCGGCAGTACATCGCGGATCGCGGAGCGGAGGAGATCGCGACCTATCACATCGAACAGATCGAGACGGTCGCGCCGGTCGCCGCTCTGAGCGACGAGACCGCCGCCGAACAGATCACCGCGTTCATGTGGACGATGTTCAAGCTCCTGACCCTGCACCGCACCGTGCTGCCCGACCTGCCGAACGAGCCAAACCGGCTCGTCACGGCGGAGGCCGCAGCCCTCGGGTCCGAGAACACCACCCCGGACAATCTCTACATGCTCGGCTGCTTCGACCTGGGCCCGGACGAGACGCTCGTCCTCGACATCACCCCGCCAGATACCCGGTACTGGTCGATCACGCTGGAGAACATCTGGCACGAGTGCCTCGACCCGTTCCGCACCCGAAGCAGCGGTACCAACGCCCACTTCGTACCGCGACCCGACGGCACCGTCCGCGTCACTGTCGGCGCCGAAGACCCCCAAGTCCCGAACTGGCTCGATACCGGCGGCCGGAGCCGCGGCTTCATCGTCCTGCGCTGGCTCGACAACCCCCAAGCCCCGCACGTCTCGACCGCCGCCCAGCCGACCAAGAAGGTGACCCCGTGAAAGCTCACGACTTCCTCGATAGCGCGACCGCAGCGACCGAGCTAACCGACTTCGGCGACGACGCACTGTTCGGCGGAGACGGCTGGCGCACGGGCCTCGACGTCCTCCTTGAGTCCCTCGACAAGGACGCGGACCTGCACGAGATGGGCGCGATGGTCGTCCAGGGCGAGCTCACCCAGTACCTGATCAACCGGCTGCGGGTCGTGGACCACCACCGCAAGAACCCGCAGATCCGCGATGCCGACATCACCCCGCCCATCGTCATCATGGGCCAGGCACGCACCGGCACGACCCTACTGTTCGACCTCCTGGCACAGGACCCCAACCACCGGGTGCCCCAGACCTGGGAGGTCGACCAACCACTGCCGCCGCCGCGCACCGAGACCTACCTGAGCGACCCCCGGATCGCCGAAGCTGACGCCACCTTCGAGCTGGTCGACACCGTCATCCCGGAGTTCCGCGCCGTCCACCAACTCGGAGCGCAGCTCGCCCAGGAGTGCGTACGAATCACCGCCAGCCACTTCGTCTCCGCCATCTTCGCTACCCAGTACGAGGTCCCCGGCTACCTCGAGTGGCTGCTCCACCAGGCCCAGGCAGACGGGCACGTCGCCGGCTCCTACACCTGGCACCGCCGGTTCCTCGAGCTCCTCCAGAGCGAGGCACCCGGCAACCGCTGGCTCATCAAGACGCCGTTCCACTGCTGGACCCTGCCGCAGCTCATGGCCGAGTACCCCGACGCCCTACTGGTCCAGACCCACCGCGATCCAGCCAAGGTGATGGCCTCGACCACCAGCCTGATGAAGACCCTCCGCAAGCTCGGCACCGACGCCATCGACGGCCCCTCCATCGCGAGTCAGTTTGAAGAGATCATCCTCGACGGCCTCGACCGCACCGTTGACGCCCGTGAGAACGGAACCGTGCCCGAGGGGCAGATGGTCAATCTCCAGTTCCCAGACCTGATGAACGACCCGATCAGCGCGGCCCGCACCATCTACGACGCATTCGGCTGGGAGCTGAGTGCTGAGACCGAGCAGACGATGCGCGAGTTCCAGGCCTCCCACGTCCGCGAGGGATACGGCCACCCCTATACCTTCGAGGACACCGGCCTCGACCTCACTGAGGTCCGCGCACGCACCGCCCGCTACACCTCGTACTTCAACGTCGCCCAGGAGTAGACCTGACCATCCAGGACAACATGCCGCTTGATGGCACCGACCCCGCTGACGAATCGGCAGGGCCGGGGCGTCCGCGTGATGTCCAACGGCACGACGCCGTTCTCGTGGCTACCCGCGAACTTCTGGCCGAAGACGGCTACACGGCCCTGAACTTCAGCCTCGTCGCCCGCCGAGCCGGCGTCACCCGCCAACTCCTCTACCGCTGGTGGCCAGAGAAGGCCTCCCTGGTCTCAGAGGCGATGTTCGGCTCCGGTGTCGCTCCTTGGCCCTCGGACTACAGCGGCGACCTGCTCAGAGATCTGCGTACCTTTTTGCAGGCCGTCGTCGACTACGCCTGCCGTCCTGACGTCCGCGCCGGTGTTGTCGGCCTGATGGCAGACGCCGATGCGAGCACCCCGCTGCCAGGGCTCGTAGACGGTTTCCTGCAGCCGCTGCACGAGTCACTCGCCGCGCTCGTCGCCGCGAACGACACCCGTCCCGGCATCGACGTCGCACTGACCCTCAACACCATCCGAGGCGCGGTCGTCATGCACCTGTTGGCAGACCAGACCCCGCCGGACGTTGTCGTCGCCCATGTCTCGGACCTGATGCACGGGGCACTGAGGCTCCCCTAGCCGCTCCGTCGGAGATCGGCTCCGATCGCGCGCGCCTGCGTTATCTGCCTGAGCGTTGTGCGCATCGCTAGATCCAAGGCAACTAGCGAATTGCAAGCCCCTGAACTGCACAGATGCCAAATTCGCCTACTCACAGGCGCTGACAATCAGTCCAGATAGTCGCGCAGCACCTGGGAGCGACTCGGGTGCCGCAGCTTCGACATCGTCTTCGACTCGATCTGACGGATCCGCTCGCGCGTGACACCGTAGACCTTGCCGATCTCGTCAAGGGTCTTCGGCTGGCCGTCGGTCAGACCGAAGCGCATCGAGACGACACCGGCCTCCCGCTCGGACAAGGTGTCGAGGACCGCGTGCAGCTGTTCCTGGAGCAAGGTGAACGAGACCGCGTCGGCAGGGACGATCGCCTCGGAGTCCTCGATCAGGTCGCCGAACTCCGAGTCACCGTCCTCGCCCAGAGGGGTGTGCAGGGAGATGGGCTCGCGGCCGTACTTCTGCACCTCGATGACCTTCTCCGGGGTCATATCGAGCTCCTTGGCGAGCTCCTCGGGCGTGGGCTCGCGGCCCAGGTCCTGGAGCATCTGCCGCTGGACGCGCGCGAGCTTGTTGATGACCTCGACCATGTGCACCGGAATCCGGATGGTGCGGGCCTGGTCGGCCATCGCGCGCGTGATCGCCTGGCGGATCCACCACGTCGCGTACGTCGAGAACTTGTAGCCCTTGGTGTAGTCGAACTTCTCGACCGCCCGGATCAGACCGAGGTTGCCCTCCTGGATCAGGTCGAGGAAGAGCATGCCGCGACCGGTGTAGCGCTTGGCGAGCGAGACCACCAGTCGGAGGTTGGCCTCCAGCAGGTGGTTCTTGGCGCGCTTGCCGTCCTCGGAGATCCACTGGAGCTCGTCAAGCATCTTCGGGTTGATCTTGCCGCCCTTGGCGAGCTTCTCCTCCGAGAACAGGCCGGCCTCGATCCGCTTGGCGAGCTCGACCTCCATCTCGGCGTTGAGCAGCGGGACCTTGCCGATCTGCTTGAGGTAGTCCTTGACCGGGTCGGCGGTAGCGCCGGCGACCATGACCTGCTGTGCCGGTTCATCGGTCTCATCGGCTGCGGAGACCGTGAAGGCCGACTTCTCGTCCTCGACGATCGTCGGGTCGGCCTTGACCTCCTCCTCGAACAGCTCGTCAGGGAGATCGGGGAGGACCTTCTTGCCATCCGGGCCGATGACCGTCTCGGTCTCGACCGAAGCGGCAGCGGCCTTCTTCGCCGGAGCCTTCTTGGCGGGCGCCTTCTTGGCAGCGGGCACGGCGGGGACGGCGGCAGGCGCAGCCTTCTTCGCGGCCGGCGCGGCCTTCTTCGCCGGGGCCTTCTTTGCAGCCGGGGCGGCCTTCTTCGCCGCGGCTGCCGGCGCGTCAGCAGCCTTGGTGGTGCTCTTGGCAGGTGCCTTCTTGGTCGCGGCCGGGGCGGTCTTGGAGGAGGACTTCCGGGCGGTCGCGGTGGACGAGCTCGAGGACACGTACTACCTCTCGGTCAGCGTTCGGATCGTTACACGGGCGCGGCAAGGCCCGTACCTGTCAACAGCCGCGACCTCATTCTGTCACGCCCTCGGTGAAAACCTGCGATCGACCCCTCATCCGGGACAGACCCGACCCAGCAGCAGCCGCGCCGGGTCTGAGAGCACGCAGCCCCGGCCATCCAGATCACCGGCGACGACGCTGCCGACAAGGTCCTGTCCGACGACCTGTTCGCGTCGCTGCTCGGGGTGCTGCTGGATCTGCAGCTGCCGACGCTGGTCGGCTGAATCCTGGGGCCCGTCGGGGAACGGTGGACTACGTCGACTTGCGTCCAAACACGCGCGCAAAGTTGATGTCGTAACCCCACCCGTATGCACGCGGGGTGAACACGCGCGGGTCTTGTGGATTCCAGAAGCGCTGCTTGTACCGGCTCTTCGTAGGGCGTCGCCAGTCGTAGGGGATGCCAAGGAACGTTCCAGTCTTCGGCTCGCTACCTTTCATAGGGCTTACTTTACGCGGGTGATCCGCCCTCGGGAGCGGGCGCGCAGTACATCAGGACCGGCGGGCCGAGAGTGGGCCGCCGGATGGGAGAGGATGTTTTCATGGGCTTCAACATCACTGGCGATCCAGCAGCGGACAAGATCCTCGATGAGTCGCCTTTCGCGCTGTTGTTGGCGATGCTCTTGGATCAGCAATACCCGATGGAGCATGCGTTTCGCGGTCCAGCCAAGCTGCTCGACCGGTTCGGCACGCTGGACCCGGAGAGCATCGCGGCCGCCGATCCCGAGGCGTTCGCGACCGTGTGCGCGACCACCCCTGCCGTGCACCGCTTTCCTGGCTCGATGGCCACCAAGATCCAGGCCGTCGCCTCCGACGTCGCCACCCTGTACGGCGGGGACGCGTCGCGGATCTGGACGGAGGCAGCCGACGGCCCCGACCTGGTCAAGCGGGTGATGGCCCTGTCCGGCTTCGGCAAGCAGAAGGCCCAGATCTTCACCGCGCTTGTCGCCAAGCAGCTCGGCGTGAAGCCGGTCGGCTGGGAGGAAGCCGTCGGTGACTACAGTCTGGAGGGCTACCGCTCGGTGGCCGACGTCGTCGATCCGGACTCGCTGGCCAAGGTGCGCTCGTATAAGAAGGAGAAGAAGGCGGCCGCCAAGGCCGTCTGATCCACGCCAGCGGGAGGATTGCGCCGAACCCGTCGAGCGGCGACACTTCGACTCGTCGAGATCGCCGCGTGGGGCGGGACGACGACAACCCCCCGTGGTCCGACCACCCCGTGGTCCAAAAACCTGTGGTCCAACAACCGGCCGCTGTAGACGATCGCCTCCCGAACGGATCCTCGCTTTGGCCGAGTTCAGCATCATCGCAACCAGCAACGGCGTGCGCACCCTAGTCGTCGCCGGCGAGTTCGACATCGCCACGACCGAGGAGTTCCGCGAGCAGGGGCGAGCCTGCCTGGAGGCGGATGTCGCGACGATCGAGGTCGACCTGTCCGATGTCACCTTCATCGACTCCAGCGGCCTGGGCGCCCTGGTGGGCCTGCGTAAAGAGTGCGCCAAGGCCGACGCCGCACTGGTGCTCATCGACGTCCCGCCGTCGGTGACCCGGCTCTTCGAGGTCACGGGCCTCACGGCGATCTTCGACGTCCGAGCAGGCGACTGAGCGGTGGCTGAGCCCGACGAGGCACCCCCCGAGGCAGCGTGGCGTCGCGCGGTCCCCGGCATCACCGGCGCCTTGCGTCGCCGGGCGGCGGTCGCCGACCGTGCACGGCACCCACTCCTGGTCACGGTGCTGATCTGCGGCTTCAGCCTGCTGCTCACCGCACTCGCGACGCTGGCGGCCGTACGCGCGGACCACAGCGCCGAACGCACCCTCCTCCAAGGCCAGACCCGGCAGGCCGCCGCCGTCGTGTCCACCGCGATCCTGCTGATCCAGCAGCCGCTCAGGACCACCCTTGCGGTCCAGCACGCCAGCGGGCCGCACAGCGCGGCAGCCACCTTCACCCGACAGATGGCGGGCCTGGTGGGACCGACCAAGCTGTTCGCCGATGCCTCGCTCTGGCAGCGCGGCGAAGGCGGCAGCCTGCATCGCGTCGCCCGGGTCGGCTTGAGGTCGATCGCCGCCCCAGGCGCGGTGCGGTCCTACCTGCACCGGGCCCTGGGAAGCACGACCTTCACGGTGCGTGCCGTCACCTCTGGATCCCGTACCCGCGTCGGCTACGCGCTCGGTGACCCTGCGACCGGCACGGTCGTGTACGCCGAGCGGCTGATCGCGGCGGACCGGCGAGCGCCCGTCGACACCGACTCGGCCTTCGCCGACCTGCACTACGCGACCTACCTCGGGCGCAAGATCGCCAACAGCGCCCTGCAGACCACCGACGTCGACCCGGGCACACTGCCACTGTCCGGCAACACCTCCCGTGCGGTGATCCCGTTTGGCAACACCGTCATCACGCTGGTCGCCGAACCGCGCCACCCTCTCGGCGCCGGCCTCAGCCACCGGCTACCCCTATGGCTGCTGCTGAGCGGCCTGGTGCTCACCGTCCTGATCGCCCGGACTGGTCATCAACTCAGCAGGGGTCGCCAGGTCGCCGAGAGCGACGCTGCCACCATCGCCGACCTTCTCGGCACCGTCGAGACGCTCTACGGTCAGCAGCGCGAGCTCTCGGTCCGCCTGCAACGAGCCCTGCTCCCCTACTCGATGCCGGCGATCCCCGGCCTTGAGCTCGCCTCGGAATACGTCGCAGGGGCGCACGGGATCGACATTGGCGGCGACTGGTACAGCATCATCCCCGTGTCCGCCGACCGGTTCGCGTTCGTCGTCGGCGACGTCTCGGGACGCGGTGTCGACTCTGTCGCCGTGATGGCGCACGCACGGTTCACGCTGCGCGCGTACCTCATCGACGGCAGCAGCCCTGCGAAGGCGCTGGAGAAGTGCTCGCACCAGTTCGACATCCTCCGCGACGGGCACATCACCACCGCGGTGGTCGGGATCGGGAACCGCCGTACCGGCAAGGTGACGCTGGCGAACGCCGGGCACCCGGCGCCACTGCTCCTCGACGCGACTGGGGCGCACAACGTCCCGACCACGGCCGGTCCGCCGCTCGGGTCCGGGCCCGCGACCTACCCCGAGACCACCTTCACGATCCCCCGGGGCGCGACGCTGTTCTGCTTCACCGACGGCCTGATCGAACGCCGGGGCGAGGCCATCGACGTCGGGATGAGCAGGCTCGCGGCCACGATCCAGGACGTCGCCGACCAGCCGCTGGCCGATCTCATCAACCACGCAGTCACGACCCTGCGCAATGACGACGCGCCCGACGACATCGCCGTGCTCGCCATGAGGCGGGAGGCTCGACGGTGAGCGGCGAATCAGTCGAGAGGCGCTTCCATGGCGGGCTGCAGGCACCTGCGCAGGCCCGTCGGTTCGTGGCCGGGCACCTCGGCAACCGGCCTGCGACCGCGCAGCACGACATCGTCTTGGTCGTCAGTGAGCTGGTCACCAACTCCGTCCAGGCAGGCGCCAACCTGGTCGACGTACATCTCACGCTGTCCGGGAGCCGGGTTGCGCTCACCGTTGTCGACGACGCCAGCGGATGGCCGGCTTCGCGCCGCCCCGGTCCCGAGGACCCTCGGGGCCGTGGGCTGAGGATCGTCCAGGAACTCGCTGATGACTGGACCGTCACAGCGCGCGACCCGGGTAAGGAGATCACCGTCACCTGGCGGATCTGACAGCGACCGCGCTGGACGGGCAGGCCCATTGATTGCCCACCGCGGCATCGGTTCACACCAGCTCTGGCTGTCGCGTCTGCACCCGCGGCGGCCGACCCCAGCGCCTGGACCTACGCGGCCTACTCCGGCGCAACCCAGATCAATGCCCTCGGCACCACGATCAGCTCCGGGGTTGATCACCCCCGATGCCATCGACGTCACCGCGCACGTGCGGGACTCTCTGGCCGACAACGTCTCCGAGGCGCGGACGAACTTCGTCAACCTAGCGGAGATCGTCCACTCAACGACGTCGCAGTGCCGCCACCCACCCGCAGCGGCCTGCCGACCGTCCCGTCGGCAGGCCGCTGTGCTGCCTGTGGATCAGGGGGCCTCTCTCGACCTCCGTTGGGGGCCTGTGGATCGAGCCATCCGCGCTCGGGCCGACTCCCGGATGCTGAGGCGATGGATGACGTTCTCATCGCCAGGCTCCGGCTCGCGCTCCGCCAATTCGTCAAGGACTGTGGCACCCGCCGGGCGATCCCGACCACGCTGCGGATCGGCCGTCCGGGAGGGCCGCACCTCGCCCTGCCTGACGACCCGTCGTACGACTCCGGCCTGCGGGCCGACGTCCTCGAGAGGGCCCTCGACGGGCTCGATCTCGACACCGCGGTCCCCTGGCTGACCCGGTCGGGCGATCTGGCGCCCGCCGACGCCGACTTCCTCTGGATGGCCGCCGCGACCAAGGCATTCGGGCGGCACGGGATCGGGATGCCCGGGTTCATCGTGATGACCCGCTACGGCTGGTTCAACCTCGTAGACGGCGAGACCGTCCAATGGCGCCGGGTCCGACCGAGCCGCTCGGCATAAGGTCCGAGCCGTCCAGCGTCACCAGGTGTGCACGGCCTCGTTGCTGTGCATCCGCTCGCGGTAGTCCAGCAGCGTCAGCCGGAGCGCCTCGTCCCGATCAGCGCCTGAGGCCTCCCGGGCCCGGACCTGGTCGCGGTACCAGCTCGCGCCGTTGCGGCCTAGGGTGCAACGCGCCTCGATCACCCCGAGCAGCCTGGAGGCCTCGGCCCCGTCGACGCCCCAGGCCTCCAGGCCGGCGTACGCCTGCGGCAGCAGCCGGCGCAGGGTCAGCTCGGTCGCCGCGACCTGCCCGACGCCGGGCCAGTAGACCTGGGCGTCGATCCCGTCGCGAGCAGCGACGTGGAAGTTCTCCTCCGCAGCCGAGAACGACATCTGCGACCAGAGCGGCCGCTCGTCACCTGCCAGCGCTCGGGCGAGGCCGAAGTAGAAGGCCGCGTTCGCCATCGTGTCCAGGACCGTCGGCCCCGCGGCGAGCACCCTGTTCTCCACTCGCAGGTGCGGCGTGCCGTCCGCGACGTCGTAGATCGGGCGGTTCCACCGGTAGATGGTCCCGTTGTGCAGCCGGAGCTCGGGCAGCTCGGGGGTGCCGCCAGCCTCCAGCACCGCGAGCGGGTCCTCGTCCTCGGTGATCGGCAGCAACGCCGGAAAGTACCGGACGTTCTCCTCGAACAGGTCGAAGATCGAGGTGATCCAGCGTTCGCCGAACCAGACACGGGGCCGGACGCCCTGGGCTTTGAGCTCGTCGCTGCGAGTGTCGGTGGCCTGCTCGAACAGCGGGATCCGGGTCTCGCTCCACAACTCGCGCCCCAGCAGGTACGGCGAATTGGCACCGAGCGCGAGCTGCACTCCGGCGATCGCCTGCGAGGCGTTCCAGTACGGCGCGAAGTCCTCTGGACTGACCTGCACGTGCAGCTGGGTGCTGGTGCAGGCGGCCTCGGGCATGATCGAGTCGGCGGTCGTGTCCAGACGCTCGACCCCGTTGATCGAGATGGCGATGTCCTCGCCGCGAGCGTTCAGGATCTGGTCGCTGAGCAGCTGGTAGCGCGGGTTCGGACTGATCGTCGACGGGCCGAGGTGGCCGGCCTGCAAGGTCGGCAGCACCCCGATCATCACCAGGTGCGCGCCGACCAGGTTGGCCCGCTCCTCGGCGTCGTTGAGACTCCGGCGCAGGTTCTGCTCGAACCCGGCGACCCCGCCCTCACCGAGCCGCCGGGGCGCGACGTTGATCTCGAGGTTGAACTGCCCGAGCTCGGTCTGGAACAGCGGGTTGGCGATCGCGGCCAGGGCCTCGGCATTCTTCAAGGCCGGATGCCCGTCTTCGTCGACAAGGTTGAACTCGATCTCCAGGCCGGTCATCGGGTCTGCGGCGTCGAACTGGGCTTGGCGCAGCATCAGCGCGAACACGTCGAGGCAGCGACGCACCTTCTCGCGGTGCGCGGTGCGGTCGGCCCGGGTGAACTCCTGCTGGTCGACGTCTCGTCCCATGAACGGACCCTAGGCCAGCCACCGCGCCCAGAACAGGCCGAGCAGGATGGCGCGCCCGCGCACCGTTGGTCAGGATGCGGCGCTGCCGCGCGGAGCGAGGACACGCAGCGAAGCCGACGACGGCGGGGTCCACACGCTCGGCGGGGCGGCGGACTCGACCAAGGCGGCCACCTGCTGCGCCAGACTGTCGGCCGGGTCGCCGCACCGTTCGAGCGCGCACCACGCCAGTGCACCGTCGCCGGCGAGCCAGGCCGCGAACCCGAGCAGCGCCGCTACCCCGCTACGCAGGTCGCCCGGGGATCGCCGTAGCAGGCCGCGCCACAGCTCGACCTGGGCCGCAGCCGTGGCTTGGGACATCTGCGCCCACGCCACGTCGCGCAGCGCATCGAAGGAGACCAGCACCAGCAGCCGCGCCGCCTCGGGGACCGACAGCGCAGCCCCGTCCTCGAGGAACCTCTCGATCCGACCCTGCAACCACAACGCCTCCGCGCGCAGCACGTCGCTCAGGGGCCGCCGACCGGTGCCCGCATCGAGCAGCCGGTCGACCGTGTCGGTGGCGGCGACGGAGACCGCGTCGATGTCGTCAGGATCGGTGCCGACCAGGCTCTCGCGCAGCGCCGTACGGCTCCCGTGCACGACCCGGCCGCGCAGGACCTGGGTCGCGGTGTACGGATGCGTGCTCAGGTCGTACGGCGTCCCGGGATCCGCGTCATCGCCGACCGAGAAGAACCGCTCGCCGTCGACCCGCAGCACGTCGATGACCTCGATGCCGGCGGCGATCACCCCGGGAAGCAGTTGATCGGCGAACGATTCGGCAGCGGCCCGGTCGTCGGTGTACAGCACCAGACCAACCCGTTCGGCGTCGTGCAGGACTGCCACATCGAGCAGCGTCTCCGCGAGCTGGCGCTGGTCCCCGAGTACCACGGGCAGGTCGACCCGGGCATGGAACGACTCTCCGCCGCCGGGTCGCTGGGCCCCGATGACGCCGAAGGTCAGCATCACTACCGAGTCCTCGGGATGGAAGCCGATCACGTAGGGGACGACGGCAAGCAGGTCGATGGGTTCGCGTGCGATGAAGGTGTCCATGTGCCGAGGCTCAGGGCCGCCGCCCCCAGCCGTCCCGACGCCCTCGCAACGCTGTGGAAGGCCCGACCGTCCAGAGGCCTGTGGACGTCAGACCCGCGCCGTACGATGCGCAGATGCGTGCCGAGCCGTCGATCCTGCACGTCGACCTCGACGCGTTCTTCGCCTCCGTGGAGCAGCGCGACAAGCCCTCGCTGCGTGGCAAGCCCGTCGTCGTCGGCGGGATCGGCGGGCGCGGTGTCGTAGCCACGGCGTCGTATGAGGCGCGCGCCTTCGGGGTGCACTCGGCGATGCCGACCGCCGAGGCCCGGCGCCGCTGCCCGAACGCCGCGTTCCTCGCCGGGCGGTTCACCGCCTACCGCGAGACCAGCCGTGCCGTCATGGAGTTGCTGCGCAGCATCAGCCCACTGGTCGAGCCGCTATCGCTGGATGAGGCGTTCATCGATCTGGCCGCCTCGGACCTCGACGATCTCTCCGTCGCGGGCGTCAGCCGGTTTGGCTACGAGCTCAAGGAGCGGGTCGCCGAGGTCACCGGCGGACTGAGCGGGTCAGTGGGCATCGGCACCTCGAAGTTCATTGCGAAGATCGCCAGCGAGCTCGACAAGCCCAACGGGCTGGTGGTCGTAGCACCCGGCATGGAGCAGGACCTGCTCCGCCCGATGCAGGTCACCGTCATTCCCGGCGTTGGTCCGGCGACCGCCGAGCAGCTGCGCCGGATCGGCGTTCACACGGTGGCCGAGCTCGAGCAGATCAGCGCCGACGAGCTCGTCCGGGCCTTGGGGAAGGCCCAGGGCCAGGGCCTCTACAGCCTGGCCCGCGCCCAGGACGACCGACCGGTGGTGGCCGAAAGGGAGGCCAAGTCGATCAGCGTCGAGGACACCTACGAGAGCGACCACGTCGACCGCAAGATCCTGGCCGCGTTGGTGGAGCGGCAGGCCGGCAAGGTCACCGAGAGGCTCCGCAAGGCACGCATGTCGGGGCGCACCGTCACCTTGAAGGTCCGTCTTCACGACTTCTCGACGCTGACCCGCTCGGCGACGCTGCCCGGTCCGACCGATGACGCCCGGACCGTCTCGCGGGTCGCCAGGACGCTCCTGGAGGAGCTCGATACCTCGGGCGGCGTACGGCTGCTCGGCGTCGGCGTCTCCGGACTGGCCGACTGGATCCAGGACGACCTGTTCAGCGACTCCGAGGACGCCGAGCCCGAGACGGCCGACGAGGAGACCGAGACCGCGCTGGCCTCGCTCGGCCGCCGCCGGTACTGGCTCCCGGGCCTCGACGTGACCCACGACGAGCATGGCCAGGGCTGGGTATGGGGATCAGGTCGGGGCGTGGTCACCGTCCGGTTCGAGACTGCTGCGTCGCCTGCTGGCCGGGTGCTCAGCTTTGCTGCCGACGACCCGGCTCTGCACGTGCTGCACCCGCCAACCGAAGAGTGAGCCGGTCGCCGGGCCGTGCTTGCGCGCACACCGGCAGGTCCGCTCCGCGGACGACGCCGATCACCGGGTAGCCGCCGGTCGTCGGGTGGTCGGCGAGGAACACCACCGGCTGACCGCTCGGCGGGACCTGGACCGCGCCGAGCACCATCGGCTCGGTCGGCAGCTCTGCTGGCAGGCCCGCGTCGCGCCGCCGCTCCAGGGCCGGACCCACGAGCCGGAGCCCGATCCGGTTCGACGCACCGCCGACCTCGTACGTCGCTCCGTCCAGTGCTGCGAGCGTCGCGGTGGCGAACCAGTCGGCACGCGGTCCGAGATCGAGATGCAGCACGCCGGCGAGGCTCGTCGGCATCGCGGTCACGTCGGGCGGCTCGGCGTACGGCGTGCCCAGCCTGAGCTCGTCGCCGGCCGTCAGCGGTCGTGGCCCGAGGCCCGAGAGCAGGTCGGTCGAGGCGGAGCCGAGCACCCGCTCGCCAAGGATGCCGCCGGCGAACGCCACATAAGATCGCAGCGCTGTCACAGCTGGCCCGATCTGCACCACCGCACCGGCCCCGGCGGAGACGGCCGAGCCCCACGGCTGCTCGCGACCGTCGACCTGGACCGTGCATGGCGCGCCGCTGACGGCGAACCGGCAGCCACGGCGCAGCCCGAGCCGGACCCCCGTCAACGTCGTCTCCAGCGCCGGTGCGCCTTCGGGGTTCCCGACCAGGCGGTTCGCCAGCCGCAGCGCTGGGACGTCCAGAGCCCCCGACCGGGGTACGCCGAGATGCGCATGGCCGGGTCTGCCGAGGTCCTGGATCGTGGTGAGGGCGCCAGGATCGAGCACCACCAGGTCCACTGCGCTGTTCATCGGCCCCGTGTCTCGGTGAACCGGATCCGGCAGCCCGGAGCGAGCAGTGCCGGCTCGTCAGAATCCGCTCGCCACAATGCGATCTCGGTGCTCCCGATCAGCTGCCAGCCACCGGGCGAAGCGCTCGGGTAGATGCTGGTGAACTCCCCAGCCAGGGCCACCGAGCCCGCCGGGACCTTCGGTCGCGGATCGGCGCGTCGGGCGACCTCGAGACCGGCTGGCAGGCCGGTGCAGTAGGCGAAGCCGGGCGCGAAGCCGCAGAAGGCGACCGTGTACTCGACCGACTGGTGGGTCCAGATGACCTCGGCCGTGCTCATGTCCCACTGCCGCGCCACCTCGTCGAGGTCCGGTCCGTCGTACCGGGTGGGGATCTCGACGAGCGGGCCGGTCTCGTGCCTGCTCGCACCGTCCGGGTCGCGCGCCCACGTGCTCAGCTCCGCGACGACCCAGCCAGGGTCGGGTAGCCCGTCCAGGAGCACCGTCCGCGCCGCGGGGACCACCTCGACGGCGCCGAGCTGGTCGGCTCGTCCTCGCAGCAGCGCGTACGCCGTCGCGACCTCGGCGAGGTCAGCACACTCGACCAGCACCGCGTGCTCGCCGACTCTGCGGGCGTCCATGCGCCCATCTTCGCGCACCGCGTGTCCACAAGGAGCCGAACTCGTCGCGACGTGTATTTCGAGGCCTATTTCAATGACATTCGCGCCTACATTGCAAAATGCGTCCGAAAATAGGCGTAGGGCCCGCGAAAGTATGAGTTTCACGGGCCCTACATTGCGGTCCGGCGGTGATGCTCCGTCCCTGACCTACTTTCCGTTCCGGCCCCGAATCCCTCCACCACCGAGGGATTTCCGGCGAGTTGCCCCGCCAGTGAGTCCGGTTCTTCCAGCTGATCCCCGCTGCCCTTCCGGGCTGCGGTAAGAGATTTCTACGCCTGCTCGGAGTGGCGCGCAAGAGGTTCTGGCAACAATTTTCGAGGTTTTTTCTGGCACCGTCGGTTGTCCACCGAAACGGCGCATTCATCCACAGACTCCGAACCTTTTCCACACCTTCGTCCACAGGCCAACCCACAGGCTGGAGGCGACGAGCCCCCTCAGCTCGACCAAGGGCGGACGTCGTACCCCGCCACCAGCAGGGCGCGTCGCACCGCACGCGCTGTCTCGACCGCGTCCTTGCTGTCGCCGTGCACGCACACCGTCCGCACGTCCTCGCTCCCGGCGAGTGCTACGGCGTGTTCGGCTACCGCCACGGCACCCTCGACCAGCGCGCCGGGCTGGTCGCGCGGCACCAGACGGCCCTGCGAGGTGTAGCCGCGGTCCGGGAAGCCCTCCCCGATCGCAGCCCTGCCGGCGTTCGAGGCGAGGTCCAGGACCGTCGAGCCAGGGAGCCCGAGCACCGGCAGGTCACCGCTCCCCGCCAGGACCGCAGCCGCCTGCTCGGCGTCGTCCGCGATCCGGTTGTACAGAGCACCGTGCGCCTTCACATAGCGCACCCGCGACCCGGCGCCCAGCGCGATCGAGGACAGCACCGCCACCTGCTCGGCAACCCACCCGGTCAGCCGCTCCGCCGGCACGTCCATCGGTCGCCGCCCGAAGCCCTCGCGATCGGCATAGGAGACCTGGGCGCCGATCGCGACGCCGAGGCCGATCGCCCGCTCGCAGACCTCGCGCATCACCCTCTCGTTGCCGGCATGGAAACCGCAGGCGACGTTGGCGCTCGTGACGATCTCGAGCAGCGCTGCATCCTCGGTGATCTCCTCGCCGAGGTCGGCGTTCAGGTCTACGACACGCGTTTCTGGGTACACAGGACCAGTCTGATACGTCGGTGGCTCCGAACGACCGACTGAGAAGTGCCTGAGAACCCGTTGACCAGGCAACTTCTCGAGATGGCCGAGCGTCGTACATCTCGTAGGGCATCACCCGGGCGGGAACACTCCACCCGGGCCGAGCGTTCAAACAGATGGAATCTTCAAGCACCCGGTTCCATAGCAGGAAGGGAGGGCCACCGTGACTGTACGTCGCACGGAGCGCGAGATCGAGGGCCGCGACAGCGTCGGTCTGTACCTCGACGAGATTGCTCGTACGCCGCTGCTCGACGCCGTGACCGAGGTCGAGCTGTCCAAGACCATTGAAGCCGGCTTGTTCGCCGCGAAGCTTCTCGACGAGGGCCGTGTCGGCCGCCGCAAGGGCGGCGCCCCGGGCCTGGCCACCCAAGCCGAGCTCGAGTGGCTCGTCGAGGAGGGTGAGCGCGCGGTCCAGCAGTTCATCAACGCCAACCTGCGGCTGGTCGTCTCGATCGCCCGCAAGTACGGCCGCAGTGCGATGCCGATGCTGGACCTGATCCAGGAAGGCAACACCGGCCTGATCCGCGCAGTCGAGAAGTTCGACTACGCCAAGGGTTATAAGTTCTCGACCTACGCCACGTGGTGGGTGCGTCAGGCGATCACCCGCGGCATCGCCCAGCAGGCTCGCGTGGTCCGGCTGCCGGTGCACGTGGTGGAGGAGCTCAACCAGGTGTCCTCGGCCCGCCGCACGCTCGAGCGTCAGCTCGGCCGCGAGCCGGAGCCGGCTGAGATCGCCATCGAGCTCGACATGGACGTCGACCGGGTCCTGGACCTGATGGGCTGGGGCCGCGACCACGTCAGCCTGGACACCCCGCTGGACGTGGATGGCGACACGTCGCTGGGCGACCTGATCGCGCAGGAGAGCTCGCCCGGCCCGGACCTGACGTTCCTCGACACCGAGGCCCGTGACCGGCTGAACACCCTCGTCGAGCGGCTCGACGAGCGCTCGGCCGACATCATCCGCTCGCGGTACGGTCTCGTCGATGGGCGCCAGCACAAGCTGGGCGACATCGGCACCAAGCACGGCATCTCCGCCGAGCGAGTCCGTCAGCTCGAGCGGGAGGCGATCGCGAAGCTGCGGCGCCTTGCCGACCCGGACCTGGCTGCCTGAACCCCGGCTAATCGAACAGCATCCCTAGGCGGTTCACCTAGGCGGTCAGAACTGCGAAGGCCTCCGTCACCCGGCGACGGAGGTCTTCGTATGTCCCGGTGTTGTCGATGATGTACGTCGCGATCGCGAGCCGGTCGGCACGAGAGGCCTGAGCCGCCATCCGGGCCTCAGCCTCGGCCACGGTCCAGCCCCGGTCGCGGACCATCCGCTCGATCCGGGTCTCCGCAGGAGCATCGACCACGATCACCGCGTCGAAAGTGCCCGCGCGGCCGCTCTCGGCCAGCAGCGGGATGTCGTGAACGACGAGCGCGTCGTCGGGGGCCCCGGCCTCGAGCTCGATGATCCGCTCGAAGACGAGCGGGTGCACGATGGCCTCGAGTCGTTTGCGGGCGGCCTCGTCGGCGAAGACGAGAGCTCCCATCGCCGGACGATCCAAATCGCCCTCCGGGGTCAGCAGGCCGTCGCCGAACTCGGCTAGCACCGCGGCCAGCCCGGGCGTCCCTTTCGCGACCACCTCGCGGGCAAGCAGGTCGCCGTCGATGATCACGGCTCCCAGCTCGGCGAGCATGCTCGACACGCTGCTCTTGCCCGACGCGATGCCACCGGTCAGCCCTACTCGCTTGGTCACGGGAGCGAGTATCCCAAGCCACCGACCACCTGCATACCGGGCGCCTGCAAGGATCGGCACCATGACCAGCGCCCCGGGCACCTCTGCGCTGCGACAGGGCGACCGGGTCGCGCTGCTGGTCCCGGGCTCGGCGGCGTACGTCGACGCGGTGCTCTCGTTGCTGGTCAGCGGCATCATCCCCATCCCGCTGGACCCGCGACTGACTGAGGCAGAGCGGGCCGGGATCCTCGCCGACCTGTCCCCTGCCGTCGTGGTCGACGACGCGGACCAGCTCGCAGCAGTGAGCACCAGCTGGCGTCCGGGCGACGTACCGCTGGCGCGGCCGATGCATGTCACCAGCGGCACCACCGGCGCCCCCAAGGGGGTCTTCAGCGGCGTGCTTCCTCGCGTGCAGGCAGCCGCCCTGGTGGCCGAGGAGCGCGGCCTATGGGGCTTCACGGCCTCCGACGTCAATCTGGTGCTCAGCCCGCTGTATCACTCGGCGCCGCTACGGTTCGCGATGGGGACGTTGCTCGCCGGCGGCTCACTGGTCATCCCGGGCCCCTTCGACCCGGTCGCTGCGACGACGGCGATCACCGACCGGCGGCCGACCACGATGTTCTGCGTCCCAGCGCACTTGCAGCGCCTCTTCACGCACTGGGACCAGACCTCCTGGCCGGACCTGTCCTGCTTCCGGCTCGTCGCGCACGCCGGAGCACCGTGCCCCGACCACCTCAAGCGCCGGCTGATCGAGGCGTTCCCGCCGGGGTCGACCTGGGAGTTCTACGGCGCGACCGAGGGGCAGTTCACGGCCTGCCGCAGCGAGGACTGGGCCGAGCGTCCGGGGACCGTCGGACGTGCTCGTCCTGGACGCATCCTCAGCATCGACGACGACGGCCTGATCTGGTGCACGGTGCCCGAGCACGCGCGGTTCAGCTACTTCAACGCCCCGGAGAAGACGGCCGCCGCCTGGCGCGATGACGCCTTCACCGTCGGCGACCTCGGCCGCCTCGACGACGACGGGTACCTGTACCTCGACGGGCGTCGCGAGGACCTGGTCATCACCGGCGGCGTGAACGTCTACCCGGCCGAGGTTGAGAACGCGCTGGCCGAGCATCCGGGGGTCAGCGACATCGCCGTGTACGGCGTACCGGACGAGCGCTGGGGGCAACGGGTCTGCGCGGCGTACGTCGGCACCGCGACCCCCACCGACCTCGACGCCTGGGCCCGTGAGCGCCTCTCCCCACCCAAGCGCCCCAAGGAGTACGCCGCCCTCGACGCCATCCCCCGCACCCTGACCGGCAAGATCCTCCGCCGCTCCCTCCCCGAATTGAGATAGTCCCTAGCGAGTTGCATGCAAAAACGGCCTATTCGCATGCAACTCGCCAGGGACTATCTCAATTTTCAGGCGGTGGCGTCGGTGCACTGGAAGGAGAGGCGGTAGCCCTGGGGGCTGATACCGCGGACGCGGCTGAAGTGCTGGCGCAGGTTCGCGGCATTGCCGAAGCCGACCTCGCCGGCGATCCACTCGATCGAGGCGTCGCTGTTCTCCAGCAGGGCCTCGGCGGCGAGCACGCGCTGGTTGGTCACCCACGCGTGCGGGGTGGCTCCGGTCTCGGCGCGGAAACGGCGGGCGAAAGTGCGGGCCGACATGTGCGAGCGGCGGGCCAGCGCCTCGACGCTGTGGTCCTCGCCGAGGTTCTCGTTGATCCAGCCGAGCAGCGGGCCGAGGGTCTCGGCGGTGCAGTCGGGCACCGGGCGGGCGATGTACTGCGCCTGGCCGCCCTCGCGCTGTGGTGGCACCACCATCCGGCGGGCGACCATCGAGGCGACGTGCGCGCCGTACTCCTTGCGCCACAGGTACAGGCAGGCGTCGAGGCCGGCTGCCGAGCCGGCCGAGGTGATCACCGGGTCCGCGTCGACGTAGAGGACCTCCGGGATGACCCGTGCCAGGGGGTACTGCGCCTGCAGGTCGGCAGCGTGCATCCAGTGCGTCGTGCAGTCGCGGCCGTCCAGCAGACCGGCCTTGCCGAGCACGAACGAGCCGGAGCAGACCGAGAGCACCCGGCCGCCGCGGTCCACCGTGTCGCGCAGCAGCTGGAGGACCCCCTCGGGGATGTCTGCTGTCCCCTTCACCGCCGGCACGCAGACCAGATCGGCTTCCCGGGCGCGGTCCAGGCCGTGCTCGACGTGCAGGTCGAAGCCCATGCTGGTCGCGACCCGCGGGGTGGCTGCGCAGACCGCGAACTCGATAGCCGGTACGCCGTGCTCGGTGCGGTCGATCCCCCACGCCTCGCACACGACACCCAGCTCGAACGGCGCGACGCCGTCGAAGACGATCACGGCCACATTGGTCAGCATCGGATCAGGATGACACGAACTTGGCAGATAATCGAGGATAGGTGTCATATCTGCCACTGTTGGCAGTAATCAGATGAGCGCAAGATTACTGCCATGAACCAGATCCTGAGCTTCGTCGCCACCGTGATCGTCCTGCCTGCCGGCCTCGCCGTCCTGATCGCCTGGGTACGGCGAGACGGCTTCAGCGCCGCGAACGCCGGCGCGACACGTCCGTCGGAGCGCGACGCGGCGCTCCCCGAGCCGACCCCGGTCGACCGGTTCCTAGCTCAGCGCGCGGTCACGGCAGTCGCGGCCGACCGTCGCCCGGCGACGTACGAGTCCCACCCGACCACCGCGACGGCGTAGTGGCGCCTGGCGACGAGGCGGCGGCTGGTCAGTGTCGTCGCGGTCGTCCAGCCGAGCGTGTGCCAGCTCCTGCCCTTCGTGCGGATCAGCACCTGGTAGCGGGTGGCGTGCGCCGACCGCTTCCAGGTGACCCGGATCCGGTGATGGGTCAAGCGGGTGACGCGTGGCCGCGGCAGCGCGGGATTCACGGTCCCGCGCGCGACAGCCGTGATCACGGCACTGGGAGACCCCATGATGTTCGAACGCACCGGGATCACCTGGAGCTGGTAGGTCGCGCCGGCGAGCAGCCCCTCGACGCGGTACGACGTCGCCGTCGTCGAGCGCGATGACCAGGCGGAGCCTGGCCGCCGGAAACGGACGAGATAGCGATCCGCCGTCGCGGCTGCGCTCCACCGGACCTGCACAGCATGCAGAGAGGAGGACGCCGCCGGCCTGCCGACGACGCCGATCGAGGGGCGCAGATCCACGGTCACAGCGGCCGAGGTGATGTCCGTGGCGACAGCACTGCCACGACCGACCTCGGTCCAGAACTGGTACTGGTCCGGGTCCAGATTCAGCACCGTCGTCGTCATGGTCTGGGTCTTGGCCGTGCCGAGGTCGACCGACGGGAGCTGCGTGACCGTCCCTGTCCTCATGTCCCTCTCGAACGGGACGGCGTTGTTCGCCCCGTCCGGCAGCGTCAGCGAGAGCTGGACGGAGTCCTTGGTCCCTCCGAGCACCGACACGGTGCCCGGCAGCCGCGGCCCGATCGGCTCGACCGGAGGGATCGCGGGGGTCGGGAGGCCCGTCGCACGCAGATCGACGATCGTCGGATCGACGGCCGACAGTCCCTCCGAGATGTCCCAGGCGAGATGCATCTCGCCGTTCGCGGTGGGGTGGTAGCCGTCCCAGGTGTCCGCTGCGCCCTTCCAGTCCACGGTCGGGTCGACCACGCCGATCGGGCCATTGGTCTGCGGCATCGCCGCCATTGCGGTCTCCAGCGACGCGTTGTACGCCGTCGCGTTGACGACGACCTGCGGAGCCTTCGTCGAGAGTACGGTCGCCATCGCGACGGCAGTCCCCGGCTTGGCCGTCTGGACCTCGGTGACGAAGGCCTGGGCATTGGTCAGCAGTTCAGCGGGGGTGTACCCGTGATGCCCCTGGTAGGCAGGGCTGCTGGCGTTGAGAGGCTTCAGGTCGTTGTAGCCCATGAAGCCCAGCACCACGTCCGGCTGGTAGCACGACGTGGCCCAGGCCACCTCGGTGCCGTCGTACCAGGTCTGGTTCGGCTGGCAGTAGCGCTGGGTGATCGTGAGGGTCGTGGCGAGGTCCTTTCCGCCGACCGAGTCGTGATCGCGCTGGTTGAAGCACGGATCGGCGTAGTCGTCGTTGCTGGTCTCCGACTCCGTGACCGGCAGCAGCGTGTCCACGGGACCCACGAAGTCGATGTTGACGCCGTTCTTCCGCTCGTACTGCCAGAAGCGATAGCGCCAGGTGTAGTCGCCGGCGAACTGGTTGGTCAGCGAGTCGCCGATCACCAGCACCTTCACCGTCGGCCCGGCGACCGGTGCGTTGTCGCACGTCGCCGCGGCAGTCACCGACGCACTGGTCGGCAGCACCACGCAGAGGGCGAGCAGCAGCGACCCGAGCAGCCCTGCGCGCAGATACCGCGTCACTACTTCGTCTTGATCTTGGCCGCCGGCGAATACGGTCCGGCCAGATAGGAGTCGTAGGGCCGGACTCGTACGTAGTAGGTCTTGCCCTTGAGCAGCGATCCGCCCGTGACCGGGCCCTTGGCGACGACGCCGGCGTTGCGCCACTTGCCGCCGGCGAGCTTGATCTGTACCAGGTACTGCGTGGCTCCCTTGACGAGCTTGAACGAGGTCCGGATCCGGTGCTTGGTCAGCGCCTTGAGCCTCGGCTTCGCCGGGGCGACCATCCTGTTGCCCTTCGGGGTACGGGTGAGCGACCCACTGGGCAGACCGATCTGGCTGCCCTGGACCGCGAGCACCGTGAAGCCGTAGCTGCGGCCGGCGAGGAGGCCGGTCACGGTGTAGGCAGCGGTGGCTGCCGCGCGCTCGTAGGTGATGCTGCTCCCGGTCGCGTGCCAGGCCACGAGGTAGCCGGACGCCTTCGGGGTGGTCGCCCATCTCAGCGCCATCCCGTGGACCGTCGGCGTCGCGGAGACGCCGGTGACCCGGGCCGGCTTGGGCAGGGTGGCGCCTAGCGGCACGGTGACCAGGTTGGAGGCCAACGACACCGGGTACTGCCAGTGCCCGGACGTCGCCAGGGTGCCTTTGCCGCTGATGATCCGGTACTGGTAGACGTGCCCTGGCGTGTACGACGCGTCGTTGTAGGTGCTCCTATACGGCTTCGGCGCGCTGGTATTCGTCAACGTGATCGGCGAGCCGAGAGCGGTCCATCCACCGCCCGCGGTGTAGTCGACGCGTTCGACCACCGATTGCACCGATCCGAGCGGCAGCGTCCAGGACAACGACGCCGTCCCCCCGGTCACGGTCGGCTGCGCCAGCGTCGCCGGATCGCGCGGGCCGACGTACGACGCCAGGTTCGGCAGCGGGCGCTTCGCCGCTGGCCCGACCCCGATCCGATGCAATGCGTCGGCGACGTCGGCAGCGATCAGGTCCTCGCCGACAGGGTTCGGGTGGGTGCCGTCGTAGGTGTAGTTCGGGAGGCCCCAGTTCTTCGCCGTACTGGCGACGGCGACCTTGCTCGCGCCGGAGGACCAGCCGGGCGCCTGCTGGACGAGGGCGGTGTCGAATGTGTTCACGATCGCGACCTTGCCGGTAGCGGCGGACGGGTCGGGTGCGCTCGGCGCCGTCACGAAGACGATCTTGATCTGCGGGTTCGCAGCGCGGGCAGCGGTGACCAGGTTGTGGCTCTCGGTGATCACCTGCGCCGCCGACTTGTTGTTGCGGGCGATGTCGTTGATCCCCGCGAAGACGATGAGCACATCGGCGTTCGAGCCGGTCACCATCGGCCCGATCAGCTCGGGCCCGTTGCTGATCGCGGTCAGATAGCTCGATAAGAAGACACCCGGCCAGGCGCCGTTCGCCTTGTCGAAGTTGCAGCGGTAGGTGTCGCTGTCACGCTGCAGGCTCACCGGATCCACGAGGTCGCTGTACGGGCCGACCATCGCGAACGACGTCGACTTCGGCGCCGCGACCGTGCCGGCCTTGGTCACCAGGTGCTTCCACAGGAAGTAGCGCCAGGTGTAGTCCCCCGACGCGGCGCTGGTCAGCGAGTCGCCGATGGTGAGGATCCGGGTCGGGTTCGCGGCGACTGCCGGCTTCGCGGCGAGGCACTGCGCGTCCCTCGCGGTGGCTCCGACTGCCGACGAACCGACGCTCGCGAGGGCGGCGCTCAGGAGCCCGGCGATGAGCACGCCGATGAGGGAGCGCCGGGACCGCTGGGAGAAGGACACTCCCCTATTTCACCCTGAAACAGGTCGCCGCGGAGTAGGTACCCCCGGAAACACCGTCGTATGGCTGGACGCGGACCGTGTAGGTCTTCCTCTTGGTGAGCTTGGCGCTCGTCCAGGTCCGCGCTGTCGTGAAGGCCGACTTCACGACCTCGGCGCCGAGACGCACCTGGACCAGGTAGCGGGTCGCGTGGGCGCAGGCGGCCCAGGTCGCCTTCAACTTGTGCCCGGACACTGCGGCGACCTTCGGTTTCGCAGGTCCCGCTATCACATACGCCTTGGGCGTGGCGGACTTCACCGCCGTCTTCGGCCCCTCGACCATGCCGGTCTGGGTGGCGGCGACGGCGAACTGGTACGAGACGGCCGGAGCGAGGCCGGTGACGACGTGGCTGGTCAAGGTCGTCGCGGCGCTGCCCATCCAGGCGGTCGTCCCGGCCTTGCGCCAGTAGACGTTGTAGCCGGTCGCGCTGACGGCAGCCGACCAGGACACGGTGACCGCGTGCAGCCCCGCTGCGACCGACGTGCTGCAGACGGCAGCCGCAGACGGAGCGCCCGGGCCGACGATCGAGACCGTGTTGGAGGTGAGGTCGGCCGCGATCGCGTTCCCCTTCGCGGACCGCACGTAGAAGGTGTAGTGGTGGCCCGGCGCCAGCCCGGTCGCTGTGTAGGCGCGGGTCACCTGGGACGAAGGGTCGTTGATGTCCGTGATGACGCGGCGGAAGTCGGCCAGCTGGGTCGTCGTCCCGCAGTCGTCCGGGTCCTGGCGGTAGACCAGCGTCCGGTCCGAGCCGGGTGGAGTCGTCCAGGTCAGCTGGGCCTGACCACTCCCCCCGGCAGCGCCGCTGAGGACGGCGGTCTCGCGCGGTCCGATCTCCACGGTCGGCACCGGGTCCGCAGCTGGGAACGTGGCAGGCTCCAGGTTGTGCAGGACCGCCGCCATCGCCGTCGCGATCCGGGCGTCGCCCTGGCCGTCGGGGTGCCAGCCGTCCCAGGTGTGGTCGGTCCACGACGGCAGCGTGAGCAGTGCGACCTGGCCGTGCCCGGGGATCGACCAGCTCGCGTACTGCTGGGCCAGCTGCGTGTTGTACGCCGTGTAGCGGTTGCTGCCGGCCGGAGCAGGCACGCTCACCACGATGACGTCGGTGTCGGGGTCGACTGCCTGCACGTCTTGGACGAAGGTATGCGCGCTCGCCACGACGGAGGCGGCGATGGTGGCGTCCGAGGCTGCGCCGTGGTTGTCCTCGTAATGCATCAGGTCGTTCACGCCCGCGAACTCGACCACGACATTCGGCGTGAACCTGGTCGTCGCGCCGGTGATCCAGCTCGTTGCGGCCGGGTAGTACGGGAAGTCGGCGCCATAGTCCGTGGTGACCGGCGAGTCGTACTCCGAGATCAGGGCGCCTCCGCGGGCCTCGTGGTCGCGGTCGAAATTGCAGTCGGCGTAGTCGTGATCGTCAGCGGTGGCGTACGTGACGTTGTCGAGGGTGCCGGTGAAGTCACCGACGAAGTCGGTGTTCACGCTGTGCGCGGCCAGGAACTTCCACAGGAAATAGCGCCAGGTGTAGTCGCCGCTCGACATGTTGGTCAGCGAGTCGCCGGTGATCATGATCTTGACCGGGTCGGGCCCGATCGGGCCCACCGCCGGGCAGTCGCTCTCTGCGGTAGCGGCTGGTACCACCACCCCGATGCCTGAGGCCACGAGGGCGGCCGCGAGGACCACGCCCGCGAGGGAGCGTCGAGATCGTCGTGGGAGCGACATGTTCTTACTTCACCTTCACCCGAGTCGGTGCGGAGTACGCCCCACCGACGAGACCGTCGTACGGCCGGATCCGCACGTCGTAGGACTTCTTCGCCACCAGCTTCGGGCTGGTCGCGGACTTCCCGGCGGTGACCTTCAGCGTCTTCCAGGCGCCTCCGACCAGGCGGTACTGCACCAGGTAGCTGGTTGCTCCGGCCGTCGCCGTCCAGGTCGTCTTGAGCTTGTGGCCCGCGACCGAGGCCAGCTTGGGGGCCTTCGGGGTCCCGAGCTTGTTGGCACCGGCGACCTGCTGGATCATCGAGCTCAGCACACCCGGACCGGCACTGTTGGTGCCGCGCACCTCGAAGTCGTACTTCTTGCCGGCGACGAGGTTCGGCACCACGACGCTGGTCACACCGCCGGGCACGGCCTTCGACGCAAACGCCGCGGTGCCGTGCGCGCGCCAGGAGTAGACGTACTCGGTTGCGTTGCTCAGCGCGCCCCAGGCGATCACGATCGCGTGCGTCCGAGCGGTCGCGGTGAACCGGCTCACCGCGACCGGCTTGGTCGGCGGCGGAGGAGGCGGGGGCGCCGGCATCGTGATCGACGTGATCCCGGGTCCGCCTCCCGGAGCCGTCGACCAGACATCGGTCGCGATCGACAAGCCCTTCTCGGAGTGGACGTCGATGTCGTAGGTGTGACCGAGGGCCAGGCCGGCGAGCGAGTACGACGTACAGGGCGCGGAGGCATGGCACTGACCGACCCCCAAGATGTCCCCCGGGTACCAGGTGAGGCTCTCCTTCTCGACCCACGGGCCGATGACGCCGCCGGTCGTGTCGCGGGCCATGATGTCGACGGCATTGGCGCCGATAGGCAGCGTCCAGGACATGTCGACGCTCGAATCGTCGAGGGTGGCGACGAAGTTCGTCACCGGCTGCC
>DASRRQ010000098.1:0-3365 GCA_035695505.1 Marmoricola sp. | reverse complement strand
CTCTCCCGGGTCCGCCTGACCAGCGGCTCGCTCGACAAGATGCGCCGCGAGCAGCACGTGGTGGGTGTGACCACCAACCCGAGCATCTTCCAGAAGGCGCTGTCCGACGCCGACGCCTACGACGCCCAGGTCAACGACCTGTCGTCGATGGGGGTGTCGGTCGAGGAGGCGGTACGCCTGATGACCGCCCAGGACGTCCGCAACGCGTGCGACGTCGAGCGCCCGGCCTACGACGCGTCGGCCGGCGTGGACGGCCGGGTGTCCATCGAGGTCGACCCGCGCAGCGCGCACGACACCAAGAAGACGGTCGCCGAGGCGAAGGCGCTCTGGTGGCTGGTCGACCGGGAGAACCTCTACATCAAGATCCCGGCGACCCTGGCCGGTCTTCCCGCGATCACCGCGACCCTGGCCGAGGGCATCAGCGTCAACGTGACGCTGATCTTCTCGCTCGAGCGCTACCGCGCGGTCATGGACGCGTTCCTGGCCGGCATCGAGCAGGCGAAGGCCAACGGCCACGACATCACCAAGATCGGCTCGGTGGCGTCGTTCTTCGTGTCGCGGGTCGACACCGAGACCGACCAGCGCCTCGACAAGATCGGCACCGACGAGGCCAAGGCGCTGCGGGGCAAGGCCGCGATCGCCAACGCCCAGCTGGCCTACGAGGCATACGAAGAGGTCTTCAGCACCGACCGCTGGAAGGCGCTGGCCGCCGCCGGCGCCCACCCGCAGCGGCCGCTGTGGGCGTCCACCTCGACCAAGAACCCGGACTACCCCGACACGATCTACGTCGAGGAGCTCGTGGCTCCGGGCGTGGTCAACACGATGCCCGAGTCCGTGATCAAGGCGTGGGCCGACCACGGCGTGCTCAAGGGCGACCTGACCGGCAGCTACGACCAGGCCCGCAAGGTCATGGCCGACCTCAAGGCGGTCGGCATCGACTTCGACGACGTCGTCCAGGTTCTCGAGGACGAGGGCGTCGACAAGTTCGAGGCCAGCTGGAAGGAACTGCTCGAGAGCGTCCAGAAGTCGCTCGAGGCCGGCACCGGCGTCTGACCCTTACAACAGGGGCCCGCTCATTGCGAGCGGGCCCCTGCGTACTTCACCTGCACGACACCGAGAACTGGCAGGATGGACCACGTGGGCAATCCGCTGCGTACCGCACAGGACCGCAGACTCCCCCGCATCCCGGAGCCCTGCGCTCTGGTGATCTTCGGAGTCACCGGTGACCTGTCCCGAAAGAAACTCATCCCGGCCGTCTACGACCTGGCCAACCGCGGTCTGCTGCCGCCCGGTTTCGTGGTCCTGGGTTTCGCCCGCCGTGACTGGGGCGACGGCGACTTCGAGTCCCTGGCCTACGAGGCGGCGAAGAAGGGCGCCCGAACCCCGTGGCGCGAAGACGTCTGGCAGCGTCTGGCCAGCCAGTTCCAGTTCGTGCCCGGCTCGTTCGACGACGACGCCGCGTTCGACCACCTGGCGGCCACCTTGGACGACCTGCGCGAGCGCAACGGCATCCCGGGCAACGCCGCGTTCTACTTCTCGATCCCGCCGGCCGCCTTCCCGCTGGTGCTCAACCAGCTGGCCCGCACCGGCATGGCCGACAACGCCAAGTCCGGTGGCTGGCGCCGCGTGGTCGTGGAGAAGCCGTTCGGCAACGACCTGCAGACCGCGATCTCGCTCAACCAGCTGGTCGACGAGGTCTTCACCCCGCAGGACGTCTACCGCATCGACCACTACCTGGGCAAGGAGACGGTCCAAAACATCTTGGCCCTCCGCTTCGCCAACAGCCTGTTCGAGCCGGTGTGGAACTCCAAGTACGTCGACTCGGTGCAGATCACCATGGCCGAAGACGTCGGCATCGGCACCCGGGCGCAGTTCTACGACGCGTCCGGCGCCGCCCGCGACGTGCTGCAAAACCACCTGCTCCAGCTGCTGGCCCTGGTCGGCATGGAGGAACCGACGAGCTTCGACCCGCAGGAGGTGCGGGCCGAGAAGCTCAAGGTCCTCAAGGCGATCAGCCTGCCGCCCGACATCGCCAAGGGCTCGGTCCGCGGGCAATACCTGCCCGGCTGGGTGGCCGGCGAGCGCGCGGTGGGCTATTTGGAGGAGAAGAACATCCCGACCGACTCCACCACGGAGACGTACGTGGCGGTGCGGCTCGGCATCCAGAACCGCCGCTGGGCCGAGGTCCCGTTCTTCGTCCGGGTCGGCAAGCGGATGCCGCGCCGGGTGACCGAGATCGCGATCCTCTTCAAGCGCGCGCCGCACCTGCCGTTCGACCCGGCCGACGTCGAGATGCTGGGCCACAACCAGCTGGTCATCCGGGTCCAGCCCGACGAGGGCGTGGTGCTCAAGTTCGGCTCCAAGGTGCCCGGCACCACGATGGAGGTCCGCGACATCGCGATGGACTTCCAATACGGCGAGGCCTTCACCGAGTCGAGCCCGGAGGCCTACGAGCGCCTGGTGCTCGACGTCCTGGTCGGCGACCGCACGCTGTTCCCGGACGCGGCCGAGGTCGAGCAGTCCTGGCGGGTCATCGACCCGCTCGAGGCGGCCTGGGCGGACACCAAGCCGGAGCCCTACCGTTCCGGCGAGTGGGGCCCGCGAGCGTCGGACGAGATGCTGGCCCGCGAGGGCCGCGCATGGAGGCGAGCATGATCGGTCTTTGGGACACCACCGGCAACGAGGTCGTCAAGGCGCTCGCGGCCGAGCGGCGCAGCGCCGGCGGCGTGGCCTCGGGCCTCGCGCTGACGCTGGTCGCGGTGGTCGAGGAAAAGAAGGTCCGCGAGGCCGAGGCGGCGGCCACCATCGCGGCCTCCGCCCACCCGTGCCGCCTGCTCATCGTCGTGCGGTCCGACCTCGAGGGGCGCAGCCGGCTCGACGCCGAGATCGTGGTCGGCGGCCGGCTAGGCCCGGCCGAGGCGGTCGTCATGCGGATGTACGGCCGTCTCGCCCTGCACGCCGAGTCGGTGGTCATGCCGCTGCTCGCCCCGGACGTCCCGGTGGTCACCTGGTGGCACGAGGACCCGCCGCACCAGATCGCCAACGACTTCCTGGGCGTGGTGGCCGACCGGCGCATCACCGACAGCGCGCTCGCCACCGACCCGGTCGCGGCGCTGCGCCAGCGGGCGGCCGACTACGCCCCCGGCGACACCGACCTGACCTGGACCCGCATCACGCTCTGGCGCACCCTGGTGGCCGGCGCCTTCGACACCACCGAGGAGCGAGTCACCGGGGCGACGATCGTGGCGCCCCCGAGCGACCCGACCGCGGCCCTGATGAAGGGCTGGCTGCAGTCCCGGCTCGGCATCGTGCCGTCGTGGGAGCCGACCGACCGGGCACCCCGGATGCACTCGGTGCAGCTCCAG
>DASRRQ010000097.1:0-13144 GCA_035695505.1 Marmoricola sp. | reverse complement strand
CGGCCAGATCACTGCCGACATCATCTTCACCGATGCGCACGTGCCGGCCGAGAACGTGCTGGGGGAGCCGGGCAAGGGGCTCGCTGTCGCTCTGTCGTGCTTGGTCCGCGGCCGGATCGGTATCGGTGCCGCCGGTGTCGGCGTCGCCCAGGCCGCGCTCGACATGGCCGTCCACCGGCTGCGCACCCGGCACGCATTCGGCGGCCCGCTCGGGCGCCTGCAGCACTGGCAGTTCCTGATGGCCCAGCGCGCGACCGAGGTCGAGTGCGCCCGCTCGCTGTACCAGAAGGCGGCGTACCTGCTGGACACCGGCGATGCCACCGCCGAGCCCGAGGCGGCGATGGCGAAGGCCTACGGCACCCGGCTCGCGGTCGACCTGGTCCGGGACGCGATGCAGGTGCACGGCGCGCTCGGCTTCGCCCGCGAGGTCGGCGAGACCGGTGAGTCGGTGCGTCTCGAGGAGCTCTACCGCGACGCCAAGATCCTGGAGATCTTCGAGGGCGCCAACGAGCTGCAGCAGTGGATCGTCGCGCGCCGGCTGCTCGGCCGCGACGTCACCGGCTGATCAGGCCCGCAGGTCGAGGACGTCGAGGTGTGAGAGCACCTCGATGACTGCGATCATCTGGTGCACGTCGTTCAGCGCCGTCAGCGCACGGCCGTTGCTGCGCCAGGTCATCGCGCTGGCGATCTCGAAGGCGGTGCTCAGGCCGGACTCGCGCAGCGCCACGATGCGGGCGAAGCGGTCCTCGTGGTGGGCGAGCAGCGCCTGCGCCCGCGCGTGCACGCTGTCGGTGACTGGGCCGTGCGCCGGGAGCATCGGGCCGTCGGGAAGCCGGAGCATCAGCTCCAGCGAGGCCAGGTAGTGGGCGAGCGGCAGCTCCTCGGGGAGCAGCTCGAGAGCGATCGCGGGAGTGATCCCGGGGAGCACGTGGTCGCCGGTGAAGTAGGCGCCGCTGGCGACGTGCTCGTAGACGACGTGCCCGCGAGTATGCCCCGGCGTGGCGTGCACCCGGACCGCCTGTCCCTCGCAGTCGATGACCTCCTGGTCGGCAACCCAGGCGTCCGGGGCGCCGTACGCCATCGCTGCCTCGTGCGGCTCGAGCGGCAGGTCGCGGATGATCGCCGCGAGCTCGGGGGCTCCGGCCCGTTCGAGGAGCTCGGCTTGCCGGGGGAAGCGTGGTGACGTCGGATCGAACGCGATCACGCTCGGCGCTTCGTCCACGCCGAGGTGCACCGGGATCCCGTGCTCGTGCTGCCAGGCGATCGCCTGGGTCAGGTGGTCCGGGTGCCCGTGCGTGACCAGGCTGCGGCGCACGTCGTTGCGCTCCGCGCCCAGGGTGGCAAGGGCGACTACGAGGGCGTCCTCGCTCTCCGGGCTCGACCAGCCCGGGTCGACCAGGGAGATGCCGGTGTCGCCGACGATCGCGTAGGCGTTGACGATGTGCAGGTCGTCGAGGGGCAGTGGCAGCTCGATCCGGTGTACGGCGTCGTTGATGCGCTCGACGACGGTGTCGTGCTGGGCGATGGTCATAGATCTCCTCGGGTGGCCGGTTCCCGGACGTCGAGCTCGGGAGTACCCCGTGATCGCTGTCCCGGACGTCGAGCGTGTCGAGACGCGGAGAGCCCATAATTTAACATGAGTTAGAATGAGTCATCCAACCCGAGGAGTGTGAGATGTCCGGAGTCGAAGGTCGTGTCGTGGTGGTCACCGGAGCCGGTGGCGGTCTCGGCAGGGACTACGCGTTGCTGCTGGCCGAGAACGGCGCCAAGGTCGTCGTCAACGACCTGGGAGGTGCGCGGGACGGCTCCGGCGCCGGCTCGGCGATGGCCGATGCCGTCGTCGAGGAGATCCGCGCTGCCGGGGGCGAGGCCGTCGCGAACTACGACAGCGTCGCGACCCCCGAAGGCGGCGAGGGCATCGTCGCCACCGCGCTGTCGGAGTTCGGCGCAATCCACGGCGTCGTCAACAACGCCGGGATCCTGCGTGACACCAGCTTCGCGAAGATGACTGACGACGCGTGGGACCTCGTCCTCAAGGTGCACCTCTACGGCGCCTACAACGTGACCAAGGCGGCCTGGGCGCACTTCCGCGAGCAGGAGTACGGCCGGATCGTGATGGCGGCCTCGACCAGCGGTCTGTTCGGCAACTTCGGCCAGGCCAACTACGGCGCTGCCAAGCTCGGGCTGGTCGGGCTGGTCAACACGCTCGCGCTCGAAGGCGCCCGGTCCAACATCCTGGCCAACGCGATCGCCCCGATGGCGGCGACCCGGATGACCGAGGACATCGCTCCGCAGGAGATCCTCGAGAAGCTGCCGGCCGCGCACGTCTCGCCGGTGGTCGGCTATCTGCTGACCGAGGAGTCGGCCGAGACCGGGTCGGTCTTCGTGGTCGGTGGCGGCCAGGTCTACCGGGTCGCGCAGTTCCAGAACACCGGCGCCGTCTTCGCCACCCCGCCCACCATCGAGCAGGTCGCGGATAGCTGGGATCAGATCACCGACATGTCGGCGGCAGTGCCGGGCAGGAACCCGGTCGGCTGACTCGCCGACCGGGCGCAGATGTTCCACTGATCCGCGGTGACCGGGCGCAGATGTCCCACTGATCCGCGGTGACCGGGCGCAGATGTTCCGCAGCATGGGACATCTGCGCCCGCTCGGTGTACTCGGGCGGGACATCTGCGCCCGCTCGGTGTACTCGGGCGGGACATCTGCGCCCGCTCGGTGTACTCGGGCGGGACATCTGCGCCCGCTCGGCGTGCTGGGGTGGGCACGACGAAGCCCGCCCGGGGGCGGGCGGGCTTCGCGGTGCTGTGGGGCGCCGGGGGAGGGAGGGCGCCGCACTTCTGGGAGTTTCGTATTCAGTTGTGGGTGTTGCTGCTGCAGCGCTGGGGGGTAGCTGCAGATCTGGGGATCAGCGCTTGACGATCTCGCGCCCGATCAGCTCCTTCATGATCTCGGTCGTGCCGCCGTAGATCGTCTGGATGCGGGTGTCGATGTACGCCTTGCCGACGGCGTACTCGGTCATGTAGCCGTAGCCGCCGTGCAGTTGCAGGCAGCGGTCGATGACCCGCTTCTGCAGCTCGCTGACGTACCACTTGCCCTTGGCGGCCTCGACCGGGGAGAGGGTGCCGGCGTTGTAGGCCAGCGCCGAGCGGTCGACGTACGCCTCGGCCACATCGACCTCGGTCTCCATCTCGGCGAGCTCGAAGCGGGTGTTCTGGAAGTCCGCGATCGGCTTGCCGAAGGCGGTCCGCCCCGTGCAGTACTCGATCGTGCGGTCCAGGATCGCCCGCGAGGTGGCGATCGCCTTCGCGCTGACGCCGAGCCGCTCCCGGGGAAGGTGGCTCATCAGGTACTGCAGGCCGTGGCCCTCTTCGCCCAGCATGTTGTGCGCCGGGATGCGGGCGTCGGTAAAGAACAGTTCGGCGGTGTCCTGGGCGGGAAGGCCGATCTTGTCGAGCTTGCGGCCGCGCTCGAAACCGGGGGTGTCGCGCTCGACGACGAACAGCGTGAACCCGCGCGACCCGGCGTCGGGGTCGGTCCGTGTCGCCAGCACCACCAGGTCGGCCATGATGCCCGATGAGATGAACGTCTTGGAGCCGTTGACGACCCACTGGTCGCCGTCGCGGCGGGCGCTGGTGCGCATCCCCTGCAGGTCGCTCCCGGCGCCGGGCTCGGTCATCGCCAACGCGCCGATGATCTCGCCGGAGGCGAAGCCGGGCAGCCAGCGCTTGCGCTGCTCGGCGTCGGCGATGTCGAGCAGATAGGCGAGCACCAGGTCGTCTTGGAGCGCGATGGTCAGGCCGAAGGAGAGCGCGTTGATCCGAGAGATCTCCTCGCACACCACCATCCGGAACCGGTAGTCGGGCTCGCCTGCGCCGCCGTACTCCTCGGGGACGGCGAGAGCGTAGACGCCGGCCTGGGCGGCCTTAGCGAAGACCTCCCGCGGGATCCAGCGCTCCTCGTCCCACAGGTCGGCGTACGGCGCGACCTCGCGGGCGAGGAACTCCCGCACAGTCTTCCGGTAGGCCTCGTGGTCCTCGGTGTAGAGCCCGCGGTCCATCAGAGCCGCTCGATGATCGTGACGTTGGCCTGGCCGCCGCCCTCGCACATCGTCTGCAGGCCGTAGCGGCCGCCGGTGCGCTCGAGCTCGTGCAGCAGCGAGGTCATCAGGCGGGCTCCGGTGCAGCCGATCGGGTGGCCCAGGGCGATCGCGCCGCCGTTCGGGTTCACCTTCGCGGGGTCGACGTTGAGCTCGTGGTTCCAAGCCAGCACGACCGGCGCAAACGCCTCGTTGATCTCGACCACGTCGATGTCCTCGATCGTCATGCCGGACCGCTTGAGTGCATGCTGGGTCGCCGGGATCGGGGCTTCGAGCATCATCACCGGGTCCGAGCCGCGCACGCTCAGGTGGTGGATCCGTGCGCGGGGGGTCAGGCCGTGCTCCTGCACCGCAGCCTCGCTGGCGATCAGCAGCGCCGCGGAGCCGTCCGAGATCTGGCTGGCCACGGCCGCGGTCAGTACGCCGCCGGGGACCAGGGTGTTCAGGCTCGCCATCTTCTCCAGGGTGGTGTCGGTGCGCGGGCCTTCGTCGACGCTGATCCCCTTGTACTCGGTGATCTCGCGCTCGAAGCGGCCGGCGGCGATTGCCGAGAGCGCGCGCTGATGGCTGCCGAACGCCCAGGCCTCGCAGTCCTCGCGGGTCAGCTTCCAGCGCTCGGCCATCATCTCCGCACCGCGGAACTGGGAGATCTCCTGGTCGCCGAAGCGCTCGGCCCAGCCCTCGCAGCCGGTCCACGGATCGACCGAGCCGTACGGCTCGCCGGCGGCGAACGCCGAGAGGATCGGGAACTGGCTCATCTTCTGGACGCCGCCGGCGACGATCAGGTCGGCCGTACCGCTCATCACGGCCTGGGCGGCGAAGTGCACGGCCTGCTGAGCCGAGCCGCACTGGCGGTCGAGGGTGACACCGGGGACGTTCTGGGGCAGCCCGGCTGCCAGCGCCGCGGTCCGGGCGATGTCGCCGGCCTGAGCGCCGATGTTGTCCAGGCAACCCAGGATCACGTCGTCGATGAGCGTGGGGTCGAAGTCGTTGCGCTCCACGACGGTCCGGATCGTGTGCGCGGCGAAGTCGGCGGGGTGCACGTCGGCGAACCCGCCGTTGCGTCGACCGACGGCGGTGCGGGTCGCGTCGACGATGTAGGCCTCGGCCATGGGTGGATCCTCTCTCTAGACGGTAGGCCAATAATTTAACATAGATTCGAAATACGTCGCGAGGATTGGTCAGGCCAGGAAGAGTGCGCCGCGCACGATGTCGGTGGCGGCCACGATGACGTCGTCGACCGGCGTTGCCGGCGTACGCCACTCGACGCTCCAGTTCAGTGCGCCCAGCACCAGCATCCGGGCCACCGATGCGTCCAGTCCGGGGCGGAGGCAGCCGCTGCGGCCGGCCTCGGCGAGCAGGTCGCGCCAGACATCGTGGTACGCCTCGATCTCGCCCTCGATGTCGGCGCGGATCTGCGGTGGCACGTGCCCGGCGGTCCGGACCACGGCGCTGGCGAAGTCGGAGAGCTCGAGCTCGACCCGGAGGTGGGCGTCGACGGCGAGCAGGATCCGGTCGATCGGGCCGGCCGTGTCCGGCAGCTCGGCCAGAGCGTCAAGCACGTGCAGGCGGACGAGTATCTGGCCCTCGCGCAACGCGGCAGTGATCAGCGCGTCGCGGCCGGCGAAGTGGTAATAGATCGCGGGCGCCTTGAGATTGGCAGCGGCCGCGATCTCGCCGAGCCGCGCCTCGGTGTAGCCGCGCCTGCTCAGGACCGCGGCTGCGGCCTGCAGCAGCCGGTCGCGGGTCCCTCCTGTGGATTCGGTCGAGGACCCGGACGATGGCTCGCTCGGGCGCTCGGGCGCAGCCAGGTCGGCGATGGCGAGCCTCATGGCATCGTGTAGCCGCCGCTGACCGAGAACAGCTGGCCGGTGACCTGGCGTGCGGCGGTGTCCGAGGAGAGCCAGAGCACCGCGTTGGCGACGTCGCCCGCGGTGGTCAGGCGGCGCAGCGGAGTGTCCTTGAGCAGGAACTCCTTCTGCTTGTCGTTGAAGACGTTGTCCTCGCCGACCGCCCAGAGGCTGTCGGCGCCGACGGCGTCCGGGCTCTCCGGCATCACCAGCCCGGGGCACACCACGTTGGCGCGGATGCCGTGCCGGCCCTGCTCGCGGGCGGTGGTGCGGGCCAGGGCCACGACGGCCGCCTTGGTGGCGCCGTACACGGCTTGGCGGATCTGGCCGAACGCCGCCTCGCTGGCTACGTAGACCAGCGCCCCGGAACGCTGCTCGATCATGGTGCCGAGGGCGGCCTGGGTGGCGGCGATGGCGCCGAAGAAGTTGACGTCGACGAGCTTCTGCCAGCGCGCCCGGTCGGTGTCCTCGGTGACGAAGCCGGGGACGCTCCAGCCGGCGTTGCTGACCAGGACGTCGAGCCCGCCCCAGGCCTGCCACGCCACCGCGACGGCACGTGCCGCGCCGTCCGGGTCGGTCAGGTCGACGATCGCGAGCTCGACCTCGGCGGCGCCGTGCTCGAGAGCCTCGGCGCGTACCTTGGTGGCTTGGACCTCATCGATGTCACACAGCACGATCCGGCTGCCCTCGGCGGCGTACGCGTGCACGATCCCGCGGCCGATGTTGGACGCGCCGCCGGTCACCAGCACCCGCGCGTTCCTGAGTCCGAGCTCCATCGAGGTCCACCTCCGGGCGGGACGTGCGTAGATTGACGTTGCGAGTTAGTTTAATTTAGATTTGATTCAAGACCATACAGCGTGAGGCGGAGATCGAACAGTGAAGACGTTCAAGGGAATTGCCGGGCTCGCAGCGGCCGCAGGCACCGATCTCGGTGTCTCCGAGTGGCTGGAGATCGACCAGGACCGGATCGACCGCTTTGCCGATGCGACCGGTGACCACCAGTGGATCCATGTCGACCCGGAGCGCGCGGCCGAGGGACCCTTCGGGCGGACGATCGCGCACGGGTTCCTGACGCTCTCGCTGCTCCCCGCGCTCCAACACCAGATGTACGCCGTCGAGGACGTCGCGATGGCCGTCAACGTCGGGATGAACAAGGTCCGCTTCGTCTCGCCGGTGCCGGTGGGGTCGAGGGTGCGCGCCCGGGTCGTGATCGGCGAGGTCACCGAGCTCGAGGGGGCGGTCCAGGTCGTCATCGCCACCACGATCGAGATCGAGGGCGAGGACAAGCCTGCTGCCGTCGTCGAGTCGATCGCGCGGTTCTTCGCATGACGGGCCTTGTCGTCGGTCGCTCCGCCGTCGTCACCGGTGCCGGGCAGGGGATCGGCTTGGAGATCGCGCGGCTGCTGCACGCGCATGGTGCCAGCGTGGTGCTCGCCGACCTCGATCAGGACCGCGCCGAGGCTGCTGCGGCAGGACTCGGGGACGGGGCGGTCGGCGTTGGCTGCAACGTGACCAGCGAGTCTGACGTGGCCACCGTGATCGAGTCCGCCGTGGCGGCTCACGGCCGGCTCGACATCCTGGTCAACAATGCCGGGATCACCCGGGACGCCTCCCTGCGCACCATGACGCTCGAGGATTTCCAGGCCGTGATCGACGTGCACCTGCGCGGCACCTGGCTCGGCGTACGGGCGGCGGCGGAGGTGATGCGCGAGGCGAAGTCCGGCAGCATCATCAACATCTCGTCCATGTCGGGCAAGGTCGGCAACCCGGGGCAGACGAACTACAGCGCCGCGAAGGCCGGGATCGTCGGGCTCACCAAGGCAGCGGCCAAGGAGCTCGCGCACCACGGCGTACGGGTCAATGCGATCCAGCCCGGGCTGATCAAGACCCCGATGACTGCCGCGATGAAGGCCGACGCGTTCGCCGCCACCGAGGCGACCATCCCGATGAAGCGCGCTGGCGAGCCTGAGGAGGTCGCGGGGGCCGTGGTGTTCCTGGCCTCGGACCTGTCGAGCTACATGACCGGCACGGTGCTCGAGGTCGCTGGGGGGCGGGGGATGTGAGCACCGTCGTACGTGTCGAGGCTGACGGCGGGATCGGCCGGATCACCCTGAATCGGCCCGAGGCTCTCAACGCCATCACCGTCGACCTCGGTGCGCAGTTGCTGGCGGCCCTGCGAGACCTGGGCAGCCGTGCCGATGTGCACGTGATCCTGGTGCGCGGCGCCGGTGGCAACTTCTCGGCGGGCGGCGACTTCGAGGAAGTGCAGCGGCTGCGCCCCGGAGGAGCCGCGACCCTGGCGCCGCTCTTCGACAACTTCACTGCGGCGTGCCGCGCGATCGGTGAGATCGTCCCTCCCGTCGTCGTTGCCGTCGAAGGAGTCGCGATGGCGGGCGGCTTCGAACTGCTCGAGGCCGCGGACGTCGCGCTGGTCGCGACCAACGCTCGGCTGTGCGACAACCACATCAACTTCGGCCAGGTGCCCGGCGGCGGAGGGTCGCAGCGGCTTGCGCCGCTCGTCGGCCGTCAGCGCGCGCTGGGCCACCTGCTCAGCGGGGACCGGATCTCCGGCAGTCAGGCAGCTGCCTGGGGCCTGGCCTACCGCGCGATCGAGCCGGACGTCTTCGACGCCGAGGTCGAGGCGTTCGTCGAGAAGATGGCGGGCCGCCGGCCTGAGGCACTGGCCACCATCAAGCGACTGGTCCGGTACGGCGAGGCGCGCGGCCTGGATCTCGGTTTGACCGAGGAGCGCGACGCGGTCCTCGAGCACATCGCCGGCGAGGCCGGGGCGGCCGGCGTCACGACGTTCCGAGCGCCGCGCCCTACTGAAAGCAGAGCCTGACATGACCAGTCTCATCAGCGAAGGCCCCGTCCTGCTCGACCTCGAGGACGGGATCGCACGGCTGCGCCTGAACCGGCCGGACGCGTCCAACAGCGTCGACGTACCGCTGCTCCAGGCATTGCACCAGGCGATCCTGACCTGTCATGCCGAGCCGACGGTGCGCGTCGTGGTGCTCTCGGGGGAGGGCAGGAACTTCTGCGCTGGTGGCGATGTGAAGACATTCGCCTCCAAGGGCGAGGCCCTGCCCGAGTACCTGCGCGAGGCAACTGCCTGGCTGCAGATCGCGACGGCGGCGCTGATCCAGCTCAAGGCTCCGGTGATCGCCGCGGTGCACGGGTTCGCCGCCGGCGGCGCGGGCTTCGGGCTGGTCTGCGCCTCCGACCTGGTGATCGCTGCTGAGTCGGCGAAGCTCTTCTCCGGCGCGGTCCGGGTCGGGATGGCGCCGGACGCAGGCACCACAGTGACGCTGACCCAGCTGGTCGGCCTGCGCAAGGCGATGGACCTGCTACTGACCAACCCGACGCTGAGTGCGACCGAGGCCCGCGACCTCGGCATCGTGTCGCGGGTGGTGCCTGATGGGGACCTGGCAACGGCTGTCGACGAGCTGGCCCGAGCGCTTGCCGAGCAGCCGCCGCTCGCCCTCGCAGCGACGAAGCGCCTGGTCTGGGGCGGTCTCGGATCGGCCGTCGAGAGCCGGCTGTCCGAGGAAGCCCGGGTGGTCTCGGAGCTCTCCGGCACCGCCGACTCCCGCGAGGGGCTGGCTGCGGTGATCGAACGTCGGGCGCCGAGGTTCACCGGGTCATGACGTCGCTGGTCCGAAGCGAGGACGTGGGCGCGGTCCGGGTGATCACCCTGAACCGGCCGGAGGTCCGCAACGCGATCGACGTACCACTCCGCGTCGCGCTCGCGGAGGCACTGGAGGCCGCGGCTGCTGATCCTGCCGTGCGCTGCATCGTGCTGACTGGGGCCGGCGGATCGTTCTGCTCCGGCGGCGACATCTCCTCGATGACGCGCCAGTCCCGCGAGGAGACCGTGCCGCGCGCGGAGGCTGCGGCCCGGGTCGTCCGCGCGATCTGGGGTACGCCGAAGCCGGTGCTCGCCGCTGTCGAGGGCTCGGCCTTCGGAGCCGGTACGGCGCTCGCGCTGGCCTGCGATCGCGTCGTCACCGCGTCCGACGCGGTCTTCTCGACGAGCTTCACCGCCGTGGGTCTGGCCGGCGACATGGGCATCTTCGCCTCGCTGCCCGCGCGGATCGGCGCCGCCCGGGCGAAGCAGTTGATGATGCTCCCGCGTCGGCTTTCGGGGGCTGAGGCCGGCGAGCTCGGCCTCGCCGACGCCGTGGTCTCTCCTGGCACCGCGTTGTCGTCGGCGTTGTCGGACGCCGAGCGCCTCGCGGCCGGGCCGCCGTTGGCATTGGGCGCCATCAAGACGATGCTCGCCGGGCCGCGATCGCCGTACGACGTCCTCGACCTGGAGGTGCAGACCCAAGCCGACCTCTTCGACACCGACGACTTCGCCGAAGGCGTTGCGGCCTTCCACGAGAAGCGCCCACCCGTCTTCCGCGGCTCCGCAGACCCGATCCCCGGCGCTCCCGCCGACCGAGCCCCTGCCGGTTGAGCCTGCCGCAACGACCCCCAGGAGAACTCGTGCTCACCACGTCGTATCGCCCGGCCGATGACTCCCTCCCGCTCGTCGACCTGACCATCCCCGCCCTCCTCGCCGACCGCGCCGAGACTTGCGCCGACACGTCCGCTCTGATCGGGACCAGCCACGACGGCAGCGAAGTCCGCCTCACCTGGTCCGAGTTGTACGCGGAGGTCCAGCACGTTGCCACAGCGATCGCGAAGCTCGCGTCGCCTGGCGATTACGTCGCCCTCTGGTCTCCGAACGTCGTCGAGTGGCCGCTGATCCAGTACGGAGCCGCTATGGCCGGCGTGGTGCTGGTGGCGCTGAACCCCGTGCTCCGGGCCACCGAGCTCGAGTACGCCCTGCGTCACTCCGGCGCGCGGGTGCTGATCCATGCCGACCGCAGCCGCGACTACGACCTCGCCGAGGCCGTCGCGACGGTGGCATCCGGCTTCCCGGACCTCTGCACGATCAGCCTCTCCGACGAGGCGTCGTGGTGGGACCCGGTGATCGACGATGAGGTGGTCGCCGCGGCGCCGACGGACGCGTCGCTGCCGGTGATGCTGCAGTACACCTCGGGCACGACCGGCAACCCGAAGGGCGTGCTTCTCCGGCACCGGTCGCTGGTGAACGTCGCGAAGCTGACGATGGAGTTCGTCGGTGTCGAGCCGGGCGCGGTGACCGTGAACCCGCTGCCGATGTTCCACACCGCCGCCTGCGTCATCGGCACGCTGGGCCCGTTGTGGCTGGGTGGGGCGGAGATCCTCGTCGAACAGTTCGTCCCGGGCCCGGTGCTTTCACTGTTGCGCAAGGAGCAGCCGGATGTGCTGTTCAACGTCCCTGCCGTCCTCGGTGCGCTGCTCGAAGCGCAACGTCTGTCGGACGAACCGGCGCCCCAGATCGCGCGGGTGATCGGCGGTGCCGCGACCCTGCCGGCTTCGATGGTCGAAGCGGTGGAGGAGGTCTTCGGCGCGCGGGTGACGAACCTCTTCGGCCAGACCGAGCTCTCGCCGGTGCTGACTGCGACGCGGGGGAGCGACTCCCGCGAGGACCAGCTCGGGACCGTCGGCCATCCATTGCCTCAGGTCGACGTGAAAATCGTCGGTCCGTCCGGCGAGGTGCTGCCGCTCGGTGAATCGGGTGAGATCTGCGCGCGCGGCTACCAGCAGCTGATCGAGTACCTCGGCGATGCGGCCGCGACGTCTGCCTGCGTGGACGAGGACGGGTTCGTGCACACCGGCGACCTCGGCGCGATGGATTCTCGTGGCTACCTCACGCTGACGGGCCGCCTCAAGGACCTGATCATCCGGGGTGGCGAGAATATCGCGCCTGCCTCGATCGAGTCATGCCTCGTCGGGCACCCGGCGGTGCTCGAGGCGACCGTCATCGGGCTACCGGACGATGCGCTCGGGGAGATCGTGGCGGCCGTGGTGCGGGTGCGAGGCGACGAGCCGGCCGACCTCGGAGAGTCGTTGCGGGAGTACGCGCGGGAGCACCTCTCGCCGTACAAGGTGCCGAGCCGGTGGTTCGTGGCGGAGGAGCTGCCCGTGACGCCGACGGGGAAGGTGCAGAAGTTCGCCGTGGTCGACCGGGTGGGGGCCGGGCGGTTGCGGGAGGTCTAGAAGTCGATCGGTCTAACGGGCAGGTCGGCTCCGTCCTCGGTGAGCGAAGGCACCATCGACGCCGAGGTGACTCCACGGAACCGGCCCGGTTGCGCCACACGTGCACAGCAACTTCTGCAGGACAGGTTCTACCTGATCCTCAGCCCGCGAAGTCCCTTGCCAAGTCGGTCGCGCTTGGGTGAGTCGAGGGCCCGTTCGCGACGGCTCGCCAATGAGGCTGCGACTTCTAGATCCTCGTCGTCGTCCTCGAATTCAGCCGAGTAGTCACCGTTGTCGCCGCCGAAAATCTTCTCCCAGTCGGCATCGGTTACTGGTGATCCGTCCTCGGGGAGAGGCACGCGCCCGTCACCCGTGATGTAGATGTATCCGTCTACCTGCTCGCGCATGTCGACCGCTGGCTCAGTCGCCCCGTTGTCCGTGTCGTCATCGCTACATGTGGCCGCGCCATCGGCGTCTACGCTTGCCTCAGCCGAGGCGGCAGAGCGATCTCCGTGTCCAGGCACGATGGCCATTATGCCCACCAGCCTCTCCGAGACCCATATGAGAGCGCCGTGACTTGGCTGTGCCATGGGACCCACAATACTGATATTTCAGACTTTATGCGTGCAAAGTTACTCACGGCACCGTCCTTCGAAGATAGGTGATTCGCCATACCCACGTGCGAATAACGACGGTGGCAAGCGCCGCGAGAGTGACGCCCGCACTTGCCCTGTAGGTGCCGACCAGCATGAAGTGACCACTCCACCAGTGATGCCAATCGTTGATCTTGCCTGCGCAGGCCAGACCATTGAGCGCCAGGAGGAGGAGGGTGCCGGCAGTGAGTAGGTACGCGGCTGCGGCCGTCGCGATACGCGCCGTGCCAGGAAACAGGCTTAGCCATGTAACGCCCAACGTGAACGGCAGTCCTATCAACGAAAATGCCACGGTCGTCCCGTCTGTACCTGAGAAGTGGACGACGGTCGTTGTCAGACCCATGCATACGGTGGCGAGCCCGCTGAAGATCAGAGCCTTCAGCAACGACCCCCACGGGTATTCGGAGACGCGGACCGACACTTGGAGTGGCTTCGCGAGAGAGCCAAGGCCACGACTGTAGAAGTGGCTAGAG
>DASRRQ010000096.1:0-47258 GCA_035695505.1 Marmoricola sp. | reverse complement strand
CCCTGCCGGTGCCGCGGGCAAGTGCCGACGCATCCTTCTTGGTGGTCAGCGGCCGGTTGTGACGCAGCGCGGCCCAGAGCTCGTCGGCGTCGGGGTGCACGATCGCGACCCGGGCGCCGTCATACCGCCACGGCACCGTGACGAAGTCGATGTCGTTGGTGCTGAGGGTCGAGAGCTTCTTCGCGAACGTCAGCAGCTTGGTTGGGCTGTTCAGGTCCGAATCGAACGTGATCGAGGCGGTCGCCGACTTCACCAGCGGCAGGATGTGGCTCGGCTCGAGTCCCTTCTTCTCGATGGTCGTGACCATGCTCGCCAAGAACGCCTGCTGGCGCTGGATCCGGCCGATATCCGAGCCGTCGCCCAGCCCATGTCGCACCCGCACGTAGTCGAGTGCCTGGGCACCCGAGACGAGTTGGCGGCCAGCCTTGAAGATGAGCTTGCCCTGCTCGTGCAGGTTCGGGTCGAGGTCGCCTTGGTACACATCGGTCGGCAAGCAGACGGGCACGCCGCCGACGGCCTTCGACATCTTGGCGAAGCCGGCGAAGTTGATGACCATCGTGTGGTCGATCCGGAGGCCGGTCATCTTCTCGACCGTGTTCTCAGTACAGGTCGGGTTGCCGGCGCGGGTCAGCCCGACCGAGAAGGCAGCGTTGAACATCGTGTCGTACTGCGGCGCGGTCCAGGATCCGTCCGGCAGTTTGCACTTCGGGATCGTCACGAGCGAGTCGCGCGGGATCGAGACAGCGACCGCGGTCTTCCCGTCCGGGTAGATGTGGACGAGGATCGTGGTGTCCGAGCGACCGATCAGGTCACCGCTGCCGCCGAGCTTGGAGTTCTCGCCGCCGCGGGCATCAGTCCCGATGAGCAAAATGTCCATGGCCTGGTTGTTCTTGGGGCGGTTCGGGTCAAGGCCAGCGGGGTCGAACGTTTGGATCCGAGCCGCGAGAACGGCGTACGTAATGCCGGTCGCCGAGACGATGAGGGCCACCACGACCGCGAACGAGATCAGGATCCGGCGACGGCGTTTCGGGTGCTTCGAGAGCTTTCGGCGACCGCCCCGAGAGCGCCGCCAGTGCCCTGACGGAGGCTTGATCCCGGGGTCGGGCGCGCTCCCGTAACCGGGTGCCTCCCCACCAGACATCAAACACTCCTCGCGACAGCTGAAACAGCCGCCGACGCGGCCGGGACAGTTTAGGTGAGTAGCCCAACTGCCCGCGAATCGTGCGAACCGCCCGCTCACTGCGTCCGTTTCGCCCGGAGAGGTGCCTTCCGCCACGAATCGCCTGATCCTGGGCCGGCGCATAGCCTGGATTCGTTCAGGGAACGGCACCCAGATGGCGAGGATCTCGGCCCCCGCAAACCAACCGGCACGGCCGCTGGTTGTCGTCGTTGGCGGGCTGCTCGCGAGCCTGGCCCTCGCCGTACCGGCCCACGCGGTCGGCCCTCCGCGGACCTCGGTCGACGACCCCGGAGGCGGCAGTCCGAGCACCGCCCCGACCGATGCCGGTACGGCGCCCTCCAACCCGTCGTTCAGCACCACCGTCGCCGCGACGCGCACGCTGCCGGTGCCGGTGGTCGCGCTGGCAGCTCCGGCCCAGGTGGTCGGCGGGTCATCCGCCACCATCACGGCGAGCATCACAGCGGCGGACGCCACGGGCGAGATCGCGGTGCTCGAGGAGCAACGCGGCGGTACCTGGACCGGCGTCAGTTCGGGAGCCGTGGACGACGCGGGGTCGGTCGCGCTGCCGACCGCCCCGCGCGATCCCGGCACCTACTCCTACCGGGTCCGTCTGGCCGCGACGACGAAGCACCAGGCGGCGATCAGCGAGACTCTTCCGCTCACCTACGCGCAAGCCGGGCCGCCGACGCAGGAGGACCCACCATCGGACACTCCGAGCCCGAGCGGCTCCTCGACCTCGCGTGCGCCCGGCGACTCGAGCGACCCGACCGGCACCGACGGCACCGACGGCACCGACAGCACAGACTCGAGTCGGACGGCCTCCTCGGCACCGACCTCGAGCGCTGCTGGCCAGTCTCCAACGAGCGAGTCCCCCACGTCCCCTCAGACCTCAAGCAGTCCGGCCGCTCCCCTCTGCGGTGGGCAGCAGCTTCTCCGCCCTGATGGCACGCCGTGGGTGTGCACGTACGACGACGAGTTCGACGGCTCAAGCCTCGACCCCCGGTACTGGATCCCCCAGGTCTCCGCGACCAGCGGTCTGTTCACCGGTACGACGGACCAACCCGCCTGCTTCATCAACGACGCCTCGACCATCGACGAGCACGACGGCGACCTCGACCTCAACGCCGACAGCCTGGACGCGCCGGTCTCCTGCGGCTCGAAGTCGAGCAGCCTGGTCTCCGGCATGGTGGCCCACACCGGCTCGTTCGAGCAGACCTACGGGCGCTTCGAGGTCCGAGCCAAACTGCCGGCGTGGACCGGGAGCGGCTTGCAGGAGACGTTCTGGCTGTGGCCCGACGACCAACTCAAATACGGGCTCTTCCACCCATCCTCCGGAGAGATCGACTTCGCGGAGTTCTACAGCGACTACAGCACTCTCAACATCCCCGTCGTGCACTACCTGTTCGACCCGAGCACGATCAGCTATGCGACCAACACCAACATCTACACGTCGTACAGCTGCACCATCGGGGTCGGGCAGTACAACACCTACGGCCTGGATTGGTCCCCGGGCAGGATCACGATCTCGATCAACGGCAAGGTCTGCATCACCGACAACTACACCGCCACGAACGCTCCGCCGGGCAGCCCGTACGCGCCGTTCGACAGCCCGTTCTTCCTCGCCCTGACGCAGGCGTTCGGCACGACCGGCAACGTCTTCGACACCACGAAGGGTCCGAAGAAGTCGACGACCAGCGTCGACTACGTGCGTGTCTGGGAGTGAAGGACCACAAGGCCCAACTCAATGCACCACAACACCGAACTCAATGCACCACAAGGCCGAACTCAACAGGTCAGGGGAGCTTGGAGATCAAGTCGGCGATCTCGAGGCGCCGGCCGGTGTAGAAGGGGATCTCCTCGCGGACGTGGCGGCGGGTCTCGGAGCCGCGCAGGTGCCTCATCAGGTCGACGATCCGGTACAGCTCGACCGCCTCGAAGGCGAGGATCCATTCGTAGTCGCCGAGGGCGAACGAAGAGACCGTATTGGCGCGAACGTCGGGGTAGTCGCGCGCCATCTTGCCGTGCTCGGCGAGCAGGCGGCGGCGCTCGGCGTCCTCGAGCAGGTACCACTCATAGGACCGCACGAACGGGTAGACGCAGACGTAGGGCTGCACCTCCTCGTCGGCGAGGAACGCCGGCACATGGCTCTTGTTGAACTCGGCCGGGCGGTGCAGCGCCATCTGCGACCAGACCGGGTCGAGTCGTCGGCCGAACGCCGTCGAGCGGAACCGGTGGTAGGCGTCTTGGAGCTCATCGGAGGTCTCGGCGTGCCACCAGACCATCACGTCGGCATCGGCGCGCAGGCCGGCGACGTCGTAGACACCGCGGGTGGTGATGTCGGCCTGGCCGAGCTCGGCAACGAGAGCCTCGACCTCGGCAGTCTCGGTCGCGCGGTCGGCGGCGGGACCGAACCGGTCCTCGAGCCGGAAGACCGACCACATGGTGTAGCGGACCATGTCATTGATCTCGCGGGACTTCTTCACTGATGTCGCCATAGGGACATCCTCCCAAGGGTTGCCTTACTGCTGGTCGGCGGGTGCCGGCAGGTCAGCCAGCACGGCCGCCACGGCGAGGTGCGCCGAGGCGATGCAGGCCGGGATGCCGAGCCCGTCGTACGCCGCGCCGCACACCGCCAGACCAGGCGCCTGCGCCACATCGGACCGGATCGCGGCGACCCGGTCGAGGTGCCCGACGGCGTACTGCGGCAGCCCCCCGCCCCAGCGCTGCACGTGCGTGTCGATCGGCCGTACCGACAGGCCGACGGCATCGGCGAGATCGGCCAGGGCCACCTCGACGAGCTCCTCGTCGCTGGACTGCAGTTGATGCTCCTCGCGGTGCCGGCCCAACGAGCACCGCATCACCAGCGTGCCATCACCGGCAGCCCGCACCCAGTCCCATTTCGCGAACGAGAACGTCGCCGCCTTGATCGCCCGCTTCTCCACCGGCGGAACCAGGAAGCCCGAGCCGTTCACGGCCGGGAAGTCCCGGGCGGCGAACGCCATCGTCACCAGCGCGACCGACGCGTACTCGATCCGGGCGAGCTCTAGCGCCGCTGTCGGTGCCACATCGCTGAGCAGCCGCGCCGCCGCTCGTGCCGGCACGGCGACGATGACGGCGTCGGCGTGCACCAAGCGCGGGTCCTTCGTCGGGCCGACCACGACGGTCCAGCCGCCATCGGGACGGCGGGCCAGGTCGCGGACGGTGGCGTCGGTCTCGATCCGGGCGCCGCTGCTGACCGCGACCGCGCCGGGCAACCGGCCCACGCCGCCGACGATCCCGGCGAACACCGGTACCTCGCTGACCGGGCCGGACGTCGCCCGCGCTGCGGCCTTGGCGAGCGAGCGGTCGCTCTCCAGCAGCGAGACCACCTGCGGCACGGCCGCCCGTGCGGAGATCTCCCGGGCATGGCCGGCGTACACGCCGCCGAGCAGGGGCTCGACGAGTCGGTCGACGACCTCGCGGCCGAACCGCTCCTCGACCAGGGCTCCGATGCTGGTGTCGCGGCCCTCCAACGAGGTTGCCGGCAGCACGTTGTCCATCGCGGCGCGGGCGAGGCCGTGCTTGGAGATCACCCCCGAGTCGGCGAGCGCGCGCAGGTCCGTGGGGATCCCCATCATCGTGCGCGGCATCGCTACCAGCTCACCACGGGTCCAGAGCTGCGCGGTGATCGAGCCGGGATGGACCACCGAGTCCGACAGGCCGGACGCGCGCGCCAGCGCGACGGCCTCAGGCCGGCGGTTGAGCATCGCCTCGGCCCCGACGTCGACGGTCACGCCGCCGACCTCAGCCAACCGCAGCTTGCCGCCGATCTCCGGCGATCCCTCGAGCACCACGATCTCGGCGTCCGGGCGCTCCTCGTGCAGCCGCGCAGCAGCGGCGAGTCCGGCGATGCCGGCACCGATGATCACGACGGTCGGGGCGGTCTCGGGCACGCTCCCAGCCTACGGATCCGCGGATGCAGCGAGCCTGCGGGGATCCGAACCGGCGATGCCTGCGTCAGACCCGCATGAAGATCGCCCCGCTGCTCCTTGCCGTCCCCGCCGTGGCGCTGGTCGCCGCCTGCGGGGCGACGTCCGCCGACAACGCCTCGTCCTCGCCGAAGGCCTCACACTCCCGCTCGAGTCTCGCACCGGGCACGCTGAACGGCACCCAGAACCTGACCGCCGCCGCCCCGCAACCCGAAGCCGGCTCTCTGAGCCTCGACTCGCTGGACGCAGCGGCCGGCACCGCGACCACCGCTGGCGGCAGCGGGAGCGCCGGTGCCAAGGCCGCCGACGCCGGCGATCCGACGGAGACGGCGGCGGTGATCTCCAAGGGCCAGATCTCGCTGACCAGCACGCACATCGACCAGGTCAGCCTCGAGCTCGGCAAGCTGCTCGACGGCTGGGACGGCACGATCGCCAGCGACAAGTCCGGTGCCGACAAGCACGGCAAACCAGACCAGGAGCAGATCGAGCTGCGCGTCCCGAGCCGCTACTTCAGTGACGCGATGACCCAGATCGCGCGGCTCGGCACCCTGGTCGACAGCAGCCGCACATCGCAGGACGTGACCACCCAGGTGATCGACAACAACGTCCGGGTCCGCACCCAGAAGCTCAGCATCGCCCGGATCCAGGCCCTGCTCGCGCAGGCGACGACGCTGAACCAAGTCATCTCGATCGAGAGCCAGCTCAGCGACCGGCAGGCGCGGCTCGACTCGCTCGAACAGCAGCAGACCTACCTCGCCGACCAGACCTCGCAGGCAACGATCAACGTCTACCTCGCGGCGCCCGGCAAGGCGGTCGTCCCGGCGCACAAGAAGCACCACACGTTCTTCTCCGGGTTCCACTCGGGCTGGCACCGCCTCGGCACCAGCACCGCTGCGGTCCTCACCGGCATCGGCGCCGCGTTGCCGTTCGGCGTCCTGGCAGCGCTCGTGCTCGCGCCGGCCTGGGCCTACTGGCGCCGCCGGAGCACCCACCCGGTGCCTACCGTCGCCGCAGAGGCCTGATCAGCCGGCGGTGACCTCGTGCACGTGATCAGTCAGCCGCTTGAGCTGGTCGGGGTTCGTGGAGGGGATCACGCCGTGCCCGAGGTTGAAGATATGGCCGGGCGCGGTCCGACCGGCAGCGAGCACCTCGTCGGCGCGGGCCAGCATCACCTCGGTCGGCGCGAAGACCAGCGTCGGATCGAGGTTGCCCTGGACCGCACGCGGCGTCGAGGTCTGGTTGACCCGGCGTACGCCCTCGGCGAGCGGGACCCGCCAGTCAACACCGACGACCTCAGCCCCGGCAGAGCCCATCAGATCCAGGATCTCCCCGGTGCCTACCCCGAAATGGATCCGCGGGACGCCAGTGGTGCCGATCGAGTCGAGCACTGTCGTCGAGTACGGCAGCACCTGGGTCTGGTAGTCAGACCGGCTCAGCGCACCGGCCCAGGAGTCGAAGAGCTGGACGGCACTGGCGCCGGCGGCGACCTGGACGTGCAGGTACGCCGCGGCGATGCCGGCGATCTTGCGCATCAGCGCCTCCCAGACCTCGGGGGCGCCGAACATCATCGCCTTGGTCTTAGCGTGCTCCTTCGACGGACCGCCCTCGACCAGGTACGACGCGACCGTGAACGGGGCGCCGGCAAAACCGATCAGCGGGGTCCCGCCGAGCTCGCCGACCAGCTGCTGCACCGCAGCGGTGATGAACGGGACGTGCTCGGGCACCAGGTCGGGGATCGCCTCGACGTCCGCCAGGGTCTGGACCGGGGTCGCCACCACGGGTCCGACGCCGGGGACGATGTCCAGGTCGACGCCGATCGCCTTGAGCGGCAGCACGATGTCGGAGTAGAAGACGGCCGCGTCGACGCCGTACCGGCGTACTGGCTGCATCGTGATCTCGGTGACCAGGTCGGGCCGCATACATGAGTCCAGCATCGTGATGCCCTCGCGCACCTTGTGGTACTCCGGCAACGACCGGCCGGCCTGGCGCATGAACCAGACGGGGGTGTGCGACCCGGGCTCGCCGCGGGCGGCTCGGAGGAAGGCAGAGTCAGTGAGCAAGTCGGACATAGGGTCGATCTTCGCAGGTCAGGCGGCGAGTCGGGGACGCGGGATCCCCGGATCCGTCCTAACCTGAAGGCATGTCCGCCCCCCGCGAACGACACATCGAGCCGCCGCAGACGCCGGTCGAGTTCGAGCGCGCCGTGAGCCAGCTGCGGGCCGCGAAGTTCCGTCCCGAGGTCTACACCGAGGAGATGCCGGCTCCGCAGCGGATCGCGCCACACGCCTCGGCGATCTCGGCCGACGTGACCATCGACGGCGAGGAGATCGGCACGGGCCGGATCGTGGTCCTGCACGATCCCGCGGGCAACGACACCTGGGACGGCACCTTCCGGTGCGTGGCCTACGCCCGCGCCGACATCGACCCCGAACTGGTCACCGACCCGCTGCTCGCGGAGGTCGGCTGGACCTGGCTGACCGAGGCGCTCGAGGCCCACGGAGCCGAGTACGGCGCCCCGTCCGGCACAGTCACCAGCGTCTCCTCGGAGAGCTTCGGCGGGATGGCGACCGAGCCTGCCACTGCCCAGATCGAGATCCGCGCCTCGTGGACCCCGATCGGCGACCTGACCGCGCACGTCGAGGCCTGGGGCGAGCTGCTCTGCACCGCTGCCGGGCTGCCGCCCGTCCCCGAGGGCGTCGCCACCATGCCGAGCCGGCGCGGACAGCGCGGCCCGGAGTAGTGGCGGAGATGACCGAAGGCCCCGATCACGAGGCTCCGCCGTCCGACGCAGCCGAGCCCGAGGCAGAGCCGGCTCCATTGCTGATCCTGCGCGACGGCCTGCCCCCGATCGTCGAGACCCGCGCGGCCCTCGACGAGGTCGTCGCCGCCGTCGCCGCGGGCACCGGCCCGATCGGCCTGGACGCCGAGCGGGCCTCCGGTTACCGCTACTCGGCGCGCGCTTACCTGATCCAGCTGCGCCGCGAGGGCGCCGGCACCGCCTTGATCGACCCGATCGCCTTCGACGACCTCGTCGATCTCAACGAGGCCTTCGGTAGCGCCGAATGGATCCTGCACGCCGCCAGCCAGGACATCCCGTGCCTGCGCGAAGTGGGGTTGGTGCCGACCGCGCTCTTCGACACCGAGCTCGCCGCCCGGCTGCTCGGCTATCCGCGAGTCGGGCTGGCCACGCTGGTCGAGGTGATCGTCGGCCGGTCGATGCGCAAGGAGCACTCGGCGGCCGACTGGTCCAAGCGCCCGCTGCCCGAGCCGTGGCTGGAGTACGCCGCTCTGGACGTCGAGGTGCTGACCGAGCTGCGCGACGTACTTGCTGCTGAGCTCGAGGAGACTGGCAAGGCCGAGTGGGCGCGCCAGGAGTTCGAGCACCTGCTCACCTACGAGACCCCTGCCCGGATCGACCCGTGGCGGCGTACGTCGGGCATCCACAAGGCCAAGGGCCGGCGCGCGCTCGCCGCCGTCCGCGAGCTGTGGACCGCCCGCGACGAGCTCGCGGCCGATCTGGACACGACCCCGGGGCGGTTGATCCCGGACTCGGCGATGATCGCCGCTGCCAACGCACTGCCGACCTCGGGCAAGCTGCTGATGGACACCGCCGGCTTCCACGGTCGCGGAGCCCGCCGCTACCTCGACACCTGGGTCGAGGCGCTCAAGCGGGCCCGGGCACTGCCGGACAACGAGCTGCCTCCGGTGGCGAACCGTTCTGACGGGCCGCCCCAGGTGCGCTCGTGGGCCGACCGGGATCCGGTCGCGGCAGCCCGTTTGAACACTGCCCGCGCGGCCGTGACGGCATTGTCGGAGGACCGCAACGTCCCGGTCGAGAACCTGCTCACCCCGGACTACATGCGCCGTGTGTTGTGGCACCCGCCGAGCGCTCCGGACGCAGAGCTCGACGAGGCCGTCAGCGCTGAGCTGCGCGGCTTCGGCGCACGCGAGTGGCAGATCGGGCTGATGGCGCCGTTGATCGCCGAAGCCATCCGGAACCCGCAGATCGAGGAAACCCGTGACGACGCCCCGAGCGATGCCGAGGAACAGCCACCGGTTTAGTTCGCGCTTGGGCTGCTCGTCGGAGTGGCTGTCGGTGTCGGCGGCACGAACAACGCCGCCGAGGCGTCATCGATCGCCGTCAGCCGGTCGGCCAGCGGGTCGATCACCGGGTCATAGAACAACCGGGTCAGCAGCGGGGTCGTCGCCGCCTCGACTCCGGACCAGGCGGGCACCGTCGGCAGCTGCTCGATGTAGCGCACGTTCGCCGAGAAGACCGCGGCGTTCAGCGGCTGCTGACCGGCCTGGAGGAACGAGTCGGAGTGCACCACGTCGAGGTTCACCGGGACCGTGTAGCCGGTCTGCGCGAGCAGGGTGCTGGCGTCGTCGGACACGGCGTACGCGAGGAAGTCCGCGGTCTTGGAGGGGTGCGGGGACTTCGAGCTCAGGCAGAGGCCGTTGCTCTCCCCCACAGTCGCCTTGCCGCTGACCTTCGGCATCGGCATCACGTCGAAGTGCAGATCCTGCTGGTCGCGCAGCTCCGGCGTCAGGTCGCGATAGCCCAGCATCATCCCCAGGGACCCGCCCTTGAACCGGGCCAGCGCCGAACGCTTGTCGATCTGCTGCTCGCTGAAGGTTGCCTGCGGGTCGCGGACCAGCTCGAGCAGCTTCTCCAGCGACGACTCGTCCTTGCCCTTGCCGAGAGTCAGCGTGGTCGGGTTGTCGACGTCGTCGACGACCTTGCCTCCGCCGGAGAACAGGAACGGGGCGATCTGCTCCAGGGTCGGGGCGACATACACGCCCTTGACCCCGCGCACCGACGCCGTGCGGGCCGCCGTCGCGAACTCGTCCAGCGTCCAGCCGCCGGTGGCGGTAACCGGGTTGCCGCCCGGCGTGGTCACCTTGGTCATGTCGACAAGATCGGTGTTGACGTACACGACCAGTGGCGAAGCGTCCACAGGCATGCACTGCAGCGCGTTCTGGGAAGAGTAGGCCTCCAGCGCCCAGCGCTGGTATCCGTCTCCGAAGTCGACGCCGCGCTCACCCAGCAGCTGGTCGAGGCGCCGGATCGAGCCGGCCTTCTCCAATCCCGGCAACTGGTCGAGCGGGGACAGGAACGCGTCGGGTGGGTCCCCGGCGGCGATCGACGAAGCCAGCGCGCGCTCCGCAGCGGTCGCGGTGTCGTACGGCTGGACGTTGACGACGGTGCCGGGGTGCTTCGCGGTGAAATCTGCGGCGATCTTCGCGTATGCCGTGATCACCTGCGGTGGGCCGTAGACAGCCACCGTGAGCAGGGTCGGACCGGTCGGGTGCACGGTCTTGGTGACGGTCGCCTTCGGGCTTCCCGAGGAACAGCCGGCCACCACCAGGGCTCCGGCGGCGAGTACTGCCGCCAGGGCGTGACGCCTGCCCAACACTGAGGCTCCCTCCTGCACGAGGGTCGGTCCCACGGCAGGTTTACGATAGCGGGACACGCCGCAGCGCCCCGATGGGCCTAGCCGTCTGACGTCTTAGGCTCGTCGTATGCCTCCTTCCCCCTCCAGGCTCGCACTGCAGGCTGCCGCCGCAGTCGTCGTCGGCGCCGTCGCGCTGTCCGGGTGCACCTCGAAGACCGACACGCCCTCGACCGCGCTCCCGGCGTCGCCTCCGACGGTCTCCGCTCCGGCATCCACAACAGTGCCGAGCCCGACACCGACGGTGGTGACGCCGACACCGTCCCCCACTCCGACGACGTACGCGACGCTGGCGAACCGCCTGCTCGGGGCGTCTCAGGTCCCCGCGCTGAACAGCCTGTGGCACTGGGGCAACAACGAGACAGTGCAGCCCGGCCCCAACCCGGTCGGTCTCTGCGCGAAGGCCGACCTGGCCAGCATCGGGTCGAGCGATGGTAGCTACCGCACCTTCACCGCGCCCAGCGGTCACCAGGGCGCGGCCAGCGAGCAGATCGCCGAGTTCCCCGACACTGCGACCGCGGCCCGGGCGGCTGCGGTCCTCAACAGCTGGCACCAGACGTGCTCAGCCCGACTGGACAAGAAGCTCAAGGCGAAGGTCGGTCCCGTGGTGCCGGTGCAGGTCGGCGGTGGCGGTGCGTTCTGGTACCTGGTCAGGATCGGCCAGAACGGCCAGTACTCCGCCTTCGGCTACGCAGTCGTCGGCGCCAGGATCGCGGTGGTCACCATCGACAACTTCGGCCAGGACTACACCTACCCCGCCACCGCGACGGACCCGTCTGCGATGTCGTTGATGGTCCAGGCCGCAGCCGCTCGACTCGGCTGAGGTCGCGGCCGGGGGCTGGGAGGTTCGCCACCTTCGTCCTGGTTCGCCACGTAGGTTGTCCCCATGAGCGAGAGCACCGGGCCGAGGCGGCACCATCGGCCGCAGCTGCCCGGCGCCGGCCACTTCGAGGCCATCGAGACGACCACGCACGGAGCCGACCCGGCGCTGCTCGCCGAGGCCGCCGAGCGCGCCGCGGTTGCGCTCGTGCGCGGCGCCCGCGACCAGGCGGACGCCGACCTGGTCTCTCGGGTCGTCCACCTTGCCGACACCGAGGGCCTCGAGATACTCGCCGATCTGTGGGCAGGCGCCGCACCGGAGTCGTTGGCCGGTGTCTTGTGGCGCCTGTACCTGCTGCGCAGCTGGGTGTACGCCGACCCGGAGACCGCAGCCCGCGAGTTCGATCGCGGGCGCGCCCTGGCGCCGGTCGCGGAGGCTATCTCCGGGGTCGAGGAGCCGCCCGGCCCCGAGGAGGTCCGGGTGCTGGTCGACGCTGTGCTCGCCGGCGTCGTGGTCGGCGACTTCGCGGACACCCTGTTCCGCGCCGCCGCGTTCGCGCGGGTCGCTGCTGCCGGCCGTGCCCAGGATGAGCCCGCGCAAGGATCGTCGTATGCCAACGACCTCTCAGCAGCCCGTCTGCTGACCGTGGCCGAGAATCTCCAGCGGGCAGCGCGGCTCGAGCTCGAAGGCACCCTGAGCTGATCGCTCACCGTTCCCGACGTTCTCCAGTCCAGCAGCGTCGCGACCGGTCGCCGGTTAGAATTGCAGAGCGCCGGGCCGTGGCAGCCCCGGGACCTAAAAAAAGCCGCTTCGAGCGGCCACGCGCCGTGAGGCGCTCCCGGCCCGGCGCACCCCGGGACGTCGGTTACCGTCGCCCTATGGCGTTCAGGTTCCCGGGTCTCGGTCGGCTCCGCTCCCGTAGCGCTCCGCTGCAGACGGCGTACGCGCCGAAGCGGAACGGCCGGCCCGATCCCGGCGAAGTCTGCTGGGCTTGGGTCCCCTATGAGGACGACGCGAGCAAAGGCAAGGACCGGCCGATCCTGGTGATCGCGATCGCCGGGTCGACCGTGCTCGCCCTGCCGCTGACCAGCAAGGACCACGATCGCGACGCCGCTCAGGAGGCGCGCGCCGGGCGGTACTGGATGGACATCGGCAGCGGCGACTGGGACCGGCAGCGACGTCCGAGCGAGGTCCGCCTCAACCGGGTCCTGCAGCTGCCCGTCACCGGCGTACGCCGCGAGGGCGGCGCACTGCCTCGTCCGATGTTCGACGCCGTGATCGCGGCCGCGACGCCGTACCTGCCTCGGGGCTCAGCGGGTGCCTGACTACAACCCGGCGGTCGACGGCCGCCCCGAGCCGGGCGAGGTCGTCTGGGCATGGGTGCCGTTCGAGGCCGAGGGCCGCGAGGGCAAGGAGCGCCCGGTGCTGGTGCTCTCAGTCGACGGGCTCCGGCTCCGCGCCGTCGCGATGTCGACCAGGACCGACGACCGCGATCGGCGCCGCCGCGAAGTGTGGGAGGACATCGGCACCGGGGACTGGGATCGCCATGCGCGGCCAAGCGTGGTGCGGGTCGACCATGTCCTCGTGGTCAGCGTGTACGACGCCCGCCGGGTCGGCGCCTACGTCGAGGACCAGGTCCTCGACGACGTCCGCGCCTCGGTACGCCGGCGCAGCCGCTGATCAGGCCTCGTTGAGCGCTGCCCGCAGCCGGGTGTCGGAGACAGGCTCCCTGGTCCGCAGCTGCTGGGCCCAGAGCGAGACCCGGTACTCCTCGATCAGCCACTTCAATCGGATCAGTCCGGCACCCGGTGGCCGCCCCAGCGGCAGTGCCGCCATCCGCTGCTCCCACCCGGACTGGAACTCCGCGACCCGCGACATCGTGTCGAGGTCACGACGGGGATCCTCGGCCAGGCGACGCTGACGCTCGGCCAGGGCGGCGAGGTAGCGGGGCAGCTCGCGCAGCTGCACCACACCGGCACCGCTGATGAACCCGGGCTCGAGCAACCGGCCGAGGTGCTGGCGCATGTCGTTCATCGACGGCAGCACGGCGAGGTCGACGCGCCCGGCAAGGAGGCGGTCGACGTCACGGGACTCGGCCAGGACCCGGACCACCTGGTCGCGGACCAACAGCGCCTGGTCGTCTACCTGGGCGACCGCCCGGGACCGAAGCGCCTCGAATGCGGCCTCATCGCGGACCGGCTCGGTCAGATCGCCGAGCGCGGCGAGGACGCAGTCGGCCAGCAGCTCCTTGACGTTGGCGTACGCCGACCCGGCCAGCGTGAGCTTGGTGGCATTGTCGAGGCCAGCGCCCAGGTCGCGGGCGGGGACGGTCAGCGCGAGCAGCCGCCGTACGCCGCGCAGGTGCTGGGCCTCCTGCTCCTCAACCGAGGCGAAGACCTGCAGGCCGACGGAGTCCCCCTCGTCGACCAGCGCCGGGTAGCCGCGTACCTCGTGCCCGGCCCGGACCTGGCGGAACGACTCAGGCACCGTCCCGAACGTCCAGGTGCGCTGACCGGCCGAGGTCATCCCGGACTCGGCAGCGGCACCCGCCATCGCTTCATCGAACGACGCACGCAGCGGCCGCTTGAGCTCCTCCAGGTCCTTGCCCTCGCCCAGTGACGCGCCCTGCTCGTCGACGATCCTGAACGTCGGCCGCAGATGGTCAGGCACCTTGGCCCAATCCCACGCCGACTCAGGCACGGCGACGCCGGTGACCGCCCGCAGATGCCGGGCGAGCGCGTCGGTCAGCGGCTCCTCCCCCGGCGGGACTGCGGCAAGGAACGCCTTGGCGACGTTGGGGGCCGGCACGAAGTTGACCCGGAGCTGCTTGGGTAGTGACCGGAGCAGCGCGATGACGAGCTCCTCGCGCAGCCCGGGGACGTGCCAGCTGAAGGCAGCCGGTGCCAGGTGGTTCAACGTCGCGAGAGGCACCTCGACCAGGACGCCGTCGTGCTCGTTGCCGGGCTCGAACTGGTAGCTCAGCGGGAGCTCGGTCGCGCCGTCGCGCCAGAGGTCGGGGAAGTCGCGGGCAGTGACCTCGGCGGCGGAGTCGTGCAGCAGCATCGCCGAGTCGAAGGTGAGCAGGTCCGGGCGTGCGTGCCGCTCCTTCTTCCACCAACCGTCGAAGTGGCCGCCGGAGACGACCTCGGCCGGGATCACCGCGTCGTAGAAGTCGAACAGCGTGTGCTCGTCGACGACCAGGTCGCGCCGGCGGGCCCGGTGCTCGAGCTCCTCTGCCTCCTCGAGCAGATCGCGGTTCTTGGCGAAGAAATGGTGCCGGGTCTGCCACTCGCCGTACACCAAGGCATGCCGGATGAAGAGCTCGCGCGAAAGTGCCTGGTCGATCGGGCCGTAGTTGACCAGCCGGTCGGCGACCAGCGGTACGCCGTACAGGGTGACCCGCTCGTGGGCAAGCACGGCGGCGCGCTTCTTCGACCAGTACGGCTCGGCGAACGTCCGGGTGACCAGGTGATCGGCTGCCTTCTCCACCCACAACGGGTCGACCGCGGCGCACTGGCGGCCCCACAGCTTGGATGTCTCGACGAGCTCGGCGGCGATCACGAAGTCCGGCTGCTTCTTGAACAGGCCCGACCCCGGGAACACCGAGAACCGGGCGCCCCGGGCACCGAGGTAGTCGCGTCGGTCGGGGTCGCGCAGCCCGATGTGCGAGAGCAGGCCGGCGATCAGCGCCTGGTGGATCTCGTCCTCAGCGTGGATCCCCGGTTCGGACGGCCTGCCGATGGTGAGCCCCACCTGCTTCGCGACCTGCCGGAGCTGGCTCTCGAAGTCCTGCCACTCGCGGATCCGGACGTAGTTCAGGTACTCCGTGCGGCACATCCGCCGGAACGCGCTGGACCCGAGCTCCTTCTGGTTTTCGCGCAGGTGGTCCCACAGGTTGAGCCAGGCCATGAAGTCGGACTTCTGGTCACGGAACCGGGAGTGCTTCTCGTCGGCCTTGGCCTGCTGGTCGGCGGGTCGTTCGCGCGGGTCCTGGATCGAGAGCGCCGAGGCGATGACCAGGACGTCGCGCAGGCAGCCCAAGCGGTCCGCCTCGAGGAGCATCCGGCCGAGCTGCGGATCGATGGGGAGCCTGGCCAGCGACCGGCCGACCCGGGTCAGCCGTGGCTTTCCGCCGTCGGTACCGGCGAGCGCGCCGAGCTCGACGAGCATCGTCGTGCCGGCCCGGACATTGCGGGCGTCCGGCGGCTCGACGAAAGGGAACTGAGCGACGTCACCCAGTCCCAACGAGGTCATCTGCAAGATGACGCTGGCCAGCGTCGTGCGTAGGATCTCCGGCTCAGTGAACTCGGGACGGGACTCGAAGTCCTCCTCGGAGTAGAGCCGGATCGCGATACCCGCCTCGACGCGGCCGCAGCGCCCGGAGCGCTGGTTGGCGGAGGCCTGACTGATCGGCTCGATCGGCAGCCGCTGCACTTTGGTGCGGACCGAGTAGCGGCTGATCCGGGCCACGCCGGTGTCGATCACGGCTGTGATGCCGGGGACGGTGAGCGAGGTCTCCGCGACGTTGGTGGCCAGTACGACGCGGCGTCGGCTGTGCTGCTCGAAGACCCGATGCTGCTCGGCGGCCGAGAGTCGGGAGTACAGCGGTACGACGTCGAACCCGCGGGGTCCCTCGGCCTTCTTCGCCAGGGCATCCGCGGTGTCGCGGATCTCGCGCTCGCCCGGCAGGAACACCAGGATGTCGCCGTCGATCTCGGCCTTGAGCTCCTCGACCGCCGCCAGCACGGCTTCGGTCTGATCGCGGACGACGACCTCTCCGTCCTCGTCGAGGTCGCTGTCATCGGCGAGCGCCACCAGCGGCCGATAGCGGATCTCGACGGGGTAGGTGCGGCCGGAGACCTCGATGATCGGGGCCGGCGTACCGTCCGCGCCGGCGAAATGCTCGGCGAAACGCTCGGGATCGATCGTCGCCGAGGTGATGATCACCTTCAGGTCCGGGCGCCGTGGGAGCAGGCGCTTGAGGTAGCCGAGGATGAAGTCGATGTTGAGGCTGCGCTCATGGGCCTCGTCGATGATGATCGTGTCGTAACGACGCAGGTCCCGGTCGTGCTGGAGCTCGGCGAGCAGGATGCCGTCGGTCATCACCTTGACCCGGCCCGCTGCCGAGGTCTTGTCGGTGAACCGGACCTGGTAGCCGATCACATCGCCGAGCTCGGACTCGAGCTCCCAGGCGATCCGCTCAGCGACGCTGCGGGCGGCGATCCGACGCGGCTGGGTGTGGCCGATCAGCTTGCCACCGCGGCCTCCCTCGCCGCGGCCGAGCTCCAGGCAGATTTTCGGCAGCTGGGTCGTCTTCCCGGAGCCGGTCTCGCCCGCGACGATAACCACCTGGTGGTCGCGGATCGCGTCGGCGATGTCACCGCGGCGGGCCGAGACGGGGAGCTCGGCGGGGAATTGGATCTTCACAACCCCACCAGTGTCTCGAACAGCAGCGGACCCGCGCCAATCCATTGGCGCGGGTCCGCTCTTATCCGCCTGCAACGGGCCTCAGGTCTCGGATTACCTTGGCCCCGATCCGGGAGTGGTCAGCTCGCGGAGCCGCTCGGCGGGGCTTCTGGGTTAGGGGTTCCCGGCTGGGTCCCCTGCTGGCCGCCCTGCTGGCCTTGGCCGAACTGGCGGGTGCCGGGGCCGTTCTGACCGAAGCCCTCTCCCCCGCCGAACCCCCCGCGTCGGCCGCCGAAGCCGCCGGGCCCGCCCGGACCGCCAGCGAAGCGGCCGATCTGAGGGCCGTGGTCATTGCCGCCGTCGGCGAGCGCCACGATCCCGGCACCGCCGGCACCGCCGATGAGCAGTGTCGCGACACCGACAGCGAGCATCGCGCGGAACGACCACACCCGGTCCCGTAGCCGCGCCTTGGCCGGGACCGCCGTCACCGGCGCAGCGAGCGCCTCGTTCTGCTCCACACTCTGGGCCGCATCCGGGATCTCTGCTGTCTCCTCGGGGCCCTCGTTGTTCTCTGCCATGCAAAGAAGGATTGCTGGCCGACCTGTCAGCGACCTGTGACCGAGCCACGAGATCGCTCGCAGACCGGCGTACGCTCTCACAGGCTTCTCACAGCCGATCCATGGCGGAACCCGGCACAGGGAGGTGAGGCTTGGCCCATGAGTACTGCACGCGGACCCGAGCTCACCCGCAACGACGGCAGCCCGTTGCGGGTCCTGGTCGTCGATGACGAAGTCAACATCGCCGAGTTGCTCCGGATGGCCCTGCGCTACGAGGGCTGGGACGTCGAGGTGGCGCACACCGGGACGAAGGCCGTCGCCGCGGCCCGGAAGTACACCCCCGACGCTGTCGTGCTCGACATGATGCTTCCCGACTTCGACGGCATGGAGGTTCTGCGCCGGCTGCGCACCGATGCTGACGACGTACCGGTGCTGTTCCTGACCGCCCGTGACGCCATCGAGGACCGGGTCGCCGGTCTGACTGCGGGCGGCGACGACTACGTCACCAAGCCGTTCTCGCTCGAGGAGGTCGTCGCCCGTCTGCGTGCCTTGATGCGTCGTGCCGGTGCCCAGCAGACCGCCGACCACTCGATCCTCTCGGTCGGCGACCTGGTGCTCGATGAGGACAGCCATGACGTGTCCCGGGCGGGTGACTCGATCGCGCTGACCGCGACCGAGTTCGAGCTGCTGCGCTACCTGATGCGCAACCCCAAGCGGGTGCTGTCCAAGGCACAGATCCTCGACCGCGTCTGGAACTACGACTTCGGTGGCCAGGCCAACGTCGTCGAGCTCTACATCTCCTACCTACGCAAGAAGGTCGACGCCGGCCGCGAGCCGATGATCCACACGATGCGGGGTGCCGGCTACGTGCTGAAGCCGGTCGAGGGCGACACGTGAGCCTGAGCGTCCCCCGCCCCCGCAGACTCGCCTCTCGACTGGTCCCGCGCTCGCTGATCAGTCGACTGGTGGTGACGGCGGTCGCCCTGGTGGCGATCGTGGGCATCCTGGTCGGCCTCAGCGCCACGTTGGCGATGCACAGCTATCTGTACAACCAGCTCGACGGGAAGGTCCAGGACGCAGCCCAGCGTGCGGTCGGGCCGTCCAGCAGGTTCACCTCACCCGGCTCCGGCGGCGGTGGGTTCACCTCGGGCGGCCCGCTGTTCCAGCCCGGCGAGGTGATCGCAGGACCCAACACCCAGGCAGAGAACGTCGCGATCAGGATCACCGATTCTGACCAGCCTGGATCCCGAGCATCCTCCGCTTTGTCGAGCAGCATCCTGAAGAAGCTGCTCGCTGTGCCGGTGGACGGCAGCGCTCACTCACTGGACGTCAAAGGCCAGAACTACCGCGTGCGGACCGTCAAGGACGCCGACGGGAACGTCCTGGCCTTCGGCCTTCCTTCTGATGACATCGACTCGACGCTCAGCAGCATGGTGACGTGGTTCTCGCTGCTCACCTTGCTCGGCGTCCTCGTCGCCGCAGGCGGGGGCACCCTTTTGGTACGACGGCAGCTGCGCCCCCTCTTCGCCGTCGCCGATGCCGCTCGGGAGGTCTCCTCGCAAGACCTCTCCAGCGGAGAGACCACGATCACGACCCGTGTCGCACCAGGGCTTACCGACTCAGCTACCGAGGTCGGCCAAGTTGGTGCCGCTCTGAACACGCTGCTCGACCACGTCGACGACGCGCTCGGAGCCCGGCACCGCAGCGAGCAGCAGGTCCGCCAGTTCGTCGCCGATGCCTCCCACGAGCTCCGTACACCGCTCTCCACGATCCACGGGTACGCCGAACTCTCGCGGCGCCGCCCTGACGATTCCGAGGTGCTGGCTACAGCGATGGGCAAGGTCGAGATCGAAGCGGGACGGATGTCGGCACTCGTCGAAGACCTGCTGCTCCTCGCTCGGCTCGACGCCGGCCGACCGCTCGCCAGCGAGGACGTCGACCTGACCCGGCTGCTGCTCGAGGCGGTCGCCGACGCTCGAGTCCTCGCGCCAGATCACCACTGGCGCCTGGAGCTGCCAGACGAGCCGGTCTCAGCGACCGGCGATGACGCGCGCCTGCACCAGGTCGTCACGAACCTGCTCAACAACGCCCGCAACCACACTCCCGCCGGGACGACCGTGACCGTCCGGGTCGGCACCAGTCCCGACGGCAGCGCTCGGATCGATGTTCACGACGATGGCCCGGGACTCCCTCAGGAGGTCTCTGAAGCGGCGTTCGAGCGCTTCACCCGCGGTGACAGCAGCCGCACCCGTGCCTCCGGCGGAGCCGGACTCGGCCTCTCGCTGGTCAGCGCGATCATGGCCGCGCACGGCGGGACCGCGAGCGTCGCCTCCCGCCCGGGCGACACGACGTTCACGCTCGCCTTCTGACCGACCCGGCTCTCGAGTGCGCCCAGACACGCTGACCCGGCTCTCGAGCGCGCCCAGACACGCTGATCCGGCTTTGAAGTGCAGTCATTACTTGCACTTCAAAGCCGGGTCAGCGCTGTACGGCGCACTCGAGAGCCGGGTCGGCGTCAACGGGTGCACTTGAAAGCCGGGTCAGCGTCAGCGGGTGGCTTCGACGATCAGCTGGGCGCCCTCTTGGTCCAGACGGAAGTCGACGCCCTTGAGGGCCTCGTGCTCGCTCTCACCCATCTCGCAACGGATCACCGAGTGGAAGCCGGCCCGCTTGAGCTCGACCTCCAGGGTCTCGAAGTCGTAGACGTAGCCCTCGTGGTGGCCGAAGCTGCCGATCGGGATCCGGATCAGGTCGATCGGGTGCTCCACGACCATCCCGAGCGCCTGGTACGCCTTCGCCACGTCGCTGTCGACGGCGTCGGCACCGCTGAGGTAGAGCTCGACGTGCTTCTTGATGTCCGGGGTGAGCAGCCGGATCACACCGCCGGGCTGCATCGCGCGGTAGGCCTGGGTCAGCATCGCGCGCCCCGCTGCCAGCGGGATGTGCTCGATGACGTTATCGGTGAACACGTAGGACACCGACCCGTCCTCGACCGGCCACGGCGAGGTGGCGTCGAGGTAGTTGCGGGTGGTGGCATTGACGTTGGTGATCACCCAGCCGGCCCGTGGGAGCAGGCCGCCGATCTCGAGCTTGATCGGGCGCTCCGAGGCAGCGACGGCGCGTCGCATGCGCACCTTCGCCACGGGCGTGTTCAGTGCCCGGACGGTCTCCCGGATGGCGACCCGAAGCCGCGGCGTCTTGAGGAGAAAGGCCGCAGGGACCTGCTCATTCTGGGTCTTGCTCTCTGCATTCACGACGCGAACGCTACCGGAGGAGTTCGTAGATTCGGACCGGAATGGCCCTAACGGCGCGGGCTCCGGCCCAGCACCCGTCCGTGGGCGTCGACGCCGAGCAGGCTGCGGCTGAATTCGTCCGCCGTGGCGGGCGGGACGGTGTTGCGGCGTGGCGCGTCCGGGTCCTTGGCGAACTGGCGCTTGATGGCCGCGCCGATGCTCTCGGGAGTCAGATCGGCGACCTCGCCACCGTCGGTCGCGATCAGCTCGCGGGCGCGGACCTCCGAGCCCGCCGTGATCACCGGTACGTCGGCGGCGAGCGCCTTGCCCATGATCCCGCTCGGCCCGTTGTTGGTCAGCGCGATCGGGCAGGCATCGGACGCAGCGACCAGCTTGTCCATCAACTCGTTGGTCAGGAACCCGTCGTGGACGATGACGCGGGCCCGATCGGCTGCATCCAGGCCGTTGATCCAGACCCACACCTCGGGCAGGACGCTGCCGGCGAGCAGCAGGTCGGTGTCGTCGAGGCCCGCGGACTTGAGCGCATCCAGCACCAGCGGCGCGTTCTTGCGCTCGGTCAGCTGTCCGAAGATGCCCACGATCCTGCGGTCCTGCGGCAGATCGAGCTCGGTACGGATGGCGACCCGGTCCCGCGAGTGCGCGGTGGAGATCTCGGGGTCGCGAGCTCGCTTGACGATCCAGCCCTTGGTCATGTCCTCGCGCCCCGCGAAACCGGCCACGTGGTGCAGCGTGCCCGTCGCCATCGCGACCATGGCGAGCGTCGACTTGGAGATCCGGAACTTCCAGCCGAAGGAGTCGTTGAGCTTGAGCTTCGCCGGGTAGCGGGTCAGCATGAACACGACCCGCGGGCGGCGCGGCAGGCCCTTGAACTCGTCCCGGGCGACGTACCACCAGCGCTTGAGGGACTGGTCGGCGTCCATCACGACCACGGTTGCGACGTCGAGCTCGCGGGCCGTCGCAGCGACGGCCGCTGCCATCTCGCGGGTAGGCGGGTAGACCTCGGAAAACGGCTCATGGACCGCCAGGAACTGGGTCTGCGCCAGGAAGACGTCGAACGCCTCGCTGGTCGAGGCGCCCTTCGAGGTGAGCAGGACCACGTCGCCGGTCTCGCTGGCGACCGCGGCGACGTTGGCGACAGCCTGGTAGCGATGCCCCGACGGGTCCGGCTCGACCAGCACCGTCACCGGCCTGGATCCGCTCACCGAGCTCCCCTGGCCTCGGGCAGCAGCTGCACCGACTTGTTGACCAGCTGCTCGACCCACCGCTCGGGCGTGTACTGCTTGGCCAGCTCGACGCTGCGCTGGCTGATCTCGAGGCGCTTGGCAGGGTCGGCGTTCGCCATCCAGTGCATCGCCTCGACCAGTTCGCCGACCTGGTCCGGCGCGACGACGCGGCCGTTGTAGCCGTCGTTGACCAGGCGCGAGGCGGCACCGCAGGCACTCGTGCAGATGACGCCCTGACCGGACGCTGCAGCTTCCTGGATCACGACTCCCCACGGCTCGAACCTGCTCGGCAGGATCAGGCAGCCGGACCTGGCCATCACGCCCGGGAGGTCGCGCGGCCCGACGAAGCCGAGCAGCTCGACGCCGGGGATGGCCTTGAGCTCCTCCTCCATCGTGCCGAGCCCGGCGACTGTCAGCGGCCACGGGTTGTCCGACTCCGCACGGTACTGCTGGTACGCAGCAGCCAGCACGTCGAGGCCCTTGGTCGCGACCAGCCGCCCCACGAACAGGAACGCGTCCTGCGGCGTGGCCTGGGGGCCGGTGAAGAAGGAGGTCTCGCAGGTGTAGAGGCCGGTGATGATCTCGTGCTGCTTGAACCCGAGCCGGCGGGCGAACTCGGCCTGCTCGTCGCCAGGCATGAACGCCGACTCGAAGTACCGCTGGATGTAAAGGTCGCGGGTCAGGCTGGCCAGCCGCTGCTTGGGGGTCGCGTGCCACTGGTGGTCCATCACCACGATCCGCAGCGCCTTGCCGCGCCATTGCTTCGCAGCCTTCATGTACGCCGGGATGTGCCACGAGTTCACCACCAGGACGTCGGGCTGGAACTCCTCAAGCTCCGCGAGCAGCACCTCGACGTCCGGCTCACCGTCCCAGCCGGTCGCGTGCAGTCCAGCCGTGAGCTCCTCGTCGTCGAAGGCGCCCCAGAAGTTCGACTTCGTCTGTTGGTACATCAGCCGGACATCGTGGCCGGCGGCGTGCAGTGCCTGCATGCCCGAGGTGGAGTAGCCCGTGATGTATTGCCAGGCCAGATAGAAGCGCATGCGTTCGGTCACCGAGCGGACTTTCGTGGTCAAGGAGCGCAGAACGGGTTGTCGGGCAGGACGTTACACAAGTTCACTGCGTCAAACGCGCGCTTCCACCAACCCGCGGAAGTACTCCACGGTCGGCTTCAGGCCCTCGTCGAGCATCACGGTCGGGTTCCAGCCCAGGAGCTCGCGAGCCTTGTCGATGTTCGGCTTGCGCCGGGTCGGGTCGTCGGTGGGCAACGGCTCGTGGATCACCTTGTTGTCACTGCCGACCAGCGCGATGACCTTCTCTGCGAGCTCGAGCATCGTGAACTCGCCCGGGTTGCCGATGTTGATCGGCCCGGTGACCTCCGGCGGCGAGTCCATCAGTGCGATCAGGCCGCTGACGAGGTCCTCGACGTAGCAGAAGGACCGCGTCTGCTCCCCGTCGCCGAAGACCGTCAGGTCCTGGCCCTGGAGTGCCTGCATGATGAAGTTCGAGACGACCCTGCCGTCGTTCGGCAGCATGTTCGGGCCGTAGGTGTTGAAGATCCGCGCGACCTTGATCGGCAGGTCGTGCTGCCGGTAGTAGTCGAAGAACAGCGTCTCCGCACAGCGCTTGCCCTCGTCGTAGCAGGACCGGAGACCGATCGGGTTCACGTTGCCCCAGTACGACTCCTCCTGCGGGTGCACGGCCGGGTCGCCGTAGACCTCCGAGGTGGAAGCGAGCAGGATCTTCGCGCCGGTGCGCTTGGCCAGGCCGAGCATGTTGATCGAGCCATGCACGCACGTCTTGGTCGTCATCACCGGGTCGCGCTGGTAGAAGACCGGCGAAGCAGGGCACGCTAAGTGGAAGATCTCGTCGACCTCGACGTACAGCGGGAACGTGACGTCGTGGCGCATCAGCTCGAACCGCGGCTCGTCGAGCAGGTCGTAGAGGTTGGCCCGGGTGCTGGAGTAGAAGTTGTCCACCACCAGGACGTCGTGGCCTGCGTCGAGCAGCCGACGGGTCAGATGCGACCCGATGAAGCCGGCACCGCCGGTGATCAGCACCCGCTTGGGCGGGCCCGGAACGTCAGGGACGGGGTTGGGGATCATGATCCGAAACTTAACGGACCCGACCACCTCCCGTTCACCGAACCCGGCTCTGCGCGGGCAGCATGGCGGATACGATCGCGGCATGAAGATCGCCATTGCGGGAACCGGCTACGTAGGGCTCTCCAATGCGGTGATCCTGGCCCAGCACCACGACGTCTGGGCGCTGGACCTGCTGGCTGAGAAGGTCGACCTGATCAACGCGCGGAAGTCGCCGATCGAGGACGTCGAGCTCGAGGACTACCTCGCCACCCGGGACCTGAGCCTGACCGCGACGCTGGACAAGCACGAGGCCTTCACCGGTGCCTCGTTCGTGATCGTGGCGACGCCGACGAACTACGACGAGCGCACCAACTACTTCGACACCGGCTCGGTGGAGTCGGTGATCGCCGACGTTCTGGCCATCGAGCCCGGTGCGTCGGTCGTGGTCAAGTCGACCGTGCCGGTGGGCTTCACCGCCCGGATGCGCGAGGAGCACCCTGGCGCGTCGATCATCTTCTCCCCGGAGTTCCTCCGCGAGGGCAAAGCGCTCTACGACAACCTGCACCCCTCCCGCATCGTGGTCGGCTCGGAGACCGAGCAGGGCCGTGCCTTCGCCGACCTGCTCGTCGAGGGCGCGATCAGCAAGGACGTGCCGGTGCTGTTCACCGGCTCGACCGAGGCCGAGGCGATCAAGCTGTTCGCCAACACCTACCTCGCCCTGCGCGTCGCGTACTTCAACGAGCTGGACACCTACGCGCTCAGCCACGACCTCGACACTCGGCAGATCATCGAGGGCGTCGGCCTGGACCCGCGCGTCGGCAAGGGCTACAACAACCCCTCGTTCGGGTACGGCGGCTACTGCCTGCCCAAGGACACCAAGCAGCTGCAGGCCAACTACAGCGAGGTACCGCAAAACTTGATCAGTGCCATCGTGGACGCGAACACCACCCGCAAGGACTTCATCGCCACCGACGTGCTGCGCCGCAACCCCACGACGGTCGGTATCTACCGGCTGATCATGAAGGCCGGCTCGGACAACTTCCGGGAGTCCTCGGTCCAGGGCGTGATGAAGCGGATCAAGGCCAAGGGCATCGAGGTCGTCATCTACGAGCCGGCGTACGACGACGAGATGTTCTTCAACTCCGAAGTGGTCGTCGACCTCGACGAGTTCAAGAAGCGCTCGGACATCATCATCGCCAACCGGCGCACCGACGACCTCGACGACGTCGAAGACAAGGTCTACACCCGCGACATCTATGGGAACGACGAATAGGCGACTCCGCTCGTCGAGCCTGTCGAGACGCGGTGACGTGCGCAGCAGGGCCTGACAGCTCACAACAGGCCCACAGACTGACCACACGGCCACCGCAGAGTGGTCCTTCAGTCTGTGTCCATGCAGACGACCACGAGCTCCTTCCCGCAACCCCTCGCCCGCCTCGCGGCGCGGGGCGAGCGCAACGCCGGCCACCGCGGCCCGTTCGCCCGCCTGCGCCCGTCGGCCACCCGGACTGCCACCGGCGCTCCTGATCCTGCCTGGGCCCGGCCGGCACTGGCGCTCCTGCTGGTCGCCACCGCCGTCCTCTACCTCTGGGGGCTCAGCGGATCCGGGTGGGCCAACTCCTTCTACTCCGCCGCTGTCCAGGCAGGCTCGGAGTCGTGGAAGGCCTTCTTCTTCGGCAGCTCGGATGCCTCCAACTCGATCACCGTCGACAAGACCCCGCTGTCGTTGTGGCCGATGGCCCTCTCGGTGCGGCTCTTCGGCCTCTCCAGCTGGAGCATCCTGGTCCCCCAGGCAATCGAGGGTGTCGCCACGGTGGCGCTGCTGCACCGCACCGTCCGGCGTACGACGGGCTCCGTGGGCGCCGGTCTGATCGCCGGCGCAGCACTCGCGCTCACGCCGGTCGCCGTGCTGATGTTCCGGTTCAACAACCCCGACGCGATGCTGGTCCTGCTGCTCACCGCCGCTGGTGCGGTCACGCTGCGTGCCGTGGAGGAGTCGAAGAAGGCAGCAGCCGAGAGCCCGCATCCGCTGCGCTGGCTCGTCCTCGCCGGCAGTCTGGTCGGGCTGGCGTTCCTGACCAAGATGCTGCAAGCATTCCTGGTCCTCCCGGCGCTCGCCCTGGTGTACCTGCTCTGCGCGCACACGCCGATCGGCAAGCGGTTCGCTCACCTGCTCGCTGCCTTCGGCGCGATGATCCTCTCCGCCGGCTGGTGGGTCGCGATCGTTCAGTTCTGGCCCGCAGCCAGCCGCCCGTACATCGGCGGCTCCCAGCACAACTCGATCCTCGAGCTCACGCTCGGCTACAACGGCTTCGGCCGGCTCTCGGGCAACGAGACGGGCTCGGTCGGTGGCGGAGGCGGTGGCGGTAACGCTGCCGGCAACAGCATGTGGGGCGCGACCGGCATCGGTCGGATGTTCAACTCCGAGATGGGCGGCCAGATCGCCTGGCTGCTCCCCGCAGCATTGCTGCTCGGCGCCGGCTCGCTGTGGATCGCCCGCCGGGACGCGAAGGTCCGGGCCGCGGTCATCGTGTGGGGCACGACGCTGCTGGTGACCGGCCTGACATTCAGCTTCATGGCCGGCATCTTCCACTCGTACTACACCGTCGCCCTGGCTCCCGCGATCGCGGCATTGGTCGGGATCGGCACCTGGGCTCTGTGGCAGGACCGGCACGACCCGGTCGCCCGCGCGGTGATGGCCGTTGCAACCGGCGCGACGTCGGTGATGGCGTTCGTCCTGCTGGGCCGCTCCTCGGACTTCCTCCCGTGGCTGCGCCCTCTGGTGATCGTTGTCGGCCTCGGAGCCGCGCTCGCCCTCCTCGGGGTGCACCGACTCGGCCGCCGCGCAGCCATGGTGATCGCTGCCGCGGCGATGATCGCCGGGATCGCCGGCCCTGCGGCGTACGCCGTGCAGACAGCCAGTACGTCGCACACCGGCTCGCTCCCCACGGCGGGACCCAGCACCGGAGCAAACGGGTTCGGAGGCGGGCCTGGCGGCGGCGGCCCCGGTGGTGGGGGATTCGGCGGTCGCGGCGGGTTCGGCGGTCAACCGCCGCAGGGGCAGACCGGCCAGACCGGCCAGGCGCCGACGGGCGCCCAGAACGGGACCGGTGGCCAGCAAGGCGGTGCCGGCGGAGGGGCTCCGAGTGGCGGAGGCGGAGCTGGTGGGCTGCTCAACGGCAGCACCTCGACGGCGACGATCACCGCGATGCTGAAGGCGGACGCCTCGGACTACACCTGGGCTGCCGCAGCCGTCGGATCCAATACCGCCTCGGGCTATCAGTTGGCGTCCCAGGAGCCGGTGATGGCCATCGGCGGGTTCAACGGGTCCGATCCGAGCCCGACCCTGGCGCAGTTCAAGACGTACGTCGCGGCCGGCAAGATCCACTACTTCATCGGCAGCGGCAGCCTCGGCGGCAGCGCAGGCGGCAGCAACGACAGCTCGGAGATCGCATCCTGGGTCGCGGCGAACTACACCGCCAAGACGGTCGACGGGGTCACCCTGTACGACCTGACCGCGAGCGCGTCGTGACCACCCTCAGCCGACTCTCCGGCCGACTCGGCCCGACAGCCGTCACCGCCCCCCTGCTCGACGTGGTGATCCCGGTGCACAACGAGCAGGCCCAGGTGGCTGAGTCGGTCGAGCGGGTGCTCACGCATCTGCGCACGATGCCGTGGTCCTTCCGGGTCACGATCGCCGACAACGCCTCGACCGACGGCACTTCCGCGATCGGACGGCGGCTCAGCACCCAGTACCCCGAGGTGCGGCTGGTCCGTCTCGTCGAGAAAGGACGCGGTCGAGCGCTGAAGCAGGTCTGGTCGGCGTCGGACAGCGAGGTGCTCGTCTACATGGACGTGGATCTGTCGACCGACCTCGGCGCCCTGCTGCCGTTGGTAGCGCCGTTGATCAGCGGGCACTCCGACCTGGCGATCGGGTCGCGGCTCGCGAGCTCGGCGCGGGTGGAGCGAGGGCTCAAGCGCGAGCTCATCTCGCGCAGCTACAACCTGCTCCTCCGCGGCACGCTGCGGGTCGGGTTCAGTGACGCCCAGTGCGGCTTCAAGGCGATCCGGCGGGAAGCGGCCGCAGCGCTGCTGCCCATGGTCGAGGACCAGGAGTGGTTCTTCGACACCGAGCTGCTCACCGTCGCCGAGCGTGCCGGGCTGAGGATCCACGAGGTACCCGTGGACTGGGTCGACGATCCCGACAGCCGGGTCGACATCGTCCGTACGGCCCTCAACGACCTCAAGGGGGTGCTCCGGCTGGGCAGCAGCCTCGCCCGAGGGCGGCTCCCGTTGCACGAGGTCGCAGTCCGGCTCGGGCGAGCCTCGCAGGAGGCAGCCGTGGGCAGGATCGGTTACCAGGTCGGCATGTTCCTGGTCGTCGGCGCTCTCTCCACACTGGCCTATGCGGCGCTGTTCCTCGGTCTGCGTCAGGTCGTGACCGCGATGACCGCCAACGTCGTGGCACTGCTGGTGACGGCGGTCGCGAACACCACCATCAACCGCCGGGTGAGCTTCGGCGTCCGCGGATCGGACGGAGCACTGCGGCAGCAGCTGCAGGGGCTGCTGATCTTCGCCATCGGACTGGCCGCGACCACCGGAGCGATCGCGCTCCTCCCGGACGGTGCGCCCCCGGCGGTGGAGGTGCTCGCCCTGACGGTGACGAACCTGGTCGTGACCGTGATGCGCTTCGTCGCGATGCGGTTCTGGATGTTCCGCCGCCGCTGACCGGGACCGCAGAGGTGCCCCGGATGCCGTCAGCCGACGCCGAGGACGATCGCCGGCAGCGCTCTGGCGAGCCGGTCGAGCAGGTCCTCGCGGGCGATCCCGCGGCGATCTGCGACCCAGTCGATGATGACGACCTCGAGCATCGCCGCCCAGCCGTTGACCAGCAGCCGGATCGTCGGGGAGTCCTCGAGACCGAGCGCCTCGAGTCCCTCGGTACCGGTGACCTCGAAGATCCGGTCGGTCAGAGCCCGGCGGCCCTCGTCGTAGATCGCGCGCAGCTCCTCGTTACCGCCGGCGGCAGCGCGGACCAGCGAGACATAGCCGGTGTAGTTCTCCACGACGTAGTCGAGGTAGGCACCGATCGAGACAGCGAGCTGCTCGACCGGGTCCTCGATGTCGCGCGGCGCAGTGATGGTGACGAGCTGCTCCACGGCCCGACGTACGACGGCGACGTGGACCTCCTGCTTGTTGCCGAAGTAGTGGTACAGCAGGCCGCGGGAGATGCCGGCCTCCTCGGCGAGCACCTCGATGGAGATCTCCTCGAGCGTCCTGGTAGACAGCAACCTGGTCCCGAGCTCGAGCAGCTGCTCGCGGCGGCTCTCCGGCGACATGCGCAGCCGGGCGCTTCGAGGGGCGCCGCCTGCAGCACGCCCGGAGCTGCTCGTCGTGGTCATGTGGCACACATTACTGAACATCAGTCAACAGCGCTATTGACGGTCGTTCAACAAGGAGTAGTGTTCTCGTATGGCAACCACGACCATCCCTGGCGACGGCGCCGGCACAACGCTCCCGGTGCGCGTGCGCGTCCTCGTGATCGGCGCCGGGTTCGCCGGCCTCGGCACTGCGATCAAGCTCGACGAAGCCGGCCAGTCCGACTTCGTCGTCGTCGACAAGGGCGACAGCGTCGGCGGCACCTGGCGCGACAACACCTACCCTGGCGCCGCCTGCGACGTCCCGAGCCAGTTGTACTCGTTCTCCTTCGCCCCGAACCCGAACTGGTCGCGGTCCTTCTCCCCCCAGCCCGAGATCCACGCTTACCTCCAAGACGTCGCCCAGCGCTCCGGCGTCCTGGACCGGTTCTTCTTCGGCGTCACCGTCCAGGACGCGTCCTGGGATGAGACGGACCTGGTCTGGACGGTCGTCACCAGCGCCGGCACCGTGCTCGCCGACGTCGTCATCAGCGGGTCCGGCGGCCTCTCGGAGCCCAAGCTGCCCGAGATCAACGGCATCGAGTCGTACGCCGGCCAGGTGTTCCACACGGCTCGCTGGGACCATAGCGTCGACCTGACCGGCAAGCGGGTGGCGATCATCGGCACCGGCGCCTCGGCGATCCAGGTCATCCCCGAAATCGCCACGAAGGTCGCGCACCTCGACGTGTACCAGCGCACCGCGCCCTGGGTGATGCCCCGCCACGATCGCGCCTACACCGGCGTCGAGAAGGTCGGCTTCCGGTTCGTGCCCGGGCTGCAGAAGCTGTACCGCACGGCGATCTACTGGGGCCGCGAGACCTACGTCCCGGGCTTCACCAAGATCCCCTGGATGCTGACGCCCGCGAAGTCGATGGCCGTGGGCAACATCAAGAAAGGAGTCTCCGACCCTGCGCTCCAGGCCAAGGTCACCCCCGACTTCCAGATCGGCTGCAAGCGGATCCTGATCTCGAACACCTACTACCCCGCGCTCGCACAGGACAACGTCGACGTGGTCACCGACCGGATCGCCGAGATCACCCCGACGGGTGTCGTGACTGCCGACGGCACCGCGCGCGACGTCGACGTCCTGATCGTCGCGACCGGGTTCTACACCACCGACCAGCCGATCGCGCACCACATCAAGGGCCGCGAGGGCCGGACGCTCGGCGACGTGTGGGCCGAGAGCGGGATGCGCTCCTACAAGGGCACCACGACGACCGGGTTCCCGAACCTCTTCCAGATCGTCGGCGCCAACACCGGGCTCGGACACTCCTCGATGGTGTTCATCATCGAGAGCCAGATCGCCTATATCGTCTCGGCGCTGCAGCAGATGGGCGCCGATCGGATCGGCGCCGTCGAGCCCACCCAGGCGGCGCAGGACTCCTGGAGCGACGACATGCACCGGCGGATGCAGCCCACGGTGTGGAGCACCGGCGGCTGCGCGAGCTGGTACCTCGACGAGCATGGCCGCAACACCACGCTCTGGCCGCGGACGACGTTCGCGTTCCGCAACCTGACCCGCACCTTCGACATCGACCAGTACGAGACCACGCCGCGGGCCACCACCCCGGCTCCCACCCCCAGCAAGGAGTTCGTCGCATGAAGTCTTTCCAGGACAAGGTTGTCGTCATTACCGGTGCCGGCTCCGGCATGGGCCGTGAGATGGCGCTGTACGCCGCCCGTGACGGTGCCCTGCTCGCCATCTCCGACTGGAACGCCGAGGGTCTCGCCGAGACGGTCGACCTGGTGAAGGGGCTCGGCGCCGAGGTCCGCAGCGACGTCATCGACGTCTCGGACCGCGCCGCGATGGGCACCTGGGCCGCCGCGGTGGCCGACCAGTTCGGCAAGGTCAACGTGGTGGTCAACAACGCCGGCGTGACCGTGACCGGCGACTTCGAGGAGATGTCGTACGAGGACTTCGACTGGATCGTCGGGGTCAACTTCCTCGGCGTGGTCAATGGCACCAAGGAGTTCCTTCCGCACCTGATCGCCTCCGGCGACGGCGCGCTGGTCAACATCTCCAGCCTCTTCGGTCTGATCTCGATGCCCGGCCAGACCGCCTACAACGCCACCAAGTACGCCGTCCGCGGCTTCACCGAGGCGCTCCGCGAGGAGATGCTGATCAACAAGCACAACGTCTCGGTCACCTGCGTGCACCCGGGCGGCATCAAGACCGGCATCAGCCGCAACGGCCGCAAGACCGCCAGCCAGGATGCCTCGAAGCTCGACGAGCTCTTCGACAAGCGGCTGGCGCGGATGAGCGCCGAGAAGGCCGCGAAGATCATCCTGGACGGCACCAAGGCCAAGAAGGCCCGCGTCCTGGTCGGCATCGACGCGCACATCATCCACAACGCCGCGAAGTTCGCCGGGGCGGCGTACCAGGATGTCGTGGCGTGGGGCGCACCCAAGACGATGCCCAAGCCGAAGAAGTAGGCACCTCCTCCCCCGCCCCCAACATGCAAATGTCGCGCAAGTGACGTCTGAGGCTCCCACGGCGCGCGACCGCGACATTCGCATGTCCGGAGGGGCGGTGCCACCGGCCCTAGGCTGGCGTCGTGACCGAGCATCGCACCGTCCGTGTCCTCACCCGCAAGTGGCCTGACGAGCCGCACTGGGAGTTCGACGCGATCCGACTCGGGGTCGATGCGCATGGGCACTGGGTGGGGGTGCCGCGCGGGACCTGGCTCTCCCGGCCGGACAAGGGCTTCACCGCGATGGCGGACCATGTCGTATTGCTCCCCCACGACGGCTGGTGGGTCGCGACCATCTACGGCGACGACGAGGAGCGACCGATGGACGTCTACGTCGACATGACCACGCCGTGCACCTGGTCGGAGGACGGATCCCAGGTGCGCTGCATCGATCTGGACCTCGACGTCATCCGCGGCATCGACGGCGAGGTCTGGGTCGACGACGAGGACGAGTTCGCCGAGCACCAGGTCGCCTTCAACTACCCACCCGAGATCATCGCGGGCGCCGAGCGCAGCCGCGACGAGGTCCTGACCGCGCTGTCTGAGCGGGTCGGCGCCTTCGACGGGGTCTCCGACACCTGGCTGGCACGGCTACGGCGACTGCTGGCCTGACCTAGCGACCGGAGACCTCACCGGTGTACGGGTCGCGCTCGGTGATGCAGTACGGCGTACCGGCGGGGTCGGTCATCACCGTCCAACGCTCGCGCACCCGCAGGACGCCGGCACCCAGATCGCGGTGCCGGCCCGTCTCCAGTGCGCGGTCGCTGGTCGCGATGTCGAGATGGGCGCGCGCCGGGCCGTCCGCCTCGTCGAGGCGCTGGAGGAGGATCCGCAGCGGCTGGTCCTCCGGGCGCTGCAGGTACCGCAGCTCGGGTCGCCGCGTCTCGTGCAGGTCCCAGCCGGTCCTCGCGGCCCAGAACGCGCATTCTTCGGCGTACTGGGCGGGCGGGATGTCGAGCGTGATCTGGTCGACCAGGCTGGTGTGGCCGCCGGCCCACAGACGCGGCACCGGCCGGGTGCTCTCCTCCCCGGACACCTCGCAGTGCACGAAGCCGCCGGGCGAGGTGACGATGGCGAACTCGTGGTCCGGGTCGTGCAGGTCCAGGTGCACCCCGCCACGGCCGCGATCGACGCGTTGGATCCGCAGGTAGGGGTCTCCGTCCGGAGGCAGGAACGTCGCGAACTCCGCCGCCGTACCCCTCGCCGGAGAGAGCGTCGAACCCGTCACCGCCGACCAGAACGCCACCGACTTCGCGTACGGCGCTGCCGGCACGTCCACGAACGCAGTTAGCCAGGTGATCGCCACCGGCTCATGCTTCCACATCCGCGTCGATAGTCCGGAGCGAGTTGCACGGGCTGCAGACGCTGCATCCGTGCAACCTGATCCGGACTACCCGCCGAGGGGCGGAATGGCGTCGGTGGCGTCGAGGGGGTCCATGCCGCTGACGGCGAGGAGATCGGCGATCAGGGACCGTACGCCGGCCAGGACCACCTCGGCGGAGAGCACCGTGGTGCGCTCGAGCTCCGAGGACGCGCGGCCGAGCCGGACCAGCGGGTCGCGCAGTGCGCTCGCCATGTGGTCGGCCTTCAACTCGACGGCCATCTCGTCCACGACGTCGGCGAGATCGCGCAGGAACATCGCGTACCCCTCGGGGAACGGCTCGCGCCGGTAGCAGGCGACGGCGATGCGGCGCGCCACGACGCGGGTATTGCGCAGTGCGAAGTCCAGTGGCTCGACCAGCTCGGCCATCATCCTGACGTCGCCCTTGTGCCGCCAGCGGAACGGGGACGACGCAAGGACCGAGAGGCCCTCAGCAGCAGCGCCGCGGAGCTCGGCGATCAGGGCTTCGGTGCCGCGAGCGTCCTTCAGCGTCGCCATCGCGGCGTCGACGTCGCCGTCCTCGATCCGGTCGGCCGAGGAGCGGAGCAGGACGGCGATCTTGCGCACCACCACGGCGACCTGCTCGCGCGGGCGGCGTAACGGGGCCCGCGGGACAACCGCCGCGGCGACGAGCGCCACCGCTCCCCCGATCAATGCATCGCTCCAGCGCAGGAAGGCCTTGCCGGGATCGGGGATCAGGGTGCTGACCACGATCGCCTGGACGGCCGCTTGGGTGACGAAGACCTGGCCGGCGTCGAGCATCAGTGCCGCGATCATCGCCAGGCTGACGATCAGGGCGATCTGCCAGCCGCCGGTGCCGAGGACATGGGTCAGGACGTCGCCGAGGAATACTCCGACGGCGACACCGACGGTCACCTCGGCGACCCGCCGCAAGCGCTGCCCGTACGACGTGCCGAGGCCGACCACCGCCGCAGTCGGCGCGAAGAACGGATGGTCGTGGCCGATCAGGTCGGCGGCGACGTACCAGGCGATGCCCGCAGCGATCGCGCACTGGCCGACCTGCCACGACTTGGCGCGGAGCCGGGCGACCCGCGCCCGCATCGAGGTACGGCCGCGGGCCAGCGCCAGGTCGACGTACGGGCTGCGGCTGGTGCTACTTCTTCCCACCGCGCCCGTGCAGCATCTTCATCATCTTCCCGAGCTGCTGCTCCGCCTTCTCGGTCCGGTCGAAGGTCGTCAGCGCCAGCAGCGGCTTCATCCGCTGCTTGGTGATCGCATGCGCGTAGGTGAACTCCTTGAGGCCCTCGGGACCGTGGATGCGCCCGAAGCCGGAGTCGCCGATACCCCCGAACGGCAGCGACGGTACGCCGGCGAAGGTGATCACCCCATTGATCGAGGTCATCCCGACCCGGAGCCGCTCCGCGATCCGCATCCCATTGCCCTTGGAGAACACCGCCGAGCCCAGTGCGTAGCGCGAGTCGTTCGTCAGCGCGACCGCCTCGTCCATGCTCTTCACCTTGGCCACCGTCATCGTCGGCCCGAAGGTCTCCTCGGTCCACGCGCTCGACGTCGCCGGTACGTCGACCAGGATGGTCGGCTGCACGAACCGCTCGCCGACCGCCTCGGGGCCGCCGAGGATGGCTCGGCCGCCCTGGGCGATCGCGTCGTCGATGTGGCGGCGGATGATGTCCAGCTGCTTGGGCATCGTGATCGGGCCGATCTGCGAGCCGGCCGCCTCGGAGGCCTCCAGGCCCTTGGCCTTGTCGACGAGCTTGGTCAGGAACTCGTCGTAGACCCGCTCATGGACGTAGACCCGCTCGACGCCGGCGCAGGTCTGGCCGGCGTTGCCGCACGCACCCCAGACGGCGCCGTCCGCTGCGGCATCGAGGTCGGCGTCCTCATCGACGATCAGCGCATCCTTGCCTCCGGCTTCGATCAGCACCGGCGTCAGCGACTCCGCGCACGCCGCCATCACCTTCTTGCCGGTCGCCGTCGAACCGGTGAACGCGAGCTTGTCGACGCCGGCGCGGCACAGCGCCGACCCGGTCTCGCCAAGGCCGGTGACGACCTGGAGGACCGGCTTGCCGACAGCCTCCTCGAAGGTCCTGGCCAGCCAGAGGCCGATCCCAGGCGTGTACTCACTGGGCTTGAAGACGACGGCGTTGCCCGCGGCCAGGGCATAGGCGATCGAGCCCATCGGGGTGAACACGGGATAGTTCCAGGGGCCGATCACGCCGATCACGCCGAGCGGGCGGAACTCGACGGTCGCCTTCTGGTTGGCCATCACCAGGCCGCTGGGCACCTTGTGCCGGCCGAGCACCTTCTTGGCATGCCCGGCGGCCCACGCGAGGTGGTCGATCGCCAGCGCCGCCTCGAGCAGCGCGTCGCCATGCGGTTTGCCGGTCTCAGCGCTCATCACATCTGCGAGCTCGTCGAGGCGCTGGGTGACGAGCGACTTCCAGGCGCCGAGGTGGCGGGCGCGCTCGGCGTACGCCAGGCCGCCCCACCAGGCCGAGACCGTGCGCGCGAGCTCCACCGCTGCGGCTACGTCGGCCTCGGTGTGGATCGGGTGGCTCGCGACCACGGCGCCGGTGCGCGGGTTCAGCGACTCGAAGGTCGGCGCCCCGGCTGCTGTGGGGTTCGGTTCGGTGATCGTCATGGTTTGAAACTACCCCTGCCCGGGCCAGGTTGGGAGGTCAGCGCACTACGTCTCGGCACGCTCTTCGCGGGTTCGACCCCCACCCCCGGACGCTGCTCGACGAGCGACGAACAGGTCCGCTGGCGCGGCCCTGTTCCCAAACGCCCCACGAGACGCAAGGATCGCAAGATGCCCGCCACCATCGATCCGACCTCGCTCGCCTTCCTGCTCGCCGAGAACCGGAATCAGCCGATGCATGTGGCCGGACTCCAGCTCTTCGAGAAGCCGGCCGACGCAGGTCCGCACTATGCGCGGGAGATGTACGAGGCGGCGCTGGATACTGAGGAGGTCGCGCCCCTGTTCCGCAAGCGTCCGTCGCGATCACTGAGCAGCCTGGGCCAGTGGGCCTGGACCGACGACGACCAGTTCGACATCGAGCACCACGTCCGGCACAGCGCTCTGCCCGAGCCCGGCCGCATCCGTGAGCTGCTCGAGCTGGTCTCCCGGCTGCACGGCCAGATGCTGGCACGCGAGCGACCGTTGTGGGAGGCGCACATCATCGAGGGCCTCGCCGACGGTCGGGTGGCGATGTACACCAAGATGCACCACGCCCTGGTCGACGGTATCTCGGCGATGAAGCTGATGCAGAGCGTGCTCACCTCCGACCCGGACCGGCGCAACATGGGGCTGCCGTTCGATGCGCGGGCGAGCACCCGGAGCAAGAAGGTACGCGACGTCACCGAGCGCGGCCTGACCGAGGTCCCGATGGATGCGCTGCGGACCGCGTTCGGCCTGACCGCGGAGGCAGCCGGGCTGCCGGCAGCCTTGGTACGGACCCTGACCAAGGGCGTGCGCAACGACGCCTCGGCGTTCTCGTTCTACGCCCCGAAGTCGATGTTCAACGTCAACATCACCGGCTCCCGGCGGTTCGCCGCCGATGACTGGCCGCTGGAGCGGATCCGGGCCATCTCGAAGGCGAGCCGGACCACCCTGAACGACGTGGTGCTCGCGATGTGCGGCGGCGCGGTGCGCAACTACCTGCTCGAGCTGGGCAAGCTCCCCGACTCCTCGCTGGTCTCGATGGTCCCGGTCGGCCTGAAGTCGCGAGGCGCCGACTCCGAGGCCGGTGGGGGCGGCAACGCCGTTGGCTCGGTGATGGTCAAGCTCGGCACAGACTTAGACGACCCCAGTGACCGGCTGGCCGCCATCCACGCCTCGATGAAGGCTGGCAAGGAGGCGCTGGAGTCGATGACGCCGAACCAGATCGTCGCGATGAGCGCGCTCGGGATGGCGCCCTCGCTGGCGATTCCGATGCTCCGGCTCAACGGCATCGTCCGGCCGCCGTTCAACCTGATCATCTCCAACGTCCCGGGGCCCCGGACCACGCAGTACCTCAACGGCGCGCGGCTGGCCGGCACCTACCCGGTCTCGGTCCCGATGCAGGGCATGGCGTTGAACATCACCTGCAACAGCTATGCCGACGACATGTGCTTCGGCTTGACCGGGTGTCGGCGTACGGTCCCGCACCTGCAGCGGCTGCTGACGCACCTAGACACCGAGCTGACTCTTCTGGAGAACGCGGCCGGAGTGGCCTGAGGCTCCCGATCAGGCGGCAGAGGCGACGACAGCAGGCCGTCCCGGACGCACCGACTCGATCGTCTCCAGGCCCGCCTCGGCCAGCAGCCGGGCCTCCTCGATCGCGACGGTGTCGCTGACCTCGCGCAGTACGTCGGACAGCGGCACCTCGAGCGCGTCGCACAACGAGGCGAGCAGCTCCGAGGACGCCTCCTTCTGGCCGCGCTCGATCTCGGAGATGTAGCCCAGGCTCACTCGCGCGTCGGACGAGAGCTCGCGCAGGGTCATCCCGCGACGCATCCGCTCATTGCGGAGCACGTCACCGAGCTGGCGGCGGAACAGCACCATCGTGGTCCCCTCTCTGTCCTGATACCCCAACGCTACCGGTACCCAGGTTCTTCCCGCGGGCGTCTCGGCGACTTCGGGACCCTGTTGTTGGACTCACGGGACCTCCGGGTCGTCGATGCCCTGCTCGATCGCGTAGCGGACCAGTTGGACGCGGTTGTGCAGCTGCAGCTTGCGCAACGTGTTCTGGACGTGGTTCTGCACGGTGCGGTGCGAGAGCACCAGCCGCTCGGCGATGTCTTTGTAGGACAGCCCCTTGGCCACCAGCCGGAGCACTTCGGTCTCCCGCTCGGTCAGCCGCGGGGTGCCGTCGTCGGCGGGCTCGTCGATCAGCCGGCGGTACTCCCCCAGCACCAGGCCGGCCAACCCGGGCGTGAAGACCGTGTCTCCAGCAGCGACGCGGCTGACCGCGTCGATCAGCTCGGCGCGCGAGGCCGACTTGACCAGGTAGCCGATGGCGCCGGCCTTGACCGCGTCAAGCACGTCGGCCTGCTCGCCGCTCGCCGAGAGGATCAGCACCTTGACCGCAGGGTCCTGCTGGACGATCTCTGCTGTTACCGCGACCCCGTTCAGCTCGGGGATCTGCAGGTCCAGCACCACCACGTCGGGCCGTGCCGCAGGGAACCGGGCTAGCGCCTCGGTCCCGGTGCCGGCGCTGGCGATAACGGCGAACCCGGCCTCGGCAAGGTCGCGCTCGACACCGTCGCGCCACATCGGGTGGTCGTCGACGACCATCACCCGGATGGCCGCGCGCCGCTGCTCGACCGTTGGGTCGCGCTCGGACTCGGCTGGGCTCATCCGCCGACCCTACCGATCCGGATCGACAGATCGGCGATAGCGGCCGCGGCGGTGCTCCAGACCATCCGGTACGTCGATCACGCTGATCTCCTCGATGGTCGCGGTGACCAGGAGCGACCAACCGACCTCCTGGCTCGCGGCCAGCCTCACCAGGGCGTGACTCCGGTCGGCCAGCATCGGCCCGTGGTCGGCCTGCTCCCAGGACCCGAGCCGGAATGGACCCCCGGGAGCGGGCGCCGTCCCGGCGAAGGCCTCGGCCAGGTCGACGTCCTCGGGCCGGAGCAACTGCACGACGGCCAGACCGGTCTCCTCGAACCGATCGCGGAAGTCGGAGTCGGGATCCAGCAGCGCCAGCACGGCGGCCGGGTCGCCGTTGGCCACCATCAGCGAGGACACCGTGAGCCCGGCTCGCTCGGCCCCTGCGCCAGCGGTCCAGAGCGTGACAGCACCGCCGATACGCCCGCGGAAACGGCGTACCTGATCGGGTGGCTCGGCGAACGGGTTGTCGTCGTGGATCGTCATGCCCCCACCCCGCGCTGTACCCGGAACTCCCACTCGGTCCCGCTGGCGGAGGTGACGAGGTCGGCAGTGCCGCCAAGCTCGGAGATCCGACCACGGATCGACGAGGACACCCCGAGCCGGCCTTGTGCTGCCGCCAGCTCGAGTCGACCCGGATCGATGCCCGGGCCGCGGTCACGCACCGAGACGACCAGGTCGTCGCCGAGATCCTCGAGCAGGACCCAGGCCGGGGCGTCGCGGCCGACATGGTGGCGGACGTTGCTCAGGCACTCGGCGACCACCGCTGCGATCTCGACGCCGACGGCCGGGGCTACCGCGACGGTCCCGCCCGGGAGCGCCACGCTGACCTGGGCCGTCGCCATCGCCGACAGCGCCCCGCCGAGGTCGTAGAGCTCGCCGGCCGGCGGACTGGCCACCTCGCGCTGGACGAACGCCCGCAGCGCGACCTCCTGCTCCCCGGCCAGCCTGCCGAGCTCGACCGCATCGCCCCCGATCTCACCGCCGCGCTTCTGGACCAGCGCGAGCACCTGCAGCACCCCGTCGTGGACGATCCGGCCGAGGCGCTGCCGCTCGGCGGCTGCCGCTGCTGCCCGCTCGGCCCGGTCCCGCTCGGCGGCGGTCCGCTGCAGCAGGTCGGAGAGGAACCCGACGATCGCGCCGCCGAGAAGGAGCAGGAAGATGTTGGGCCACCGGGACAGGTCGATGTGGTCGCGGACCGACAGGTCGCACGCGCTGACGGCCGCGGCCGCGATCAGCCCGCCGGGCAACCGCAGGCACACGGCCCAGGCGAGCACCGCGCCGGTGACCCAGAAGCCTGGCAGGGTGGCGGTGAAGTCGTGGCCCTTGACGGCCGGGGTCACCAGCACCGCAGCGCAGGCGATCACGAGATCCGCGGCCAGCAGCAGCCAGGTCCGACGTGCCGCGGCGGCGTACGTCCAGACGGCGACGACCGTCCAGGCGCCGATCGCGACCAGGATCCAGGCGCCCAGCGTCTGGTGGGGATAGTCCCCGTCACGGTGCTGGTACAGCAGGTAGAGCAGGACAGCGTTGATCAGGACGACGAACCGGAGCACCGCCAGGGCCCGGAACAGGGTGCCGGTGACGGCCGCGCCGGCGGGGTCGGTCAGGCCTGGTGCCCTGAGGCCCATTGGCGGGTCAGGACGCCTTCGGCTCGGCGTCGTCAGCCACGGTCGTGCTGCCTGCGGCCGCCTGGTCCTGCTCGGCGACTGCGTCGCTCCGCTCGGCTGCCTTTGCGGCCTCGGCAGCCTTCTTGTGCTCGTCCTTGGCCCGACTGGCGTAGGTGTCGACGTACTCCTGGCCGGAGAGGCGCATGATCTCGTACATGATCTCGTCGGTGACCGACCGCAGGATGTACCGGTCGTTCTCCATGCCCTCGTAGCGGTCGAAATTCAACGGCGTGCCGATCCGCACTACCGGCCGGGTGATCGATCCGAAGGTCTTGCCTGGAGGGGCGATCTTGTTGGTCCCGACCACGGCGACCGGGATCACCGGGACGCCGGTCTCCAGAGCCAGCCGGGCGACGCCGGTCTTCCCGCGGTAGAGCCGGCCGTCGTGCGACCGGGTGCCCTCGGGGTAAATGCCGAACAGGTCGCCCTCGGCCAGGACGCGCTTGGCGGTGCTCAGCGCACCCTCCGCGGCGTTGGCGCCGGACCGGTCGATCGGGACCTGGCCGGAGCCAGAGAAGAACATCTTCTGGAACCAGCCCTTGATGCCCGGGGCGGTGAAGTACTCGGCCTTGGCGACGAAGGTGATCCGCCGCGGGACCGTCAGCGGCATGAAGAGCCAGTCGGCGTACGAGAGGTGGTTGCTGGCGAGGATAGCCGGGCCCTCGGGCGGGATGTGCTCGGCGCCTTCGGTCTGGGGGCGGAAGACCACCCGCAGCAGCGGACCGAGCGCGATCCATTTCAGGAACCAGTAGAACACCCTGCACCTCCGTCCACCGTGATGGCCACCTTGATGGGTCACCCAGACCCTAGCCCCTCTGGGTACCCCGTGAAACGATGGTCCATGTCGTTGAACCGAGCCTTGATCGCAGACTCGGTGCAGATGGCCCGCCGCCGAACAGGCAGCCAACACGACTCGAGCAGACCTACCCCGACGGAGGATCCCGGTGGCACTGGCACCGCACGCTGACACTTTCTACAGCGACGGCACCCCGGATGCGTCCGGGCGACGTGTCGGCGTGCTGCTCAGCCACGGGTTCACCGGGTCGCCAGCCTCGATGGTGCCGTGGGGCCGGCACCTCGCCGACCAGGGCTTTGCGGTCGCGGTGCCGCTCCTGCCCGGCCACGGGACCTCCTGGCAGGAGATGACGAGCACTCGCTACGAGGACTATTACGCGGCCCTGTCGGCCGAGCTGGATGCGCTGCGCGCCCGTACCGACGTGGTCGTGGTCTGCGGCCTCTCGATGGGCGGCTGTCTGGCCATCACCCTCGCCGAGCGCCGGCCCGCGGACCTCGCCGGGCTCGTCCTGGTCAATGCCGCAGTCGCTAGCACGAACAAGCAGCTCCTGGCCCTCCCGGTGATGAAGCACCTAGTCGCGGCGTTCCCGGCGATCGGCAACGACATCAAGAAGGAGGGCGTCGAGGAGTACGCCTACCCGAAGACGCCGCTGAAGCCGTTGGCCTCGATGGTCGCTGCCTGGAAGGGCGTCCGGGCGGACCTCGCCAAGGTCACCGTGCCGGTGCTGCTCTTCCGCTCGGCCGACGACCACGTCGTGGACCCATCGTCGGCGCGGATCATCCTCGGCTCGATCTCCTCGACCGACAAGCAGGAGCGGGTCCTGGCTAACAGCTTCCACGTCGCGACGCTCGACAACGACGCGCCGCAGATCTTCGCCGAGTCGGCCGACTTCGTACGCCGGGTGACTGCGCCCGTGGCGGCACCGTGAGCGGCCACGAGGACGAGACCGGGCGCGCCCGCGAGGATGCTGCCTGGCAAGACATCGTCGACGGGTACGGCGAGCGGCCCGAGTTCCCCGACGTACCGGCTCCCGAGCCGTCGTCGCGGGTGGATCCGACCCCCGTCTTCGAGGTCCCGCTCGAGCTTGGCGCGGCGTCCTGGGAGGACGAGGGCCACTTCGTGCCCGAGCCGCCGCCGCCGGTGCCACGGCTCAGCGGCCCGCGTGGCGTGGCGTGGGCGATCCTGGTCGGCACGCCCATCCTGGGGCTCGTGCTGGCCCTGCTCCGCGTCGGAGAGCACCTTGGCGACGGCCCGTTCGGTGGCTTCCTGATCTTCCTGCTGGCGGCCGGATTCGTAGGCTCGTTCGGCTACCTCGTCGCCACGATGGACGGGCCGGACGACCCTGACTCCGGCTGGGACGACGGGGCGGTTCTTTGATCAAGGACGCGCCAGCGGACTTGATCAGGGCAGCTGGATCAGCTTGATGCCGCTACCGGTCTGAGATAAAGCGGTCTTGAAGATCGGCGCCATGTCGGTGCCGGAGGCAGCACAGAAGAAGTAGTCGCCGTCGGAGTTCTCGGCTGCCCGCCCTGCTGCGGTCCCGCAGTTGTTGTTGTTCGTACTGGCCGCGCCGCCGGAGACCGGTGAGGCGACCGACGCCAGCACGTCGGTGACCTGACTGCCCACCGGCGCCGACCAGACAACGTTCGTGATCGTCCGAGTGACCGACTGGGTGATCGTGCGAACCTTGCCCACCAGGGTGTTGGTCAGCGGCACGATCGCTCCGTCGAGAGTCGAGGACGTCGAGTTCGGCGGGGTCGGATTGTTCTCATCACAGGTCACACCCGAGAGGTTGTAGGCGATCGTGACGACCAGGATCCCGGCCGCCTTCGCGCTCGCCGCGACCTGCTGCAGGTTGCTGCAGGCGTTCTGCCCGCCGTCGTAGGTGTTCGTCGTCGTCTTCGTTGTCGTCTTGTACGTCGTGGTGGTGTTGACCGTGATCTTGTTGCTGCCCGACCCGGTCGTCGTGGTCACCGTCACCGGGTTCGAGACCGGGCCGGTCGTCGCGCTCGCGGTGGTGTAGTCGGCGGAGTTGGCGAAGATGTCGGCGCTCGAGGACAGCGACGTAGAGCCGCCGGTCGCTGCGGTCTCGTTGGGTTGGCCATCGGTCTCGAAGATGATCACGTTGCGCGGCGTGCCAGTGGTCCTCGTCGGCAGCGAGGAGAGGTTGTTGGAACCACCGACCGACGACCCGAGCAGGTACCGGGCCGCTGCCTTGAACGGCGAAGCCAGCGAGGTCCCAGTGCTCGACGCCGAGGTGAGGCAGCTGATGTCCTTGATCAGCTGGCTCGAGGTGTTCACGTCGGTCCCGGCTGCGTTGAGGTAGTCCTTGGTGAACGGCGTCGGCAGCCACGGTCCGGTGGTCGTGCTCGTGCTCGGGCTGCTCTTGCACGAGCTCGGGGCAGAGGAGCTGGCGCGCCCGATCGTGCCGAGGAAGACGTACTGCTGCGTGGGCGTCATCACCTTGAGCATCGACTTGATCCCGGTGATCATCGAGCTGACATCAGTCGCGCTCATGCTGCCGGTCCGGTCGGCGACGACCGCCACGTTGAGCGGATTCGGCGGGATCGTCCCGCAGGAGCCCTTGCAGGCGACCGAGTCGGTCGCTCCGGTGGACCCGGACTTGAAGCCCAGGATCCGGGCGAACGTGAACGGGACCTGCTTGTTGTCGGCGAGCTGGATGGTGTTGCACTGGTCGCCTGATGCCGGCTTGCAGGGGATCGAGCAGATCCTCGCGCTGCAGCGCGCACCGGTGTAGGTCGTCCCGACCTTGGCGGCGAGGGGGTTGCAGACGCTCGGGATCTGGCTGGTGTCGACGATCCACGTCGAACCGCTCGCGACCGAGGCGACTACGCAGAAGTACGTCACGGCAGGCGACGCCACCGAGTCCGCCGCCTTCGCGAACGCCGAGGCGTCGCTGAGCGACTTGGCCGCGTTCGACGGCAGCTGGTACGCGCCGGCCTGGGCGCCGGCGTCCATCGCGTCCTGGAGCTCCTGACGCGCATTCACCTGGGAGGCGAAGTCGACGCCGAGCGCGGCCATCCCCATCAGCACCACCGACAGCAGTGCGAAGATCAAGGCGACCGCGCCACCCTGGTCTCGGGACCGCCCGCTCATTCGATCCTCATCTCCACCGTCTTCTTCAGCACGATGCCCTTGCCGAAGATGCTGCCAACCGGGGTGATCCAGGTGTGGTCGACCGCGACGGTGACCACGACGGTGCCTCCAGAGACCGCATCGGTCGTGACGTTGGTGCAGACCGTGTTGTCCGGCTTGAGGCAGGACACGGTGACGGTGATCTTCGATGGCTTGGTCCCGAGCGGCTCGATGCTGGTCAGGTCCTGACGGACAGTGCTCTCGATCTGGGCAGCCGTCGCATCGAGCGAGCCGGCGCGCGCACCTTCGCGGGCGGCGTCGTTGACCAGCGAGTCGCGGTTGATCGCCCACCCGAAGTCGACGATGCCGAAGACGACCATGACCAGGAGTGGCACGATCAGGGCGAACTCCACCGCCGCTGCCCCGCGCTGGTCGCGGTTCCTTCGATCTCGGGCTCGTCTCGAAGCCTCACGCCCATGTTGCATCGCCGTAGCCCCCTCCCTGGGACCCGACAAGCGTAACAACTAATCAGGGCAAAAGGGATATTACGGACTAATTTGCCTAGTGCGAGCGTTCCGTCCGGCCCGCGACTCGGGACGAGTGGCTGACCCGGGCGAGATCGGCTGCTCCGATCAGACCGGCGTCGTTGCCGAGCGACGCCAGCGCGATCCTCGGTGCCGGGCGGTGGCCGAAGCCCGTCTCAGCGGCCTCGAACGAAGTCACCACGGTGCTCAGCTCCAAGGCGGGCGACTCGCTGACGCCGCCGCCGACGATGATCACATCGGGATCCAGGATCGCCGTCAGGCTGGCAAGCCCCTCCCCGATCCAGCCACCGAGCTCGGTGAAGCTCTGCAACGCGACCGGGTCGCCGTTCTCTGCTGCCTGGGAGACCATCGGCCCCTCGATCGCCGCCGCATCGCCGCCGGCGAGGCCGAGCAGCATCGTCGCGCGCTCCGGCTCCGCGGCGGCCAGCTCACGGGCGCGGACCGTCAGGCCGGTGCCGGAACCGTACGCCTCCCAGCAGCCGTGCAGGCCGCACGCGCACAGACGGCCCTGCGGCACGACCCGCATGTGCCCGAACTCGGCCGCGACACCGAACCCGCCACGGAAGACCTCGCCGCCGAGGACCAGGCCGCCGCCGATCCCGGTGCCGATCGTCGCCATCACCAGCGTGCGGGCGCCCTTGCCGGCACCGAAGCGGTACTCGGCCCAGGCGGCGGCATTCGCGTCGTTCTCGATCACCACCGGTACGTCGAGCCGCTCGGCGATCAGGTTGCGCAGGGGCTCGTCGCGCCAGGCCAGGTTCGGGGCGAACATCACCGTCGTGCGCGCCAGGTCGATGAACCCGGCCGCAGCCACCCCGACACCGGTGATGGCGTGATCGTCGGAGAACTCGTTGACCAGAGCGGCGATCGCCTCGGCGATCGCCGCAGGGTGCTCTGCCGGCGACTCCCGTCGGGTGGTCTCGAGCATGGTGCCGTCCTCGGCCACCACCCCTGCAGCGATCTTGGTGCCGCCGACGTCGATGCCGACGGTCAGACGCTCGCTCATTCGTTGTCCCACGATTCGTCGTCGTCGAGGTTGATCTTCTCGACCGGCGCGCCCTTGGCGTCGGTCGGCACCTGGGTAGCAAGCACGCCGGCAGCAGCCTGCATCAGCGAGCTGGCCGCGATCGCCAGTTGCGCCTTGACCTCGGGGCTCGTCGTCCGCACGACCGAGATCACCTGGCACACCGGGCAGTACTTGCAGTCCGCGCCGCCGGTCGCGATGTGCTCGTTGACGTCGTGCAGCGCCCCGGACATCGCCGAGGCGGCACTGGCCGCCGTACCGGCGTAGTCGGTGCCTTGGTCCTTTGCCCAGCCCGACAGGGCGGCGAACAGCTTCGCCGCCTCCTCGCCGACACTCCCGATGGGCTCGCCGATCGGCTCACCGTTCGGCGCCGTCCCGGCTCCGCTCTCGCCCGGGCGACCAGTGTCGCCGGGGCCCTCCGGGCCGCTGCTGTCGCTCACGCCTGCTCCTCCTGCTCGTCCTCGGCCTCGCTGCGGAACTTCACCTGCAGCGAGCCCGCTTCCACTCGCGCTCCGGTCACAGTGTGCCGCGCCAGGGCGGCGGGCAGTGCCAACAGCCGACGGTACGGCCCGACGGTGACGACGAGCTCGTCGCCGTGCCGGGCGAGGTCCACGTCCTCCTTGGCCGCGAACGGCAAGGCGATCCGCAGCACCGCCCCGCTGGCGGTCCGGCTGATCGTCATCGGGCCGTCGCCTACCGGCACGGCGAGCGGGTCGTCGCCGCCGTACAGGGCCTCGGCGAAGCCGCCAAGCGCCCCGGAACCGACGGGCTCGCCCGGTTGGTACGCCGAGGTCCAGATCGGCAGGTCGACGAACGACTGCCGGACCTCGGCGAGCACGCCCTCCTGGGCGCTTACCCAGGCGTCGCGCCACGGATCGGCCCCGTCGCGGGGGAAGACCCGGTTGGCGATCACGCCGTCGACGCGATAGCCGTAGAGCGACAGGCTCGTCAGCGACCGTCGGGCCTCGGCCACGACGACGGCCTCGGGGGTCAGTACCAACCGGACGCTGGCGTCCTTGTCGGACAGGATCTGCTGGACCTCCTCGAGGTCGGCGTGCAGGCGCTCGATCGCAGCGAAGACCGAGTCCTCGGGCATCGGCACGCCGGCGGCGCGCGTCAGCACCGGGCGCAGCGCCCGCATTACCCGGCGCTGCACGCCGAACATCCGCGACATGTACCAGTTCAGGGCCTCGGGCAGGGCCAGCAGGCGCAGGGTCTCCGCGGTAGGCGCGCAGTCGACCACGATCACGTCCCACTCCCCCGACAGCGCATGCTGGCGGAGCTCGAGCAGCGCGAGCACCTCCTCGGCGCCCGGGATCACCGTCAGCTCCTCGGCGGTGATCGGGTCGACCCCGGCGGCATCGAGCACGGACATCAGGTAGCCCTGGATGTCGCCCCACGAGCGCTCGAAGCGGCGCTGGGTGTCGACCTGGTGCACGAACAGGTTGTCCGCGACGCGGGTGGGCTCGCGGCCGATCACCTCGCCGAACGCATCACCGAGGGAGTGCGCAGCGTCGGTGGAGAGCACCAACGTGCGGGCACCCGAGCGTGCCGCGAGCGTCG
>DASRRQ010000095.1:0-14034 GCA_035695505.1 Marmoricola sp. | reverse complement strand
CCGGACCAGCACGTGGTCCTGATCGCCGACAGCGGCCCGGCTAAGCGCTACGCAGCGTTCCTCGCGGTCTCCCGCGGTACGGCCAGGATCGTGATCGGCACGCGGGCCGCGGCCTTCGCGCCGGTAGCAGATCTGGGGTTGGTGGCGCTCTGGGACGACGGTGATGATCTGTACGCCGAGCCGAGGGCGCCGTACCCGCACACTCGCGAGGTGCTGCTGATCCGGGCTCAGCGCGCCGACTGCTCGCTCCTGCTCGCCGCACACAGCCGCAGTGTCGAGGCCGAGTACCTGGTCCGCAGCGGTTGGGCGGCCGAGATCGCGCTGCCGCGCGCCGCCCTCCGGGACCGGGCCCGGGTCAGTGTGGCCGGTGCCACCGACCGCGAGCTGGCCCGCGATCCTGGTGCCCGCAGCAGCCGGTTGCCGCACGCGGTCTTCGAGACGATGCGCACCGCGCTGGAGTCCGGCCCCGTGCTGGTCCAGACGCCGCGCTCGGGCTACGCAACCCGGCTGGCATGCGAGACGTGCCGGACGCCAGCCGCCTGCGCGGCCTGCCACGGGCCGTTGCGCATCCGGGGCGCCCAGGCCCCGCCGACCTGCACGTGGTGCGGCACCGCAGCCCTGGCCTGGTCGTGCCCCGAGTGCGGTGCACGCGGCCTGCGCGCCCCGGTGCTGGGCGACCTCCGGACTGCCGAGGAGCTCGGCCGCGCATTCCCGTCGATCCCGGTGCAGACCTCGTCGGGGGACCGGGTGCTCCTCGACGTCCCGGCGAGACCGGCGATCGTGGTCGCCACTCCGGGAGCCGAGCCCACCGTGCCCGGCGGATACGCCGCAGTCGTGCTGCTGGACACGTGGCTACTGCTCGCGCGGTCCGACCTGCGTGCCGAGGAGGAGGCGTTGCGCCGCTGGCTCAATGCGGCGGCACTCGTGAGCGGCGCCGACGGTCGGGTGATCGTGGTCGGCGACCCGGTACACCCGGCAGTGCAGGCCCTCGTGCGCTGGGACCCGTCAGGATTCGCGCAGCGTGAGATCGTCGAGCGGCAGGAGGCGCACCTGCCGCCGGCCTCGCGGGTAGCGACGCTTACCGGCCCCGAGGAGCTGCTGGCTCCGGCGATCGCAGCGCTGGAGCTGCCGGACGGCGCCGAGGTGCTCGGCCCGGTGCCGGTGCCGGCGGAAGGCCCGGGGGCGGTGGCCGAGGACCAGCGCTACGTGATCCGGGTGCCGCGTACGGCGGGCGCCAGGCTCTCCGCGGCGCTGGTGGCGCTGCAGGCGCAACGGTCAGCACGCAAGGAACCGCACCTGAGGGTAGAAGTAGATCCGGCCTCCTTGGGCTGACGGCGCGGTCTGCGAGCCCGCCCCTAGACTTGCCGGGTCCCACCACAAGGAGTCCCATGTCCGTCAGGCCGATCAGGTTGTTCGGCGACCCGGTGCTGCGCTCAGCCGCCGCGGAGGTAGCCAGCTTCGACAAGGAGATCCGCAACCTCGTCGCCGACCTGACCGACACCATGCTCGATGCTCCCGGCGCAGGCCTGGCGGCTCCGCAGATCGGCGTCGGCCTGCGCGTGTTCACCTGGAACGTCGAGGGCGAGGTCGGGCACCTGATCAACCCGCGGCTGAGCCTGTCGACCGAGACCCAGGACGGCTCCGAGGGCTGCCTCTCACTGCCGGGGCTGACGCTTGACTGCATCCGGGCGCACTCGGTCGTGGCCGAGGGATTCACCATGCACGGCGACCCGCTCAGGATCGAGGCCTCCGAGCTGCTCGCCCGTGCGATCCAGCACGAGACCGACCACCTCGACGGCATCCTGTTCATCGACCGCCTCGACCGGGAAGCACGCAAGGCCGCCATGAAGACGATCCGCGAGGCGGAGTGGTTCGGCGCGGACACCCGGGTCAAGGTCTCGCCGCACGCGACGAACGGCTTCGGTCTGTGAGGATCGTCTTCGCCGGCACCCCAGCACCGGCCCTGCCCTCCCTGCAGGCGATCGCAGACAGCCCGCACGAGCTCGTCGGGATCCTCACCCGGCCCGACGCGCCGTCTGGCCGTGGCCGCAAGCTGGTAGCAAGTCCGGTGGCCCAGCTCGCCGACCAGCTCGGCGTACCGGTGCTGAAGCCGGAGCACCCGCGGGACCCGGAGTTCCAAGACGCCTTGCGCGCCTTGCGCCCCGATGCCTGCCCGGTGGTCGCGTACGGCGCCCTGCTTCCGCAGTCGGCCCTGGACATCCCGGTCCACGGCTGGATCAACCTGCACTTCTCGGTGCTCCCGCACTGGCGTGGCGCAGCGCCGGTCCAGCACTCGATCTGGGCTGGAGACGAGGTCACTGGGGCGACCACCTTCCGGATCGTCAAGGAGCTCGACGCGGGGCCGACGTTCGGGCTGATGACCCAGCTGATCCACGACGACGACACCGCCGGGACGCTGCTCGACAAGCTCGCCGAGGGCGGCGCCGGGCTGCTGGTGGCGACTTTGGATGGCATCGCCGACGGATCGATCGAAGCTCGCGAGCAGCAGGCTGAAGGCGTCACGTTCGCCCCGAAGATCCTCGTCGAGCACGCCAGGGTGGACTGGGAGGACCCAGCCCTGGGTGTCGACCGGCGGATCCGCGCCTGCACGCCCGCGCCCGGCGCCTGGACGACCTACGACGGGGAGCGGATGAAGGTCGGGCCGGTACGAATCGTCGACCAGGAGCGGATGGCACCCGGAGTCGTCGAGGTCACCAAGAACGCGGTCTACGTCGGCACGGGCTCAAGCCCGGTCGTCCTCGGCGAGGTCAAGGCGTTCGGCAAGAAGGCGATGCCAGCCGCCGACTGGGCCCGCGGCGTCCGACTGGAGTCTGGGACCGTGCTCGGCGGCCCGCTCACCGACGAGGGCTGACGATGGCTGGCCGGCGAGCGAAGGCTTCCGACGTCGACGAGATCTGCGGTGCGCTGCCCCAGACCTGGTTCGGCACGAGCTGGGGCGATGTGCAGACCTGGCTGGTGCCGCACCGGGTCCGCGACGGCGTCGACAAGGGCCGCGGGTTCGTCCTGTACCGCAAGCCCGGGAAGACCGCGATCGACCCGGCCACCGGCGAGCCGTTCACCGACCTGCTGATGATCCGGACGGCGACCCCCGAGGACAAGCTGGCGCTGGTGGAGTCCGACGGGCCGTTCTTCACTATCGACCACTTCAACGGTTTCAATGCGGTGCTGGTCCAGCTCTCCCGGCTCGGTGAGATCACCCGCGACGAGCTCGCTGAGGTGCTTGACGATGCATGGGCTTCCTGCGCTCCGAAGACCCTGGTCAAGAAGCACCGTGCCCAGGACTGACCCGGCCCGCCTGGTCGCCTTCGACGTCCTGCGCGCGGTCTCGGACAAGGACGCCTACGCGAACCTCGAGCTGTCCCGGCTGCTGCGCGAGCGCAGCGTAGGTGGCCGCGACGCCGCCCTGGCGACTGAGCTCGTCGGCGGCACACTCCGACTCCGGGGCAGCTACGACGATGTGATCGACCGGCTGGTCAGCCGCGACCTCGACGGTGGCGTCCGTGACGCACTCCGGCTCGGCGCCCACCAGCTGCTCTCGATGAGGGTCCCGACGCACGCGGCCGTCGACACCACCGTCGCGCTGGTCAAGGAGCAGATCGGGCACCGACCCTCGGGCCTGGTCAACGCGGTCCTGCGGAAGATCGCCGCGCGCCCGCTCGCCGACTGGCTCGACGGACGGCCGCTGAGCGTGCGGACGGCACATCCGGAATGGGTGGTCGACGCCCTGTCGGCAGCACTCGCAAGACCCGCTGAGCTCGATGCATTGCTCGCCGCCGACAACGAGCGGCCCGGGGTCACGCTGGTGGCACGGCCGGGTGTGTGCGGGACGGACGAGCTGGGCGGGACGCCGATCGCGATCTCGCCGTACGCCGTGGCGCTTGAGGGCGGTGATCCCGGCGCCCTGGCCGCCGTGCGCGAAGGTCGTGCCGGCGTCCAGGACGCAGGCTCCCAAGTCGTCGCGCTGGTTGCCGCTGACGCACCGCTCGACGGGCCTGACGAGCGGTGGCTCGACCTCTGCGCCGGCCCGGGTGGCAAGGCGGCGCTGCTTGCCGGCCTCGCTGCCGGACGCGGCGCGAGACTGCTCGCCAACGAGCGCGCGCCGCACCGTGCTGGACTGGTTGACCGGTCGCTGCGCGCTGTGCGCCCCGGGGTGCTCGGGGTCATCGCCGGCGACGGCACCGAGCCGGCGTGGCTGCCCGCCAGCTTTGACCGAGTGCTCCTCGACGCGCCGTGCAGCGGCCTGGGGGCGCTGCGTCGCCGTCCGGAGAGCCGCTGGCGGCGTACGCCGGCAGATGTCGAGGAGCTGGTCGGCCTGCAGACTGCGTTGCTCGGCAGCGCCCTGGACGCCGCCCGGCCCGGGGGAGTGGTCCTCTACGCGACCTGCTCGCCCGTCGTCGCTGAGACCGTCGGGGTCGTGGAGACGGTGCTCGGCCGCCGTGCCGACGTCGTCGTAGAGGACGCCACCGGCCTCGTCGCTGCCGACGATGCCGAGTCCGCGCACCTCCGCGGCGCTGTCCAACTCTGGCCCCACCGCCACGGCACCGACGCCATGTTCATCTCCCTGCTCCGCAAACGTTGAATTGGCAGTTGTGGGCCGTTGAGTTGGGCCTTGGGTGCTGTCGAGTCAGCGCTTGTGGTGGCTCCACTACGATCAGGCCCGTTATGGGTATCCAGATCACGCCGAGCATCCTGAACGCCGACCTCGCACGCCTTGCCGACGAGGTCGCCCGCATCCCGACCGCTGACTGGATCCATGTCGACGTGATGGACAACCACTTCGTCCCGAACCTGACGCTCGGCCTGCCGGTCTTTGAATCCTTGGCGAAGGCGACCGGCCTGCCGCTGGATGCGCACCTGATGATCGAGGACCCAGATCGCTGGGCGCCGGCGTACGCCGAGGCGGGAGCTGGCTCGGTCACCTTCCACGCCGAGGCCGCGGCGGCACCGGTCCGACTCGCGCGCGAGCTGCGAGCCAAGGGCGCACGCGCCTCGATGGCGCTGAAGCCGGCCACCGGCATCGATGCGTACGCCGACATGCTCGGCGAGCTCGACATGCTGCTGATCATGACCGTCGAGCCAGGCTTCGGGGGTCAGAAGTTCCTCGACGTCTGCCTGCCGAAGATCCGCCGCGCCCGAGAGCTCATCTCCGCAGCAGGGCTCGAGGTCTGGCTGCAGGTTGACGGCGGGGTCTCGCTGGACACGATAGAGCGTTGCGCAGACGCCGGCGCCGACGTGTTCGTCGCGGGCTCCGCGGTCTTCTCGGCCGACGACCCGGACGCGATGGTCCGCGAGCTGAAGGCGCGCGCAGAGGCGTGAGGCTGCAGGTCGCTCACGGCATCTCGACAGGCTCGGTGACCGGACGGACTCAGTCTGCCGGGTGTAAGCCGCTTCACAAGGAATAGACGAGCCTCCTGCGGTGCTGTTGTGGCAGGCTTAGGCCTACGAGTGAAAACTCGCGTGCTCTGGGATCGGTGAAAGTCCGAGCCGGCGGTTAAAGTCCGCGACCCGTTCGCAGCCAGCGATCGGTTGACCAGGTGAAACTCCTGGACCGACGGTTAAAGTCCGGATGGGAAGAAGCACGCTGGGTCTGATCTGTGGCGTCCGACGACGTCCGGTGACGTGACCTGTGCAACTTTCCCAGCACCCCTTTCGAGTCCGCGAGCCGGATACGGACAGGAGCGGTGCGATGAGCGGGATCGACGATGTCGTCCTCGAGCACGCGATGCGTCGCGCACTCGAGCTGGCCGCCACGCCCGGCGTACCGCATGGTCCTAACCCACGGGTCGGTTGCGTGCTTCTCGCCCCGGACGGCACCGAGATCGCCGAGGGGTTCCACCGCGGCGCGGGTACGCTGCATGCCGAGGCCGCGGCTCTCGCAGAAGCCGGGTCGGCGGCTCGCGGAGCGACTGCGGTCGTCACGCTCGAACCGTGCAACCACACCGGCCGTACGGGTCCCTGCGCTCAGGCGCTCATCAACGCCGGCGTCGTGCGGGTCGTCTTCGCGCAGCCGGATCCCAACCCCACCGCGACCGGTGGAGCCGAGACGCTGCGAGCCGCCGGCGTCGAGGTCCGCTCGGGTGTGCTCGAGCACGAGGCACGTCTGCTGAACCACGCCTGGACGTTCAGCTACGAGCACGGCCGCCCGTTCGTCACGTGGAAGTTCGCGACCACGTTGGATGGTCGTAGCGCAGCGGCCGACGGGTCCAGTCGCTGGGTGACCAACCCCGCGGGTCGACGCGACACTCACCTGCTGCGTGCCGTGTGCGATGCGATCCTGGTCGGCACCGGGACGATCCTGATCGACGATCCCGAGCTGACTGTCCGCGACGAGCTCGACCAACCTTTCCCTCGCGAGCGCCAACTTCTCCGGGTAGTGATGGGCGAGCGCGACCTGCCTCCAACAGCCCGGGTCCGCAACGATGCCGCCGAGACCGTGCACCTGCGCACCCGTGACGTGCACGCAGTCCTGGCGGACCTGCACGCCCGGGGCCGGCAACACCTTTTTCTCGAGGGCGGCCCGACCGTGGCTGCTGCGTTCCTCAGTGCCGGCTGCGTCGACGAGGTGGTCGCGTACGTCGCGCCGAAGCTGCTCGGCGCGGGCCTCCCGGCCGTCGGGGACCTGGGCATCGCTGCGATCTCCGAGGCAATCCAGCTCGAGGACATCGATATCGCGGTCCTGGACGACAACATCCGGATCACCGGACGCCCCAGCAACGCAATCCACGGAAAGGGATTCTGATGTTCACCGGAATCATCGAGGAGCTGGGCGTCGTCCTGGCCATCAAGAAACTCGAGGACGCCGTCCGGATCTCGATCGGGGCCGACGACGTGCTCGACGGCACCAAGCAGGGGGACTCGATCGCGGTCAACGGGGTCTGCCTGACGGTGGTCACCAACAAGCGCGGCATCTTCACTGCTGACGTGATGCTGCAGACACTCGCGATCAGTTCGCTGGGTGGGCTGATGATCGACTCCCAGGTCAATCTCGAGCGCGCCGTCACCCCCGCGACCCGCCTCGGCGGCCATATCGTCCAGGGCCACGTCGACGGCACCGGCGAGATCGTCAGCCGTACGCCGAGCGAGCACTGGGAGCTGGTCCGGATCTCTCTCCCCGCAGCGCTCAACCGCTACCTGGTCGACAAGGGTTCGATCACCGTCGATGGCATCAGCCTCACGGTGGCCGACGTCGACGCGGAGGGGTTCACGGTCAGCCTGATCCCCGAGACCCTCGCCCGGACCACTCTGGGCTTCAAGCAACCCGGCGACGTCGTCAACCTCGAGGTGGACGTGATCGCAAAGTACGTCGAGAAGATGGTGAAGGCACATGACTGAGCAGAACCCTGCAGAACGCCAGCACGTCGGGATCCGTCTCGACGACGTCGAGGCCGCGATCGCCGATATCGCGGCCGGCAAGGCCGTGGTCGTCGTCGACGACGAGGACCGCGAGAACGAAGGCGACATTATCTTCGCCGCCGCCAAGGCGACTCCCGAGCTGATGGCGTTCACAATCCGGCACTCCAGCGGCGTGATCTGCGTGCCGATGCCGGCGGACATGCTGGACCGCCTGGAGATCCCCCTGATGACGCCGCACAACAAGGACAAATTGCGCACGGCGTACACGATCTCGGTCGACGCCCGCGACGGCGTCTCGACCGGCATCTCCGCAGCCGACCGGGCCCACACCGCCCGGGTGCTCGCCGACTCGGCGACCGAGCCGTGGGAGATCACCCGGCCGGGACACGTCTTCCCGCTGCGCTACCGCGAGGGCGGGGTCCTGGTACGCCGAGGCCACACCGAGGCGGCCGTCGACCTGGCCCGGATGGCCGGGCTGACCCCGGCCGGCGTGCTGGTCGAGGTCGTCAACGACGACGGCACGATGAAGCGCGGCCCCGAGCTGCGAGCCTTCGCCGATGAGCACGGTCTGAAGATGATCTCGATCGAGCAGATGGTGCACTACCGCCGGCGTACCGAGACGCATGTGCAGCGGGTCGCGGAGACCCAGCTGCCTACCCGGCACGGCGACTTCACCGCTTTCGGCTACCGGATCACCGTCGACGGCTCGGAGCACATCGCATTGGTCTACGGCGACCCTGCGGCACTGCGCACTGACGAGCCGGTGCTCGCCCGGGTGCACAGCGAGTGCCTGACCGGCGACGTCTTCGGGTCCGCGCGCTGCGACTGCGGTCCGCAGCTCGACGAGGCGCTGGACCGGATCGCGACGCAGGGCCGCGGCGTGGTGATCTACCTGCGCGGGCACGAGGGCCGAGGGATCGGCCTGCTGGCCAAGCTGCAGGCTTACCAGCTCCAGGACGGTGGCCGGGACACGGTCGACGCCAACCTGGATCTCGGCCTGCCAGCCGATGCTCGGCATTACGGCGCAGCGACCCAGATCCTGCGCGATCTCGGTGTCGGCTCGGTACGGCTGCTGACCAACAACCCCGACAAGACCTCGAGCCTGGCGTCATACGGCATCCCGGTGTCCGAGCAGGTGGCCTTGACCCCACGGCCCAACGACCACAACATCGCCTACCTGCGGACCAAGCGCGACCGGATGGGTCACGATCTGCCCGATCTGACGACAGGAGCAACCTCATGAGTGGCGAAGGCAGCCCCAAGAACGCGCCCGGAGACAAGCCGTTCGACTGCCACGACCTGCGCGTTGCGGTGGTGGCGGCGAGCTGGCACGAGAACGTGATGACCGGGCTCGTCGACGGCGCCCTCGACGCGCTGCGCAAGCACCAGGTCGAATCGCCGATCGTGGTTCGCGTCCCCGGCTCCTTCGAGCTCCCGGTGGTCGCGGATGCTCTCGCCCGGCAAGGGTTCGACGCGGTGATCGCCCTGGGAGTCATCATCCGCGGCGGCACTCCGCACTTCGAGTACGTCTCCTCGGCGGCGACTGACGGACTCAACCGGGTCGCGCTCGACCACGGCGTGCCGATCGGGTTCGGTCTCTTGACCTGCGACGACGAGGCCCAGGCAGTGGACCGCGCCGGCTTGGAGTCGTCGAAGGAAGACAAAGGCTACGAGGCGACGAGCGCAGCGTTGGCGACCGCGGTGACGCTGCGTAGGATCCGCCGCCGCGAGCATCTCGGCTCCTGAGGGCGGGCGATATCGGCTGGCGCCCGCGCACTAGGCTGACCCCGTGAAGACGTTCGAAGAGCTGTGGGCCGAGCTCAGCGAGAAGGCTGAGACGCGCCCCGAGGGCTCCGGCACCGTGGCCGAGCTCGACGCCGGCGTGCACTTCATCGGCAAGAAGCTCGTCGAAGAGGCCGCCGAATCCTGGATGGCTGCGGAGCACGAAGGGCATCAACGGGCGGCCGAGGAGATCAGCCAGCTGCTGTACCACGCGCAGTGCCTGATGCTCGCCGCCGGAATCTCGCTCGACGACGTCTACGCCTATCTCTAGGAACTCCCGATGACCAGCAACGGCTCCCTGCTCCGGATCGCCCTGCCCAACAAGGGTGCCCTGTCCACCTCGGCCTCCGAGATGCTCCGGGAGGCCGGCTACCGGCAACGCTCTGACTCCAAGGAGCTGAGCCTGCTCGACACTGCGAACGGCGTCGAGTTCTTCTATCTCCGCCCCCGCGACATCGCCTTGTACGTCGGCGAGGGAACCCTCGATATCGGTATCACTGGCCGTGACCTGCTCCTCGACTCCGGCTCGACGGCGATCGAGACCATGCAGCTCGGCTTCGGCCGGTCGACATTCCGATTCGCCGCCCGTCCCGGCACCTTGGGCACGCTCGCGGACCTGAACGGCAAGCGCATCGCCACTTCGTACGTCGGGGTGGTCGAGGGCTACCTGTCCGAGCAGGGGATCGATGCCCGCGTCGTCCACCTCGACGGGGCCGTCGAGACCAGCATCCAGCTCGGTGTCGCCGACGCGATCGCCGATGTCGTCGAGACCGGAAGCACCCTGAAGCAGGCCGGCCTGGAGATCGTCGGCGAGGTGATCATGGAGTCCGAGGCGGTCCTGATCAGCCGCGCCGGGGTCGAGCCCGAGGGCCTGACCACCTTCCGCCGGCGCCTCGAGGGCGTCCTGGTGGCGCGGTCTTACCTGATGATGGACTACGACATCCCGGCCGACCGCGTCGAGGAGGCGATCCGACTGACGCCCGGCCTGGAGAGCCCGACGGTGGCGCCGCTTCATCGCGCAGGCTGGGTGGCCGTCCGGTCGATGGTGCCCAGCGCCGGCGCCCAGCAGCTGATGGACGACCTGTACGAGCTCGGCGCCCGTGCGATCCTGCTGACCGACATCCACGCATGCCGGTTGTGACTGAGCTGATGAGCAAGAACGACGTTTCCCTCCCGCACACGTGGCGGCCGTTCGGCGCCCGACTGATGGGCACCGTCCTCGGGGCGATGCTGCTCGCGCTGACGATCACGGCCTGGATCGCGGTCGGTGCCAAGGACCGCGCCCAGTTCACCGGCTTCCAACTTGGCACCCTCGTGTTCCTCGGTCTGATCGCGTTCGGCGTCTGGCTCGCGCTGATGCGCTCGCGGGTCACCGTGACCAGCAGCGGGGTGATCGTCGTCAACGGCTACCGGCGCCGCGACTACGCGTGGGCCGAGATCGTCTCAGTCAACCTGCGCCGGGGCGCGCCGTGGGCCGGTCTCGACCTGTCCGACGGGACTTCGATCTCGGCGCTGGCGATCCAGTCCACCGATGGCGACCGGGCGATCCAGGCCGTCCGTGACCTACGCCGCCTGGTCGCTGAGAACAGCCAGGTCGAGCGCGGCTGAGGCCAGGCTGGTGACGTCTGAGTGATCCCGTGCGCCGCCGTACTTCGTGCTGCGTGAGCTCGGCTGCGGGTCAGCCGGTCCTGAACATCAGATCGGCTCGGTCGGGCAGCCCTTCGTCCGCGAAGTACGCGCGCTCGGCGACAGCCCATGGCGCCCATTGGTCGCGGAAGTAGTCTCCGTCCCGCTCGAACGCACGACGCTTCCGCCGATCCGGGTCGGCGTCTAGCCAGACGAGAGTGGTCGTCCACGCGGCCAAGGCGCGGGCGCCCGCGCCGAGGCCCTCGACGATCAGCACCGGCGTCGGTTCGAGGGTCCGGTCTTCGCCGGGCCGCTCGCGTAGCCAGTCCCATTCGCGGAAAGCACCCGTGCGGCCCGCCGCGAGCGGCTCGAGGAGCGCAGCGAGGATCCCCGGGACCTCGGGCAGACCGTCCCAGCCTGGGCAGAGCTCATCGGCATGCACGATCGTGGCCGGCAGGATCCGACGCAGTTGGGTCGCCACGGTGGTCTTACCGGAACCGGACGGGCCGTCGATGCAGACCAAACGCGCGCCTCCTAGCGTCGGCAGCGCAGCCAGGCAGTGGTCCCGAATCTGGACCGGGGCGCTCACCAGGAGCAGCCGAAGCCGCGATAGGAGCGCACCGTGTCGGTGACGCTGTCCGCGGCGACGAGGTGGACCAGGTTCGTGTGCTCGGCCAGCTCGCCCGACTTGGCGTGCCGGAACCAGACCCAGTCGCCGATCCGGAGCGCGGCGGCACCCGAGCCGGTCAGCGGCGACTGGACCTCGCCAGCACCTTCGAGGCCGGTCAGATAAAGGTTGGGCGGTGCCCACGGCGTCGGGGCGCGATCCTTGCCTGCCGGGCCGCTGGCCAGGAACCCGCCACCGGCTGCGGTCGCGATCTCGGGCGACGGCTTACGCACGACCGGTACGCCGTAGAAGGCGGCCGGCCGTGGCGTGAAGCTCTGGTAGTGGTCGAACAAGGTGGGGACCAGCAGACCGGAACCGGCCGCGAGCTCGGTCACCGCCGAGTCCGCTGCGGTTGCCTCCAGGCTGCCCGAGCCGCCGCCGTTCCAGAACTCCAGGTCGGTCAAGGCGCCGAGCGCGGTCGCGATCTGGCCACGGCGGTCGGCGAGCTGTGCCATCGAGGCCGACTTCAACCGGCGCACCACCATCGACTTCGCGCGCTGCCGGGGCACGTCGTCCTGAACGCCGGCAACCTGGCCTTCGTAGGTCATCACCCCGACGAGGTCGAAGCCCGGTCGGGCGATCACCTGCTCGGCGAACGCGACCACCTCGGCCGGGTCGTGGAGGGGAGACCGCTTGGGACCGACGTGCGACCGCCCGAGTCGGAGGCCAGCATCGATGTCCAGAGCCACGCGGATCGACGCGTGAACGCCGCCGCGGGCGGCATCGATCAGGTCGAGGTGGGCGGCGTTGTCGACCATCAGCGTGATCGCGGCGCGGGCGGCGTCATCCGCGGCGAGGCGGCCGATCGCCACCCGGTCGGTCGTCGGGTACGCGAGCACGACGTCGGTGGTGATCGCGTGCTCGACCAGCCAGAGTGCCTCGCGCAAGGTGTAGCCCAGGACTCCGGCGAACCCGGGCCTGGCCAGCGCCCGCTCGAGTAGCGCCGGGATCCGCAGCGACTTAGAGGCGACCCTGATCGGCGTACCGGCGGCACGGCGCAGCAGGTCGTCGGCATTGGCGTCGAAGGCATCGAGGTCGACGACCACCATCGGCGTGGCCGGATCATCGAGCGCTCCGACCGCCGTCGAGAGCCGGGCAGCGAGCCGGGTCCGGGCTGTGTTGCTCTGGTGGTCGGTCGCCGAGGAGCTCATGGGTGCAGCCTACGGATCAAAGCGGATGCTCCGGCGCACCGGTGAGGCAGCATCCGATGAGAAGATGGCCGGCGTGGACTACGAACGGGTGATCCCGGACCCCGGTTTCGCCGGTGACGACGGATCGGCGCCGGTCGCGGTCGCAGCAGCGCTCGCGGCGTACGACGCGGACCCGGCGCAGCGGGCAGCCGCGCTGGCGGCACTGCAGGACAGCCGGGTGCTGGTGCCGGTGATGGCGGTGCTCGGCGAGGTCGAGTACGACGCGCAGGGTCTCGCCCACGACAAGACCAGCGACATGGCCACGGTTCTGATCACCGGGCAGGACGGGCGGACGGCGCTGTTGTCGTTCACCTCGACCGACGCGCTCGCCGCCTGGAACCCCGAGGCGCGGCCGGTGGCGGTGGAACTGCGCAAGGCAGCGCTCTCGGCGCTCCAGGACGGTGCTGACGCGCTGCTTGTCGACGTCGCCGGGCCGGTGCTGCTCGCGCTCGAGGGCGACGAGCTCCGCGCCCTGGCCGAAGGCCTGCTCCTGGTCCGGGTGGACGCTGGCTGGGGCTGGGGCCGGGCTGTGCGTCTCGACGCTGATCCACCGATGTGACCTGAGCGCCTGGAGCCTGTACCCTTGTGAACGACCGATCGGACGCCCCGGCTCACACTGGGATGCCCGATCTGACAAGTGGAGGCTCCTCCCACCCGCATCGACCGCCAGCCCTGAAGTCGGGGGCACCAGGTCGTCGGGTCCGGTCCAGCGGTGCGGCGTACGCCGTCCACCGCTGCGTCAAGGGGCTCCCATGCGTCAGCACGGGAGCCCTTCGCTGTTGGAGGAGCCCCCGAGTGGTCGGCCCAGCAAAACGACCCAGGAGGACACATCAGCACTGAGCTGCGCATCAACGATCGGATCCGGGTACCCGAGGTCCGGCTCGTTGGCCCCAACGGTGAGACCGTCGGCATCGTGCCGACCGACCAGGCACTGAAGCTTGCCCAGGAAGCCGACCTCGACCTCGTCGAGATCGCTCCCCAGGGCCGGCCCCCGGTCTGCAAGCTCATGGACTACGGGAAGTTCAAGTACGAGAACGCCCAGAAGGCCCGTGAGGCTCGTCGCAACCAGACGAACGTGGTCATCAAGGAGATGAAGCTCCGGCCGAAGATCGACCAGCACGACTACGAGACCAAGAAGGGTCACGTCGTGCGGTTCCTCCGCCAGGGCGACAAGGTCAAGATCACGATCATGTTCCGCGGTCGCGAGCAGCACCGTCCCGAGCTCGGGTACCGGTTGCTGCAGAAGCTGGCCGAGGAGGTCACCGACCTCGGCTTCGTGGAGTCCTCGCCCAAGCAGGACGGCCGCAACATGACGATGGTGATCGGCCCGCACAAGAAGAAGGCCGAAGCCAAGGCGGAGGTCAAGGCCGAGAAGGTCGAAGCCGCAGCCGAGAA